>NZ_JBFACT010000043.1:0-78403 GCF_040640995.1 Amycolatopsis sp. NPDC021455 | reverse complement strand
CCCCCCGGGGGGGGGGGGGGCCCCCCCCCCCCCCCAACGCCACATTGGGTGCGCTGGACGCAACCAACGCCACATTGGGGCGCTCGGCCCCGCGCCCGAGGAGAAACCGCTGCCCAGCGCCTCGCCGCGATCCCGGTCGTGCCCATCGGCCCCCGCCGGCGAACCGCCGCTCTCCCGCACCGCGCCCGCACTCTCCTCCCCGCCCGAACCCCGCCGATCCCGGGCGGCGGCGGATCTCTCGCTCCGTTCGGTCATGCCGGCGGGGCGATGTGCACGAGCTTCGTCTGGGTCATCTCGTCGAGCAGCTCGGGCCCGTACCCGTACCCGTTCCCGCTGCGGCGGCGTGGGTGCGCGGCCCCGCCGGGCGCGCCGCCGAACACGTTGTTGACCTTGACCGTGCCCGCCGGCAGCTCTCGCCACGCGCGCTGCGCGTGCGCCATCGACCCCGTCAGCACCGTCGCCGCCAGGCCGTATTCGCCCGAGGCGGCTTCGGCCAGGGCCTCGTCGAAACCGTCGACGACCCGCACCGGGGCCACCGGGCCGAACGTCTCCTCCGTCATCACCCGCAGGTCCGGCGCGCAATCGGTGAGGACCGTCGCCGGGTAGTGCGCTCCGGGGCCGTCCGGGATCTCTCCCCCGGTCAGCAGCCGGGCGCCCCGGTCGAGCGCGTCCGTCACGTGGGCATGGACGTGGTCGCGGTGCCGCCGGTCCACCAGCGGCGCCAAGGTCCGGGACGAGGCTTCCTTCACCAGCGCGTCCAGGAAAGGCTCGGCGACCGCGGAACACACGTAGATCCGCTCGACGGCGACGCAGATCTGCCCCGAGTTGGCGAACGCGCCCAGCGCCGCCTGGCCCGCGGCCCACACCGGGTCGACGTCCGCGTCGATCACCAGCGGGTCGTTGCCGCCGTTCTCCAGCAACGTCTTCGCCCCCGTCGCGGCCGCGCTCGCCGCGATCGACCGGCCGGTCGCCGTGCTGCCGACGTGGGCGATGACGTCGACGTCGTCGCGCATCGCCAGGATCGCGCCCACCCCGCCGTCGCCGTGGAGCGTCTGCAGCACGCCGGCCGGGAACACGCCCCCGAGCACCTCGCCGAGCAGCTGACCGGTGTGCGGCGCGCGCTCGCTCGGCTTGTGCACCACCGTGTTCCCGGTGACCAGCGCCGCCCCCAGCAACCCGCAGGCGACCGCGACCGGGTCGTTCCACGGCGTGAGCGCCACGACGACGCCGCGCGGTTCGGGCACCATGAGGTCCGTCGCGCCCACGTCGCCGAGCAGGCTGCGGCCGCGGTGGACCGGGCCGAGTTCGGCGTACTGGTCCAAAGTGCCCGCGCCGGCGAGCACGCCTTCGCGGGCTTCGCCGGCCGGGCGGCCGGTCTCCGCTTCGTTCGCTTTCGCCAGTTCATCGGCGTGGGCTCGCAGCCGTTCCGCCGCGGTGTGCAGCAGCGCGCCGCGTTCGGCGGCCGGCGTCCGGGCCCACTGCGCCCGGGTCCGGTTCACCAGCGCCAGCGCCGCGTCGATCTCGTCTTCGCCCGCGGCCGGCACCCTGCCCACCACGCTGCCGTCGGCCGGATTCCGGATCTCGATCATCCGCACCTCCTTCTCCTCGCCCGCCGGTTACCCGGGCGCGAGGAGTTCGACACGCCGTTTGATCGGCCGTCGAGCGGGTAGCCCGCTGCGGTGACTGCTTCGCTCGACTACACCGTGGTGATCCCCACGACGGGCCGGGAGACGCTTCGGCCACTGCTGGACACCCTCCTCGGCGGGGAAGGCCCGCGACCGGCGGAAATCCTCGTCGTCGACGACCGCACGCCGCCGGGAACGTCCGATCTGGACGTGCCCGGCGGTGTGCGCGTACTCCGCTCCGGCGGGCGCGGCCCCGCGGCGGCCCGTAACCTCGGCTGGCGCACCGCGAAGAGCGAGTGGATCGCCTTCGTCGACGACGACGTCGTGCTCGCGCCCGACTGGCCCCGGCGGCTCGCCGAGGACCTCCTGCCGCTGCCGGCGGACGTCGCCGCGTCCCAGGGCCGGATCACCGTCCCGCTGCCCGCGGACCGCCGTCCCACCGACGACGAACGCGGCACCGCGGGACTCGAGCACGCGCGGTGGATCACCGCCGACATGGCCTACCGCCGCAGCGCGCTCGTCGAAGCCGGCGGTTTCGACGAACGGTTCCCGCGCGCGTTCCGCGAAGATTCCGATCTCGCGCTGCGCGTCGCCGAGGCCGGGCACCGGATCGACCAGGGCACCCGGCTGACCACCCACCCGGCTCGCCGGGCCGGGTTCTTCTCCAGCCTGAAAGCCCAGCGCGGCAACGCCGACAACGCGCTGATGCGGCGCAAGCACGGCGTGCTGTGGCGCCAGCGCACCGGCGCCGGGCACGGCCGGCTCGGCCGGCACGCACTGTCCACAGTGGCCGGTCTGGCCGCGCTCACGCTGCCGGTGCTGCGGCAGCGCGGGAAAGCGCTGCTGGCGGCCGGGGTCTGGGCCGGGCTGACCGCGGAGTTCGCCACCCGGCGGATCCTCCCGGGCCCGCGGACGCCCGGCGAAGTCGCGCGCATGGTCGTCACCAGCGTCCTCATCCCGCCCGCGGCGTGCTACCACCGGCTGCGCGGGGAAATCGCGGCCCGGCGGCCCCGGCCGCCGGTCGCGGTGCTGTTCGACCGGGACGACACGCTGATCGTCGACGTCCCGTACCTGAACGACCCGGACGGCGTCCGCCCGGTACCCGGCGCCGTCGATCTTGTACGACAACTGCGTGACCGCGGCATCCCGGTCGGCGTGGTGAGCAACCAGTCGGGAGTCGCGAAAGGACTGATCACGCCCGAACAGCTCGACGCGGTGAACGCCCGCGTCCAGGAGCTTTTCGGTCCGTTCGGCACGTGGCAGGTCTGCGTCCACGACGACGGCGACGGCTGCGCGTGCCGCAAACCCGCCCCCGGCATGGTGTTCCGGGCGGCCGGCGAGCTCGGCGTCGATCCGGCGTCCTGCGTGCTCATCGGCGACACCGGCGCCGACGTCGACGCCGCGCTCGCCGCGGGCGCCCGCGCGGTGCTGGTACCGACCGCCCGGACGCTGGAGCCGGAGATCGCCCGGGCACGCCGGGACGCCGCCGTCGCCCGCGACCTGTCGGAAGCGCTGCGCGTGGCCGGGGTCGCCGGATGACCCGGGTGCTCGTCGCCCGCCAGGACAACCTCGGGGACGTCCTGCTCGCCGGGCCCTGCGTCCGCGCGGTCGCCGCGTCCGCGTCGCACGTGACACTGCTGGCCGGCCCGCACGGCCGCGCCGCCGCCGAGCTGCTGCCGGGTGTGGACGAGGTGCTCACGTGGACGGCGCCGTGGATCGACCCCGAGCCGCCCCCCGTGACCGCCGAGGACACCGGCGCGTTCGTCGAGCTGATCCGGGCGAAGTCGTTCGACCGCGCGCTGGTCCTGACGTCGTTCCACCAGTCGCCGTTGCCGCTGGCGCTGCTGCTGCGGCAAGCCGGGGTGCCGTGGATCGGCGCGATTTCCGAGGACTACCCGGGCAGCCTGCTCGACCTGCGTCACCGCGTCGACGGCGATCCGCCGGAACCGGTGCGCATGCTGTCGCTCGCCGAAGCGGCGGGCTTTTCGCTGCCGCCGGACGACCACGGCGCCCTGGCGCTGCGGCGCCCGTTGCCGAACACCAGCAGGCTGACCGGGGGCGGGGCGTACGTCGTGGTGCACCCGGCCGCGTCGGTGCCCGCCCGCCAGCCGTCCGCCGGCTGGAGCCGCCGGCTGGTGCGGGAGCTGGCCGCCGACGGGCGCCGGGTGCTCGTGACGGGCGCGCCGTCGGAACGGGCCCTGACCCAGCACGTGGCCGGGACGTCGGGGGTGAACCTGGGCGGCCGGACCTCGCTGGCCGAGCTGGCGGCAGTGCTGTCCGGCGCCCAGGTCGTGGTGGCGCCCAACACGGGCCCGGCCCACCTCGCGGCGGCGGCGGGCACGCCGGTCGTGTCGCTGTTCGCCCCGGTCGTGCCGGCGCAGCGGTGGGCGCCGTACGGCGTCCCCACGGTGGTGCTGGGCGACCAGCAGGCACCCTGCCGGGCCAGCCGCGCCCGGGTGTGCCCGGTCCCGGGCCATCCCTGCCTCGACACGATAGACCCCGCGGACGTCTGCCGCGCGGTCACCGCACTCGCTCAGCCAGGAGTCGCCCTGTCGACGGCCGGGTAGCCCCATGTCCACTTCGGGCACACGAGAACACCGCGATCCCCGGGAGGAACCGGTGACGGCGGTCTACAAGCCGGGCCGGATCGACGAGTTCGCCGAATGGGCGCGCGGGGCCACCGCCGAGGCCGCCCGGTTCCCCGGCAATCTCGCGGCGACCGTCGTGCACGACGAGGACAGCCGCGACTTCCACGTCGTGCAGCAGTTCACCACCCGGCGATCGCCCGGCTTGCTGCGCCGCGGGCTGTGCCGGCCCGGGCGGCATCCGCCCGGGCCGTGCGGAGGTCAGCCACCGATCTCCTTGCTCACGCCGCTCGGCCCCTCGTAGGTCCGGTCGGGCAGCCCGCGCACGACGTCCAGGGTGTCCGAGTCGGCGCCGTTCTTTTCGGCCGCCCGCACCAGGTCGTCCCGCTTGGCCGGGTAGTCGACGCCGGAGAGGTACTTCTGCAGCTGGATCGGGTTCGGCTTGCTCACGGGAGCTCTCCTTCCGTTCGGGGAACGGCCCGGTTACCCCGTCCGGCGGCCGACACACACGCTCAGGACGGCACCGGCTGCTCCCCCACCGGATGAAGCGGCCGGACCGTGGCGTCCGGGTGGCGGGTCAGCGGCTGCAGCGGCAACGGCGTCGATTCGGCGAGCTGTTCCAGGTGCCGCAGCAGGATCCCCTCCCGCAGCGCCCACGGGCACACCTCGACGCTCGACACGTCCAGCGCGAACAACGTCACTTCCGCCGCCACCGCGCCGGCCACCACCTGGCGGGCCCGCGGCTTCGAAATGCCGCGCAGCCCCGCCCGTTCCGCCGCCGGCACGCGGGCCAGCCGCGGGATCCACTCGCGGACGTCCGCGACCACCAGCTCCCGGGTGACGAACGGGCCCTTGCGCTGGGGCGGGGCACCGGTGAGGCGGGCCAGCTGCTTGAACGTCTTCGACGTCGCCACGACCCGGCGCGGCGGGCCTTCCCAGCGCAGCCGGTCCAGGACCTCCGACAGGGTGTCGCGGACGTGTCGGCGCAGGGCCTTCACCTGCTTGCGCGTCGGCGGGTCGGCGGAAAGGAACTCGCGGGTGAGCCGGCCCGCGCCCAGCGGGAGCGACACCGCCAGCTCCGGCTCGACGTCCCGGCCGAGGACCAGCTCCATCGAGCCGCCGCCGATGTCGATCAGCAGCAGCCGCCCGGCCGACCAGCCGTACCAGCGGCGGGCGGCGAAGTACGTCAGCCGCGCCTCCTGCTCGCCGGAGAGGAACTGGGGCCGGATCCCGGATCCCGCCTGGATGCGGTCGATCACCTCGTCGCGGTTCACCGCGTCGCGGACGGCGGCGGTGACGAACGGGTACAGGTGGTCGACGCCGAGCCGGACCGCCGCGTCCACCGCCCGGCCGACCGCGGACGTCACCCGCTCGATCCCGTCGTCGCTCAGCGTCCCGTCGGGCAGCAGCTCTTCGGCGAGCAGCGTCGGTTCCTTCACCGCGTGCGCCGGGAGCGGCGGCGCCCCCGCGGACACGTCCACCACCTGCAGCTGGGCCGAATTCGACCCGATGTCCAGCACGGCCAGTCTCATCCGGCCGGAGTACCCCGCGGCCGGCGCGTTTAGTCCCCCGCCGGGGTGGTAGCCGACCGGTGACGAAAGGAGATGCCCGTGTCGCTCCCGGCTCCTCTGCCCGCCGAAGCCGCTTCGCCACGACGCGCCATTGTCACCGGAGCCGACTCCGGCATCGGCCGCGCGGTCGCGGTGGCCCTCGCCGGTGGCGGCCTCGACGTCGGCATCACCTACCACTCCGACGCCGGCGGCGCGGAGGAAACCGCCGCCGAGGCCCGTTCGCACGGCGTGGCCGCCCACGTCCGGAAGCTCGACCTGACCGAGCTGCCCGGCGCCGCCGACGTCGTCGACGCGTTCGCCGAAGACCTCGGCGGCATCGACGTCCTGGTCAACTGCTCCGGCACCGGCAGCGGCCAGCTCGTGCTGGACCTCAGCTACGAGAAGTGGCGCGAAGTCCTCGACGTCGACCTGGACGGCGTTTTCCTGCTCTCCCAACGCGCCGCGCGGCACATGATCGACGCCGGGCACGGCGGCCGGATCATCACCATCACCAGCGTCCACGAGCACGTCCCCCGGGTCGGCGCCGCGCCCTACTGCGCCGCCAAAGCCGGGGCGGGCGGGCTGACCCAGGTGCTCGCGCTGGAGCTGGCCGAGCACGGCATCACCGTGAACTCGGTGGCTCCCGGCGAAATCTCGACGCCGATGACCGGGCAGGCCGACGCCGACCCGCGCGAGCAGGACCGGCCCGGCATCCCGCTCGGCCGCCCCGGCCACGCGGCCGAGGTGGCGGCCGCGGTCGCGTTCCTGGCCACCCCGGCGGCCGGCTACATCACCGGCACGTCGCTCGTCGTCGACGGCGGCCTGCTCCTGATGGGCGCCCAGCACGGGACCGCGTACCGCGGTCACGACTGGCGTTCCCCCTGAGACCAGGGGCCCGCGTCCTGGCTGCAGGGACCGGCGCGGGTCCCGGCCACGGGCCGGACGGCGGCACCCCAGCCCGCCGTCCGGCCCTTCCACTCCGCCGTTTCCCGCCCGTCCCGGCGGGTATCCGGGCGGGAACGGACAAAGGAGGCACCCATGACGTCCGCCGAAACCCGCCGCCGGACCGCGCCGGCGTGGCTGCGCCCGGCCGTCGCCGTGCTGGGACTGCTCTACCTCGCACTCGGGATCGCCGGGTTCCTGACGCCGGAAACCGCCGCGGTCGGGCACGAGACGAGCCGCGCGGTGTGGATCTTCAGCCTGACCTCGCTGCTCAACATGGTCCACACGGCCGTCGGCGTGCTCGGGCTGCTCGCCGCGACCCGCCGCACCGGCTCGATCATCTACTGCTGGGTGCTGTTCGTCGGCTTCACCGGGATGACCGCGTACGGCGTCCTGGCCACCGCGGTCGGCAACCCGGATGACCCGGTCAACCTGAACTGGGCCGACAACTGGCTGCACGGGCTCACCGCGGCCGCCGGGCTGGTGCTCGGCATCGTGGCCGCCCGGCGCGCCGCCCGGTGATCTTGGGAGTTTCGGCAGGTGCCGACCGGGTAGCCGGGGAAGGACACCGCGTGAAGGAGGTTCCCATGCACCGCGAAAGCGACCAGCATTCGCCGCGCGAGGACGACGCGCTGAAGGCCGAGCTGCGCGGGACCCTGCAGGGCAACGGCCCGTCCCGCGCCGAGGAGTGGCGGGAGCCCGAGAGCGCCCCCGACGACGACACCGACGTCCCGCCCTTGGGTGGCGGGGCATGACGGCCGGCGGCACGGCGGCGGTGGGTCACCCCACCGTCGTCGTGCACTACCGGATGCACGCGGACTTCGACGTCCCGTTCCCGTGGCTGCGCCGCGTCCTGGGTGCACGCAGCGGCCTGGAACTCGACGCCACCGGCCTGCGCGTCCGGTTGGGCCCGTGGCTGGTGGAGACCCCGCTGAGCAACCTGGCCGGCGCGGAGGCGACCGGTCCGTACAGCGTCCTGCGTGGCCTCGGCGTCCGGCTTTCGCTCGCCGACCGCGGCCTGACGTTCGGCACCACGACGCGGGGTGGCGTGTGCCTCCGGTTCCGCGAGCCGGTGGCCGGGATCGACCCGTGGGGCCGGATCCGCCACCCCGGCCTGACGGTGACGGTCGCCGAACCGGAGCTGGTGGCCGAAGCCGTCAACCGGATCGTGGCGGGCGCATGACGGCCACCCGCATCCTCGCCGTGGCGGTCGACTGCCGTCAGCCCGACCTGCTCGCCGAGTTCTGGGAAAAGGCACTGGGGAACGGCAAGACCCGCACGTGGACCGACTCGCACGGGCTGACGTACCGCCAAATCGACTTCGACGGCGGCCCGGCGCTGCTGTTCCAGCCGGTCCCCGAGGAGAAGGCCGGGAAGAACCGCCTGCACCTCGATCTCGCGCCGGTGGACCGCGACCAGCGCGCGGAGGTGGAACGGCTGGTGATGCTGGGGGCGAAGGTCCTCGACGACCCGCCTGACGACCCGTGGATCGTCCTCGCCGACCCGGAGGGGAACGAGTTCTGCGTGCTGCCACCGCGCTGACTCAGGCGTAGCCCTCGGGCAGGGCGACCGTGTCACCGGCGTAGGCGGCCAGGCGTTCGTCGAAGCCGTCCGGGGCGCCCGGTCTGCGGAAGCCCGGCGGGTCCGGCTGTCCTGGGTACGCTTCGCCGTAGAGGTCCAGGACGAAGGCCACGACGGTTTCCGCGGTCGGCAGGACGTCCTCGCCGAGGTAGGCCAGGACGATCACGTCTTCGCCCGTCGCCGACTCGACCGCCGCGGACCAGCCGTCCCCCTCGTCCCACAGCAGTGCCGTCTCGTGGTCCGGGAACCGCGCCAGCCGCCGCTCGAGCGCCAGGTAGGCGCCGGCCGGCACGTCGACTTCGCAGAACCAGGCCGGCACGTCCAGCTTGGCCGCGACGCCCAGCAGGTACTGCCTCAGCCCGCGCGCCGCCGCGCCGAGCCCGTCCCGTTCGATCATCGCGCGCCTGCCCATCCGGTCGGTGCCTTCGCCGGGTGATACCCCGTCACCCACTCGGTCAACCCGGTGTACCCCGGGTGGAGCAGCACGTCACGGCCCGTCCTCTGTGGATTCCCGACGGTCACCGGCCGAGCAGGCGCAGCACGTCTTCGTCGCCGACCTGGCGGAAATCGACGTACCACTGGCCGACCGCGCGAAATCCCGGCGGTTCGGCGACGCAGACGACGTCGTCGGCTTCCTCCCGCAGCCGCGCGGCCGCACCCGGGGCGGCGACCGGCGCGGCGAAGACGACCTTCCGCGGGCCGGCCGCCCGGACGTCACGCAGCGCCGCCGTCGCGGTGACGCCGGTGGCCAGCCCGTCGTCGACGAGGAGGACGTCACGGCCGGTCAGGCGGACCGGCGCCCGGCCGGCGCGGTAGCGCGCGAGCCGGCGGCGCGCCTCCGCCCGCTCCCGGCTCTCCGCCTGTGCCATCCGGGCGGCCGTCAGCTTCAGCGCGCGCAGGCCGGCTTCGTCGTAGATCGCCGGGCCGTCGGCGGTCACGGCGCCGACGCCGTACTCCCGCCGCCCCGGCGCGCCGATCTTGCGGGCCACCGCGACGTCCAGTTCGGCGCCGAGCCGGCGGGCGATGACGGCGGCCACCGGGACGCCGCCGCGGGCGAGTCCGAGCACGAGCGGGTCCGCCCAGTCGCGGCGCCACAGCTCCGCGGCGAGCCGCCGTCCGCCGTCGTCGCGGTCGGCGAAGACCTCAGGAACGCCATTCGTCGCGCCAGTCGGGGTGGGCTTCGTACACGGACGCGATCAACTTCACCGACGCGTCGTCGTGGGCGTCGCGGATCTCGCGGCGCAGGAACTCGGCCTTCTCGGCGAAGGGCACCGGGTGACGGTCTTCCATCGCTTCGACCGGCCCGCCGGCGAGCAGCAGCCCGTCCCCGTCGTCGGCGTACATGATCCGCAGCCGTCCGCGCCGCTCGGCTTCGTCGATCAGCGGCAGTTCGCCCGCTCGGACGCGCTCTTCGTCCTCCGCGAGCCGGGCGAGCACGAATTCGTCGAGCTTCGCGGTCGTGGTGTCGTCGAGGTTCGTCATGCGCGCGGGTTACCCGGACGGCGGCCGCGGCACACCCCCGCTCACGCGTTCGCGCGCGCGAGCCTCCTGGCCACCGCGAACCCGGTCCCGAGCAGCACGGCTCCCCCGGTGATCCACGGCCACAGCGGCATCGAACCGTCGCCGCCCGGGCCCGCCGCGCCCGCGGCGACCGGCACCGCGGCCGCCGGCGGCGCGGCGCCCGGGCCCGCGACGGTGAGCCGGAACGGGATCGAGCCGGAGACCGGATGCCCGTCGGCGGAGGTGACCCGGTACCGGAT
Source organism: Amycolatopsis sp. NPDC021455 (assembly GCF_040640995.1). Taxonomy (NCBI): domain Bacteria; kingdom Bacillati; phylum Actinomycetota; class Actinomycetes; order Pseudonocardiales; family Pseudonocardiaceae; genus Amycolatopsis; species Amycolatopsis sp. NPDC021455. Next base: position 68,360 of record NZ_JBFACT010000043.1, on the reverse strand, counting down.
GGTGTAGACGCCCGCCGGGCCGAGCGGGCGCAGCGGCGCGGACACCCGGGCGTCCACAACGGACACCGGACCCGCCTCCCAGTGCGAAGTACCGTCGGGGCCGAGCACGGCGAGCTCGGTGAACTGGTTTTCGACCTGCTCGTTGAACACGAGCGCGGCCTCGGCCGGGGAAGTGGTGATCGCCGCGTCCTTGGCCGGAGTGCTCGACACCAGGACGCTGTGCGCGTCCGCCGCGGGCGCGCCGAGCAGGACCGCGCAGCAGGCGGCCGCCAGCGCGGCGGCGATCCGGACGCGGAAAGACAAGCGGGAAGTCATGATTTCCTCGCGTTCTGGGGAATTCGTGCGACAGGCAAACCGTAGCCAGCACGCCCGGCCAGGCAACGGAAGCCGTGAAACGGCTGTGTTAAGCAATTCTCACCGCCGCGGCGGACGCTCGCCCGCGAACCGGGCAAAACGGGCCGCTACTCCACTGGTTCGCCACTGCGGACACCCGAACGGCGCAGCGTCCGGGGCGTTCGGCTCAACTTCTCACCGTCCCGAGCCGCCAGCGAGGCCGCCGACTTTACCTGGCCTTCATGTGAAGATCACCCCCCGAAACGTGACGGCTGGTTTTCTGCTCCCCACATCCCGTTCTTTCCCACCGCTCCGGATTGCCGCAAATCCCTTTACCGGGGCACGTATTCCCGTTCTTTGGAGGCCGAAACCGTGCGAGGACCCGCCCTGCGCCGTGACCACGTCATCGCCGCGAGCCTGGCCGGCGCGGTCGTGATCGTCGTCGGCTACGCGTCCGGCATCGGCCTGCGGCCCGGTGGCACCGCCGGGGCGGCCACGCCGCCGGTGGTCGCGGACGGCGGGCACCCCGCCACCCCGGAAACCCCCGCGACGCCATCACTTCCGCCGGGTCTGCCCCCGGCGGACGTGCCGCCGGTCCCGCTGCCCGCGGTCCCCGCCGGCGACGTGCCGGCCCCGGCCATGCCGTCGATGCCCTCGATGCCGGGCGGCATCGACGTCGTACCGACCCCCGCGCCCCCGGATCCCGGCTCACCGCAACCCACGCCCCCGCCGACGACCCCGGTGCCACCACCGGGCACCGACGTGCCGCCGTGCCAACCCGGCGTGACGCAGCAGGTCCTGGACACCGTCGGCGGCCTGCCCCTGCTCGGATCCGTCACCACCGGCCTCGGGGTGACCGGGCCGGGCGGCGTCGGCGCGCTCGTCCTCGGGTACTGCCGCACGACCGACGGCGGCCTCGAACCGGCGATGGTGCCCGCCGCCGCCGTCGGCGTCCCGGCCCCGACCGTCCCCAATGGACGGTGAGCGTGGAACCCGTCAAGGCCTGGTACGTCCTCGCCCGCACCGTCGACTACGCCGGCCTCACGCTGTTCGCCGGCGGGCTGCTGTTCCTGGCCGTGCTGTGGCCGACGGGAGCCGGTCACCGCGGTGCCCGTTCGGTGCTGGTGACCGGCTGGCTCCTCGGCCTGCTCGGCACGCTCGCCGGCCTGGGCCTGCAGGCGGCGTGGGCCGCGCAACGCCCGCCCGGCGACCTCTTCGCCCTGGACCTGCTCCGCCAGGCACTGGACAGCCAGTTCGGGCGGATCTGGTTCGCCAGGGCGCTGCTGTGGCTGCTCGGCGGCGTGGTGCTGGCCTGGCTGCTGCAACGCGGCCGCGCCGCCGCGACGGCGTTGCCCTGGCGCGCCGGGGCCGGCGCCGTCCTGCTCGGGCTGCTGCGCACGACCGGGCTCACCGGCCACGCGGTGGAGAGCACCCGGCCGTGGCTGACGCAGCTCGCGGACCTCGCGCACCTCGCGGGCGCGTCGGCGTGGATCGGCGGCCTCGCCGTACTGCTGTTCGGCGTCCTGGCCCGCCGTGACCCCGAAGAGCTCGCCACGGTCGTCCCCCGGTATTCGAAGCTGGCGATGACGTCGGTCGCCGTGGTGGTCGCCGCGGGCGTGGTGCTCGCGTGGCAGACCATCGGCAGCTTCGGCCGGGTGTTCAGCACCTCCTACGGCCAGACCCTGCTGGTCAAGCTCGCCGTGCTCGCCGTCGTGCTGCTCATCGCGCAGGCCAGCCGCAGCTGGGTGGGCCGCCGCCTCGACTTCGCCGTCGTCCTGCGCGGGGACGCCGGCACCGTCCGCCCGTTCGTCTATTCCGTCGCCGCCGAGACCACGCTCGTGCTCGTGGTCCTCCTCGCGGCGAGCTTCCTCGTCACGGCCAGCCCCGGCCGCTGATCCCCCGAAAGGAGTCCCTCGATGGACAACCCCACCCCCACCGCCCCCGAGCAGCCGGAGGTGGTGCGGCGACGGCGGAACTGGCCGATCGCCGTGGCGATCGTCGCCCTGGCGACGGCGTTGGTCAGCCTCTCCACGCTTCGCGGCGGGCAGACCGAACAGGCCGCGCCGAGCCAGGCCGCGAACGTCGACCTCGCCGCCCTCGCCAAGCAGGGTCCCCTCGCGGTACCGCTCTACCAAGGCCTCGCCGCGGAGCAGGCCGGCGGTGCCGCGGCACCGGCTGCCACGCCGACGACGAAGTCCGTCGACGCGATGGGCTACAAGTTCAGCCCGGCGAGCCTGACCATCTCGGTGGGCGACACCGTGACGTGGACCAACCACGACACCGCGCCGCACAACGTCGTGGTCACCGACGGGCCGGAGAAGTTCACCTCGCCGACCCTGCAGACCGGGCAGACGTTCAGCCACACCTTCACCAAGGCCGGGACCTACTCCTACTACTGCGCGATCCACCCGGACATGAAGGCCACGATCACCGTGACCGGCACGGCCCCGACCACGACCCCGCCGACGTCGGCCCCGACGTCCGCGCCGACCACGGCCCCGACCCACACGATGCCGGCGCCGACCACCCCCGCCGGCGGCGGCTCCTGCGTGCCGAAGTCGGTCCTGCAGCCGATCTTCGACCACATCAAGAGCGCGCACCTGGAGACCTCACCGGGTCAGCAGGTGCAGGACATCCTCAACCTGGACCAGTACATCAAGACCCACACGGTGTGGCTGGAAACCGTGCTCGCCCCGGCGTTCGACGGGTCGGCGGGCCAGGTCGTCACCGACACCCTCGCCCCGATCGTCGCGCACATCAAGAGCGCGCACCTCGAGGAGTCGCTGGGCCAGCAGGTGACCGACCTGCTGAACCTCGACCAGTACATCAAGACGCACACGGTGTGGCTCGAAAACGTGCTCACGCCGCTGCTGAACCAGGCGAGCTGCTGAGCTTCGCCGTCCCCGCGGGTGGCCCGGTCTCCCGGCCGGGCCACCCGCTCCCTTCCCCGGAGGCCACCCCCATGCCCGACACCGCCGTCCTGCCGGCGACCGGCTACACCCTGCGCCGCGACCGCTGCGTCATCGAGGTTTCCCCGCGGCCGCCCCTGGTCCGCGGCCGGCTCGCCGCGACCGGCGGGCACTGGACGCCCGGCTCGGCGCTCACGGTCACCTTCGACCCCGGCTCGCTGCGGACCGGAATCCCCTTCCTCGGCCGGGCGTTCCGCGGTGACGAACTGACCTTCACCGCCGACGAAGTCGCCGAAGATCCCTTCGTGGTCGAGGGCCGGGTGGCCGGCCGGGAAGTCCGCCTGCGCGGGGACGTCCGGCACCAGGACGAACACGGGGTGGTCGTCTGGGCCGTCGGCGTCGTGCCCCCGGTCCACCGGAAACCGCGGCGGGCCGGACGGCTCGTGCGGCTGCTCGCGAGGCGGCGGCTGCGCGTCGAAATCGCGATCGAGTTCGTCCGATGAGCCGCGCCGCCCTGGCCGTCGCCGGCCTGCTGCTGTTCCTGAACCTGCCGCTGGTTCCCGCCCCTGCCGCCGCGGCGACGCAGCAGGTGATGATGCAGGACTACGCCTTCTCTCCCGCCTCGCTGACCGTCCGGGTCGGCGACACGGTCACCTGGATGCAGCACGACCAGGCCCCGCACGACGTCGTCACGACGAGCGCGCCGGTCGCGTTCCGGAGCCCGCAGCTGTCGGCCGGCCAGAGCTGGAGCTACACGTTCCAGCAGCCCGGCACGTACTCGTACTACTGCTCGGTGCACCCGGACATGCGGGCTTCGGTGACGGTCCTGCCCGCACCGGCGACGGCGGCCGCTCCGAAACCGGCACCGACCACGCCGGCGGCGGCCAAACCGGCACCGGCCCGCAAGCCCACGACGGCTCCGGCCGCCGCGGCGCCGGGGACCACTCCCCCGGCCACCACGCCTCCGGCCACCGCGACGTCGTCGACGCCGCCGGTGGTCCAGCAGGCGGCCGCGGCCACTCCGCCGACCCTGGACCCGATGCTGCTGGTCGCCGGGCTCGTCACCGGGATCGCCGTGCTGTGCCTGCTGTTGCTGGGTTCGCGAAGGGCGTGAATTCCTGTCCGGAACCTGTCCAGGCAAAGGACTGGACCACTGGGATCGGCTCCGGACAATGGAAGCATCGCCCTCCGGCGTGGAAGGTGGCCGATGAACTTCCTCGTTCCCTTGCTGAGCCTGGTCCTCGCGGCCACCCCGGCCGCGGTTCCGGCCGCCACTGGAATCTGCGACAAGTACTGTGACGCCAGGGATCCGGCGCTGTCACCCGGTGACCGCGAAGGCGCTTCGGCCACGACCGGAGGGCGCCGGATCTCCCTGCACCTCGACGACGGCGACGACATGGGCTGGGCGGCGATCACCGGCGGCGCGGCCGGCGACCACGTCTGGCTGGACCGCTCGTTCGACGCCGGGCGGACGTGGGCGTCGGGCAGCAAGCTCGGCGACACCGCGACCCCGTCCGGGGCGACCGGCTGGCGGACCCTGATGTACAACGCCGACGACTGGGCGAACACGGGCGTCGGGCTGCTGCGCGCGTGCGGGCAGCCGTCGGGGTCGGGGCCCATCGCCTGCACCGGCTGGGCGCGTCCGACGTGGAACGCCTGGGACCGGCGCACCGCGGCCGCCACGGCGCTGATGGAGCGCTACAACCTGGGCACCGGCCTGTTCGACACCACCGGGTGGTGGAACTCGGCCAACGCGCTCACCGCGATCATCGGCAACATCCGGGTCAGCGGCATGGGCAGCTACCGCTACGCGATCGACACGACGTACACGAAGAACCTCGCGGCCCAAGGCGGCAGCTTCCGCAACGACTACCTGGACGACACCGGGTGGTGGGGCCTCGCGTGGGTCGACGCGTACGACCTGACCGGCGACGGCAAATACCTGAACACCGCCCGCGCCGACGCCGACCACATGTACGCGTACTGGGACGGCGTCTGCGGCGGCGGGGTCTGGTGGAGCACGAGCCGCACCTACAAGAACGCGATCCCGAACTCGCTGTACATCCAGCTGAACGCGGCCCTGCACAACCGCATCCCGGGCGACACCGTGTACCTGGCACGCGCCCGGGCGGGCTGGACGTGGTTCTCGGGCAGCGGGATGATCAACGGCTCGAACCTCGTCAACGACGGCCTCACTTCCGCCTGCGTGAACAACGGTCAGCCGACCTGGACGTACAACCAGGGCGTGCCCCTGGCGGCGTTGACCGAGCTGTCCCGCGCGACCGGCGACGCGGGCCTGCTGACGAAGGCCCGCGCGATGGCCAACGCGTCGACGACGAACGCGTCGCTGAACCCGGGTGGCATCCTCCGCGACCCCGGCGAGACGGCCGGCGGCGGTGGCGTCGACGGCCCGAGCTTCAAGGGCGTGTACGTGCGGGACCTGGCGGTGCTGAACGCGGCGCTGTCCGATCACCCGTACACGAGCTACCTGCAGCGCCAGGCGAACTCGGCGTACGCCAACGACCGGAACAGCGCGGACGCGTACGGACTGATGTGGGCTGGCCCGTTCGACCAGCCCGACGCGGCCCGCCAGCAAAGCGCACTGGACCTGATGAACGCGGCCCCGTGAGCCCGGGCGGGGCAACCCCGCCCGGGCGTCACCTCAGAGCGTCTTCTCCAGCCGGCCGGCCAGCAGCTTGATGAACCGGGACGGGTCCGCCAGCTCGCCACCCTCCGCCAGGAGGGCCATGCCGTAGAGCAGCTCGGCCGTCTCGGCCAGGCCTTCGTCGTCCGGCCGGGACGCGTGCGCCTCGCGCAGTCCCGTCACCAGCGCGTGTTCCGGGTTGAGCTCGAGGATCCGCTTGATCGGCGGCAGCTCCTGGCCCATCGCGCGGTACATCTTCTCCAGCGTCGGCGTCAGGTCGTGCGTGTCGCCGACGATGCAGGCCGGCGACGTCGTCAGCCGCGACGACAGGCGGACCTCCTTGACCGTGTCGCCCAGGGCCGCCGCCATCCACGTCAGCAGGTTTTCGAAGTCCTTCTTCTGCTGCTCGCGGGCGACCTCGGTGGCCTTCTTGTCCTCGTCCGACTCGAGGTCGACCTGGCCCTTGGCGATCGACTGGAACTGCTTGCCATCGAAGCCCGGAACCGCGTCGACCCACATCTCGTCGATCGGGTCGGTCAGCACCAGCACCTCGTAGCCCTTGGCCCGGAACGCCTCCATGTGCGGGGAGTTCTCGATCGCCGACCGCGACTCGCCGGTCATGTAGTAGATGTGCTCCTGACCGTCCTTCATCCGCGAGACGTAGTCGCGCAGCGAAGTCGGCTTCTCGGCGTCGTGCGTCGAAGCGAACGACGAGATCTCGAGGATGGCTTCGCGGTTCTCGAAGTCGTCGAGCAGGCCTTCCTTGACCGCGCGGCCGAACTCCTGCCAGAACGTCGCGTACTTCTCGGCGTCGGCGGTCATCATCGTCTTGACCGTCGAGAGGACCTTCTTGACCAGGCGGCGGCGGATCAGCTGGATCTGCCGGTCCTGCTGCAGGATCTCGCGCGACACGTTGAGCGAGAGGTCCTGCGCGTCGACGACGCCCTTGACGAACCGCAGGTACTCGGGGACGAGCGACTCGCAGTCGTCCATGATGAAGACGCGCTTGACGTAGAGCTGCACGCCGCGCTTGCGCTCCCGCATGAACAGGTCCATCGGCGCGCGCGAGGGCAGGAACAGCAGCGCCTGGTACTCGAACGTGCCCTCGGCCTGGAGCCGGATGGTCTCCAGCGGGTCCTGCCAGTCGTGGCTGACGTGCTTGTAGAACTCGTGGTACTCGTCCTCGGTGACCTCGCTCGACGAGCGCGCCCACAGCGCCTTCATCGAGTTGACGGTCTCGGCCTCGGCGTTCTCGCCCTCGCCCGTCATCCGGATGGGCCAGGTGATGAAGTCGGAGTACCGCTTCACGATCTCCCGGATCTTCGCCGGGGACGTGTAGTCGTAGAGGTGGTCCTCGGCGTCCTCGGGCTTGAGGTGCAGGGTCACCGCGGTGCCCTGCGGCGCGTCCTCGACCGCCTGGATCGTGTAGGTGCCTTCGCCGGAGGACTCCCAGCGGACGCCCTCGGCGGTGCCGGCGCGGCGCGTCACGAGCGTGACCTTGTCCGCGACCATGAAGCTCGCGTAGAACCCGACGCCGAACTGCCCGATCAGGTCCTGCGACGCCGCGGCGTCCTTCGCCTCCTTGAGCTTGGTCAGGAAGTCGGCCGTGCCCGACTTGGCGATCGTGCCGATGAGGGCGACCACCTCGTCGCGGGTCATGCCGATGCCGTTGTCCCGCACCGTCAGGGTCCGCCCGGCCGGGTCCGTCTCGATCGTGATGTGCAGGTCGGACGTGTCCGCGTCGAGGTCCTTGTCGCGGTACGACTCCAGCCGCAGCTTGTCGAGGGCGTCGGAGGCGTTGGACACGAGCTCGCGCAGGAAGGTGTCCTTGTTCGAATAGATCGAATGGATCATCAGCTGGAGCAGCTGACGCGCTTCCGACTGGAACTCCAGCGTCTCGATCGGGGTGGTCACTTCCGTTCCTTTCCGGTCAACGAGGTTGGGTCGATCCTACCGAGGCGCGCGACCGGCGGTCACCGGGCGTTCTCCCGCGCGTGTCCGCGGCGGTGAAACACGATTGACGCAGCTCAGGCGGCTCGGCGACGATGATCCGCAGCAGCGCGGAAAGCGCGGTTTCCGCATAATTCGAAGCAGAAATGAGGTGCCCGGTGAAGGTTCTCGTCCTCAACGCCGGCTACGAGCCGCTGCAGACCGTTTCCGTCCCGCACGCGATCCGCATGCTCGTGCGGCACGTCGCCGAGATCCACGAGGCCGAGGACGGTCTCGCCTACGGGCTGTTCCCGCGCCCCAAGATCGTGCGGTTGCTGCGGTACGTCGTCATGAAGTGGCGATATACGCAGCCACCGCGCTGGTCCCGGCGCGGGGTGCTGACCCGGGACGGGCACCGCTGCGCGTACTGCGGGCAGCGCGCCACCACGATCGACCACGTGCGGCCGATCAGCCGCGGCGGCGCCCGGACCGACTGGCTCAACACCGTCGCCGCGTGCGGCGGCACGGCCCGCAGCTGCAACGCCCGCAAGGCGGACAAGCTGCCGGGCGAGGCCGGGATGAAGCTCCGCTTCGCCCCGTACGTCCCGACATGGGACCAGTTGCACCGGCTCGGCGCGTGAGCACGGCCTGTTCGCCGGCACCCCGGCGGGCAGGCCGTTAAGCTCGAACCGATCGTCTTCCGCACCCGTGTGTCCTGGGGAAGGCCGGGAGGTCGTCGTGACCGACGCAGGAGAGTTGATCGCCGGGCGCTACCGGCTGGCCGAGCGGATCGGCCAGGGGGCGATGGGCGTCGTCTGGCGCGCCCGCGACGAGCGGCTCGACCGGGTCGTCGCGGTCAAGCAGCTGGACTACGACCCGGCCCTCGAGCAGGCCGCCGGTGGCCAGGCGGCCCTGCGGGCCCTGCGCGAAGCACGGCTGACGGCACGGCTGCGGCACCCGCATGCGATCACGGTGCACGACGTCGTCGAGGAGTCCGGCGAGCCGTACCTGGTCATGGAGTACCTGCCGTCGCGCAGCCTCGCGGACATCCTGCTCGACCGCGACACCCTGCCCGCCGGCGAGGTGGCTCGCATCGGCGCGCAGGTCGCTTCGGCGCTCGCCGCCGCGCACGCCGAGGGCGTCGTGCACCGGGACGTCACGCCCGCCAACATCCTCGTCGGCGAGTCCGGCGTCGCCAAGATCGCCGACTTCGGCATCTCCCGGGCGACCGGCGAAGGAATGGTGACCGGCGGCGGCTTCATCGCCGGCACCCCCGCCTTCCTGGCCCCCGAAGTCGCCGGCGGCGGCGAAGGCGGCTTCCCGGCGGACGTGTTCGCGCTCGGCGCGACGCTCTACCGCGCGCTGGAGGGCATGCCGCCGTTCGGCACCGACGACAACCCGATCACCCTGCTGCTGAAGGTCGCCAAGGAGGAGGTCATCCCGCCGCGGCACGACGGGCCGCTCGCCGAGGTCCTCGGCCGTCTCCTGCAGCGCGATCCCGGGGACCGCCCGACGATGGCCGAGGTCCAGGCGCTGTTCGAGGCGGTCACCGAGAACCGCCCGCTGCCGCCGTCGCGGCCCCGGCGGACCGCGACCCGCCTGATCCGCGTCCGGCGGCCGCGCCGCCGGATCGTGCTGGCCTGCGCGGCCGGTGCGGTCCTGCTGGCGCTCGGCGTCGTGATCGGGACGGCGCTGGTCCCGGAGGGCACGGCCACGGTCGCGGCGCCGGTCTCGTCCGGTCCTCCCGCGGCTTCGACGACGCCGCCTCCGTCGACCACCGCCGACCTGGGCTGCGCCGCCCGCTACCAGGTCACGAACTCCTGGCCGGGCGGCTACCAGGTGGAGGTGACGGTCCGCAACGACCACGGCGCCGGACTCTCCGGCTGGCGCGTCCTTTGGACGTTGCCCGCCGGGCACCGCATCAGCGGCCTGTGGAACGGCAGCTTCACCGTCGACGGTTCGGCGGTGACGGTGGAGAACGCGTCCTGGAACGCGAAACTGGACGCGAACGGGTCGACGACGTTCGGCTTCATCGCCTTGACGCAGAGCGGAAGCGGCGCCGCCCGCCCGTCGCTGACCTGCCGGACGCTCTGAGCACCCGAACGCACCTGCCCCGCGTCCGCGCGCTCTGCGATAGTCGAAGCGCGGCCTTCGGGGAGGCATCGTGCACATCAGGTCCAGGCGCCGGTCGATCCGCTTCGACGGGCAAACCGTGACGCTCAGCATCGCGACGACGAGCTGGGGCATCGTCCCCGACGACACCAAGAACCGGTTCCCGGTCGCGAAGATCACCCGGGTCGAGCACAGCCCGGCGACGGCGTGGAAGCCGGGCAAGATCGTGTTCGTGACCCCGGACGCGTCCCCCGACGTCGTCGAGAACGTCCCGATGTTCGCCGACAAGCTGGCCGGCAACGCGTTCCAGTACGACTACGGCGACCGCAAGAAGGTCGCGCGGTTCCTGGCCGAGCTCGAAAAGGCGCGCAGCCAGGACTAGCGCCGCCACGGTGCGTCGTTGAGCCGATCAGCGTAATTCCGGGCAAGATCGCGAACGCCGGTCAACGGTCGAGGCAACTGGTTCGTCGGTAGTGGTGATCAACCATCACACGGAGGCGCCAGTGCGAAGAACTTTGTCCATCGTCAGTGTCCTGCTCGCGGGCCAGGCCGGGCTGGCCGGGCTCGCCCCGCCGTCCGCGGTGGCCGGGGTCGCCGCGGCGGCCCCGGCGACCGTCACGCTCGCCACCGGTGACCGCGTCACCGTCCGGACCACCGCGGACGGCCGCGACACCTACGAGATCGAGCCGGCCGCGGGGAAGGGCATGGCGCGGACGCTGGTGCACCTGCGGCTCGGCGACCGCGATTACGAGGTCCCCGGCACCGCGCTCCCCTACCTCGGGCGCGGGCTGGACCTGAGCCTGTTCGACGTCAGGGCCCTGCTGTCCGGCGCCCGGCTCCCGGTCGACACCAAGACCTTCGGCGCCGCGCTGGCGAAGCAGTTCAAAGAGGACAACGCGCGTGGCCATTTCGGCGGCCAGGGTCTCTTCGCCGGCGGAGCGAGCTTCGCGCTCTCCGGGGCACCGAAGCGGCAGGCCGTCCAGCCGCGGTCGGTGATGCGCACGGTGTCGGCCGACGCCACCGGCATCGACGGGAAGCCCGCCGACACCGGCATGGCGTTCCTGTACAACACCGACGACGGGAACCTCCTGGACCCGGACGAAAGCCTGAACTACTTCTCGGGCGGCACGGCCAAGTTCAGCGTGCCGGACGGGAACTACAGCGCGCTAGGCGTCTTCTGGACCGCCGACGCCGACGGCAACCCGACCGAGATGCGGTTCAGCGCGCAGCCCGAGTTCGCGGTCAAGGCGGACACGACCGTCCGCGTCGACGCGAAACGCGCGTCCAGCAAGGTGACCTGGGTGACCCCGCGTCCGGCCCTGCTCGACGACAACGGGTTCCTGTTCCGCCGCGCCGCGAAGACGGGGCCGGCGCAGGTGATCGACTTCGACGCCGGACCCGGCGTGCCGATCTCGGTCTCCCCGACGGCCGTCCCGGTGCGCACCGGAGCGCTGCAGACCTACCCGTACAGCAGGCTGGTGTCCCCGCCCGGACCGGGCACGCCGTACGAATACGTGCTGCAGAAGGCCGCCGTCGGCACGATTCCGCAGCAGCGGTACGTGATCACGGCGAAGGACATCGCGACCGTCGACGCCACCTACTACAGCGACTTCAGCTCGATCGGGCGGCGGCAGCGCAGCGGCATGTTCACCTTCGAGGACGGCGGCGGCCGGCCGTCGCGCCTGATCGACCTGCCGCGCAAGCAGACCGAGTACGTCTCGGCGGCCCCCGACCTGATGTGGTTCGGCGGCGTCTCGAAGTACATCCTCCCCGGTCCGGGCTCGTTCCCCGGCTGGGCCGGCGGCCAGTACGAGGCGTTCCACACCTACCGCGGCGGCACGTCGGTCACCGAGGACTGGAACCGGTTCCCGCTGCACCCGGCGGGCGCGGTGGCCTTGCTGCCGCTGGACGACGCGTCGATCTACACGCAACCGGGCGCGACCCGGGCCGGTGACCTGGTGCGGTTCGCGATCACGCCGTTCAGCGACAACCAGCCCGGCCACACCGGCTTCGGCTTCGACGGCGAGGCACGGGACACCGTCACCGGGCACTACCGGCTGACCCAGGACGGCACCACCGTGGCCGAGGGCACCCCGTGGGCCGGCGCCTTCGCCGTCGAGTTCGAGCAGGAGGTCGGCTCGAGTCCCTCGACGCTCGGGCTGACGATCGACGCGGGCCGCACCGGCCCGATGTACCGCCAGAGCACCGCGAGCCACACGGAGTGGACGTGGAAGTCGCAGCACGTCGAGGGCGTGACGCTCCCGAAGGCGCTGTACTGCGTCCGCGGGGACCGGTCGTGCGCGGTCGAACCCCTGCTGACGCTCGGGTACGCCGTCGGCGGGCTCCGGCCGGACGGGTCCACCGTGTCCGGTCCGCAGGGCCTCGACCTCACGGTCGGGCACCTGCAGCTGAGCACCGCGAGCGCGATCACCGGGGCGACCGTCCAGTACTCGACCGATGGCACGACCTGGCAGGACGCCACCGTCACCGCCCGCGGCGACGGCGTCTTCCACGCGGACTTCACCGCGACGACGGAGACGTTCGGCGGCACCGACGTCTCGCTGCGCGTCACGGCGTCCGACGCCGCCGGCGCGACGATCGCCGAGACGATCACCGCCGCCTACCACGTCTACGCGTTCTGAGAGGAATGTCCACAGTGAACGGAAAGTGGATGGGAGTGCTGGCCGCCGTGGTCGTGGCGGCCGGCGTGGCCACGCCGGCCGCGGCCGCCGCACCGGTGTCCCGCGCGGCGTGCCCGGACCTGGGGCCGGGCCTGCTGCGCTGCCTCACGACGTACACGCCGGGCGCGGCACGCGCCCTGGCCGACGGCCCGGCCGGCTGGGGTGCCGACGACCTGGCGTCGGCCTACCGGCTGCCCGGCGCGGCGGGGCCGGACACCGTCGTCGGCATCTCGATCGCCTACGACGCCCCGAACCTGGAGGCCGACCTGGCCGCCTACCGGGCGCAGTACGGGTTGCCGCCGTGCACCTCGGCGGACGGCTGCTTCCGCAAGGTGAACCAGCAGGGCGCGGCGGCTCCCCTGCCGCCCGCCGACTTCGGCTGGGCCATGGAATCCACATTGGACGTTTCGATGGTGTCGGCGGCGTGCCCGTCGTGCCGGATCGTGGTCGTGGAAGGCAACTCCCCCGGCTTCGCCGACCTGGCGGAGACGGAGGACACCGCGGTCCGGCTGGGCGCGAAGGTGGTGTCGAACAGCTACGGCGCACGGGAAGGCGGCACGCCGCTGAGCTTCGCGAGCCACTACCAGCACCCGGGCGTGACGGTGGTGGCGTCCTCGGGCGACGCCGGTTTCACGGCGGCGAGCTACCCGGCGGTGCTGGCCTCGACGGTCGCCGTCGGCGGGACCTCGCTGTTCCGCGACCCGGACTCGCCGCGGGGCTGGGCGGAGTCGACGTGGTGGGGCAGTGGCAGCGGCTGCTCGGCCTACATCGCGAAACCGAAGTGGCAGAAGGACACCCACTGCGGCAAGCGCACGGTGGCGGACGTCGCGGCGGCGGCCGAGGACATCGCCATCCACTACTCGGACGCGGGCGGCTGGCGCCCGGTGAACGGCACCAGCGCCTCGGCGCCGTTCGTCGCGGGCCTGATCGGCCGGTCCGGGCACGCGGGAACGACGCAGCCGGCCGACCTGTACGCGCGGTCTTCGCAGTTCGTGGACATCACCACGGGCAGCAACGACCGGACGGGCACGGGCCAGAAGTGCGGCTTCGACTACCTGTGCGTCGCGGGTCCGGGTTATGACGCCCCGACGGGCGTCGGCGTGCCGGACGGCCTCGCCGGCTTCTGACGGCGGCCGCGCACGTCTTGAACGACTCGTTCCTGTCGTCCGGCGACAGGAACGAGTCGTTCAAGACAGTTCGACGCCCGGCCGGCACAACCCGCGCTCGTACGCCAGCAATCCCGCGGCAGTGCGGTGGGCGCACTCGAGCTTGCGCAACAGCCTCGCCACGCAGTCGCGCACCACCGGCTCCGGCAGCTCGAGCCGCGACGCGATTTCGGCGTTCGTCAGCGCCGCCCCGATCCCGACCAGGACGTCGGTCTCCCGGGCCGACAGCCGGTCCACCCGGGCCAGCCGCTCGTCGCGCGGGCCGGACAGGCGGGTCGCCGCCGACGCCAGCCGGCGGGTCGCGCCGGAGGACAGCACCAGATGGCCGTCCGCGGCCAGGCGGACCACCTTGACCAGGTCGTTCCGGCGGGCCGAGCGCAGCAGGAACCCGGCCGCGCCGTCCCGCAGCGCGCGCAGGATCCCCGCGTCCGAGTCGAAGGCCGCCAGCACGACCACCGCGGACCGCCGGGAAACCGGCTCCCGCACCGGCACCCCGAGCCGCAGGTCCAGCAGGAGCACGTCCGGCAGCCGCCGCCGGAGGGTGACCAGCGCCGCCGTCGCGTCGGGGGCCGAACCGACCACCTCGATGCCGTCCGCCTCGCCGAGGATCGTGCCCACGCGGGCCCGCACCGCCGGGTCGCGGTCGGCCACGAGGACCCGGACCGGCGGGGCGAGCACCACTCAGTCCTTCGGCCGCAGGCGGATCAGCGGCAGGTCCTTCTTCGACGCGCCGACCAGGTCCCGCCCACCAGGACCGCGAAGGCGCAGCTCACGGAACCGCACCGACGACAGCTGCGCGGCCTCGATCGGGTAGACGTCGCCGTAGCGCTTGATCTTGTCCACCAGCTCCTTGCCGAGCAGCTCGACGAGCCCCGCGTGCCGGGTCGCGCCGCCGCCCAGCGGCACGTCCAGCTGGGTGCGCACCTCGGGGAACCGCTGGTCCAGCTCGACGGCCAACTGGTGGATCGTGACGTAGGCGGGACCGAACTCGGCGGCGTCGGGTCCCGGCGGGATCTCCTTCAGCACCTTGATGAGCTTGTCGTCCATCCCGAGCTTTTCCCAGAGGGTCACGTCTTTTCCTCCACTAGCGGACGCCGATGGTCTACCAGAGGACCGGCACGCGGTCCACTCCCCCGGTGACACGGTTGGTCCGGACGCGGAGTTCATCGACCGGCACGGCCAGGCGCAGCCCGGGAAACCGGCGGAGCAGCGAACCGAACACGATCCGCAGTTCCGTGCGGGCCAGGCTCGCGCCGATGCAGAACCAGCCGCCGTAGGCGAAGCTGATGTGCGAGTTCGGCTTGCGGTCCGGGTCGAACGTCGCCGAGTCCGGGAACACGGCCGGATCCCGGTTCGCGGCGCCGAGCGCCAGCACCACCGCGTCACCACGGGCGATGGTGACGCCGCCGAGCTCGACGTCGTCGTGGGCGTAGCGCAGCACGCCGAGGCCGCTCGGCGCGGACAGCCGCAGGATCTCCTCGACCACGCCGTGCACGCGGCCTTCGGGGTCGGCGGCCAGCGCGTCGCGCCGGGCGAGGTCGGTGAGCAGGTACAGCACGCCGAGGTCGATCCGGTTGGACGTCGTCTCGTGGCCGGCGAACAGCAGGCCGGCGGCGAGCCGGGCGACGTCGTCGTCACCGAAGCCCGGGTCGTCGGCCTGGGCGCGGACCAGGTCGGAGACGACGTCCTGGGCGGGCTCGCGCCGTTTGGCCGCCGCGAGCTTGCCCATGTACGCGGCGAACTCGTCGAGCGCCGCGTCCGCGCCGTCGCCGATGTCCATCCGGCCCATCCGCTCCGACAGCACGCGGAAGGTGTCACGGTCTTCGTACGGGACGCCGAGCAGCTCGCAGATCACCAGCACGGGCAGCGGGAACGACAGGTGTTCGTGCAGGTCGACCGGCTCGTCCTGGTGCCGGGCGCGCTCCATCGCGGCGAAGCAGCCATCGGCGAGCTCCTGAATGTGACCGGCGAGCCGGCGGATCCGGTTGGCGGAGAACGCGGGCACGAGCAGCCGCCGCATCCGCGCGTGCTGGGTGTGCTCGGTCTCGTGGTCGCCCTGCGGGCGGCTGAGGATGGCCGCCTCGGAAAGCGCCGACGCCTCCTCGGGGGCCGGGTGCGAGCGGCCGAACCTCGGGTCGGTGAACACGGCGCGGACCTGCTCGAACCCGGTGACCAGCCAGGCCGGGTCGCCCGCGGGGGTGGTCACCGCGACCACCGGCCCCTGGCGGCGCAGCACCTCGAACTGGGGCGCGATCTCGAGGACGTTCGGCCGGTCGAACGGCAGGCGCGGGGTGTCCGTGGTGGCGGTCATCGGGATTTCTCCTCCCGGGGGCGCGGCCGGTCGGCGCGGACGGCCCATTCCCCCGGTCCCCCTGCGGTCCACGGTACCGAGGGTGGCCGTGATCAGGGGAAACGCTGCCCTTTCGGGCTAATGTCGCCCGGCTGTCCATAGTGGACGGATCAGCGCTTCGGGCCTTTCAGCACGCGCACCAGCACGACACCCGCCGCGAGCACGGCGGCGACGGCGACCAGGACCCACACCCAGCCGGGGATGCCGGTGGTGGTGTCGACGGCGGCGGGGTCGGCCACGGCGGGCGTCGCCGATGTCGTCGCCGTCGGTCCGGCCGCCGTCGTCGTCGCCGTCGCCGGGGCGGTGAGGGTGAAGTGCAGGATGCCGGTGACGTTGTCGCCGTCCTTGGCGATGACCTTCCAGGTCGCCGAGTAGGCCTGGGCGCCGCCCACCGGGGTCACGGGCACCGTCACGACCCCGCCCGCCACCGACGGCGTGCCGATCTGCCACCGGGCGCCGTCACGGCCGACGACCCGGAGCGGGTCCGGCGGCAGCGTGACCGGCTCGCCGAAGGTCAGCTGGATCTGCGCCGGAGCCGTCGCGAGCGAAGCGCCTTCAGCGGGCGAACTCGACACGAGCTCGGTGTGGGCCGAGGCGGGCCCGGCGAACACGACGAGCCCGGCGAGAGCGACCAGCACGGCTCCGGACGCACGACGAAGGATCATTCGGACATCCTGCCCTATCCCACCGGCCCGCCTCCGGTTCGGCCCCGGCCGGCCGGGGTACCTGTCCGGCGCAACCTCCGGGGCCGCTCGACCGTACTGCTCTCGGGGAGGATCCCCGGCGAGGAGGGAGCGGGATGCGCGGAACCGGGGTGGCGACCCTGCTCGGCTCGGTGCTGGTCACGGCGGCCTGCGCGGCACCGCACACGACGACGCCGAGCCCGATGGCGGAACCGGTCCCGTTGACCACCACGAGCCGCCCCGCGCCGCCCACGACCACACCGCCGCCCGCGCCGCCGTGCGCCGTCACCACCGGTGCCTGCGTGAGCCTGGCGCAGCGGCTGGCCTGGCTGCTGCGGGACGGCCGGGTCGTGCACGGCCCGGTCCCGGCCGGGTTCGGGACGCCGGAGGAAGCGACGCCGGCCGGGTCGTTCCACGTCGCGTGGAAGGACCGCGAGCACCGCAGCAGCGTCTACGGCACCGACATGCCCAATTCGGTGTTCTTCGCGGCCGGCGGTATCGCGTTCCACGCCGGGCCGCTGGACGCGCCTTCGCACGGCTGCGTCCACCTCACCGGCGCCGACTCGGTGGCGTTCTTCGACGGGCTGAACGTCGGGGACGCGGTCCAGGTCTTGTAGGCTCGGTCCCTTGCTGGACACACCTGCCGTCGTCTCCCGGCTGCGCGCCGCGGGCTGCGTGTTCGCCGAGGACGAGGCGGACCTGCTCGTCGCGGCCGCCTCGACCCCCGCCGAGCTCGACTCGCTGGTGGCACGCCGGGTCGCCGGGCTCCCGCTGGAGCACCTGCTCGGCTGGGCGGAGTTCCACGGCCTCCGCGTCGTCGTGCGGCCCGGGGTGTTCGTTCCCCGGCACCGCACGGAGTTCCTGGTCGACGTCGCCGTCTCGCTCGCGCCACCCGATCCGGTGGTTCTCGACCTCTGCTGCGGCTCGGGCGCGCTCGGTGCCGCGTTCGCCGCGGCGGTGCGGCCGCGTGAGCTGCACGCGACCGACGTCGAACCCGTCGCCGTCGAGTGCGCTCGCGTGAACCTCCCGGGCGCTCACGTCCACCAGGGCGATCTCTACGACGCTCTGCCGGCTGCCCTGCGTGGCCGCGTCGACGTCCTGCTGGCCAACGTGCCGTATGTCCCGTCGGAGGCGGTGGCGACCATGCCGCCGGAGGCCCGGCTGCACGAGCCCCTGGTGGCACTCGACGGCGGCGCGGACGGCCTCGACCTCGCCCGCCGGGTCGCCGCGGGCGCGCCGCGCTGGCTGGCGCCGGGCGGGACCGTGCTGATCGAATCGAGTGAACGGCAGGCGCCGGTGCTGCAGCGGGTCTTCGCCGCGGCCGGGTTGACGGCCGGGGTGCACGAGTCCGAGGAGCGGGGCGCAACCGTCGTGACCGGCACCGCGGAAATCTGATCTCACGTTCCGGCGCTCCCGGACGTCTACAGGGTGTGATCGTGAAACCGTTCGAGCAGATCGTGGCCGAGCACGGGCCGATGGTCCTGCGGGTGTGCCGGGCCGTGCTCGGCCCGGCCGACGCCGAAGACGCCTGGTCGGAGACCTTCCTGGCGGCCCTGAAGGCGTACCCCGGGCTGCCCGCCGACGCGAACGTCCAGGCGTGGCTCGTCACGATCGCGCACCGCAAGGCCGTCGACGTCACCCGCGCCCAGGCACGCGGCCCGGTCCCGGTCGGTGAGATCCCCGACCGGCCCGGCCACGCCGACACCCGCGACGGCGACCTGTGGGAGGCGCTGGCGAGGCTGCCGGACAAGCAACGGGCCGCCGTCGCCTACCACTACCTGGCCGGGCTGCCCTACCGCGAGATCGCGGAGATCACCGGGGGCAGCACCGACGCCGCCCGCCGGGCGGCCGCCGACGGCATCAAAGCCCTGCGGGCCACCTACCCCTTGGAAGGAGCGCACTCATGATCGACATCATCGCGTCGCTTCCGGTGTCCTACGAAGTCCTCCCGGACCGCCTGCACGAGCGGCTCACCGAAGCCGCTTCCCGGGAAGGGCTGCTGGACGTCGCCTACCGCACCGTCGACACCCCGGTCGGGTCGCTCCTGCTGGCCGCGACCGAGCGAGGCCTGGTCAAGGTGGCCTTCGACCGCCAGGACCACGAGGCCGTACTGGCGGCTCTGGCGACGGCGATCAGCCCGCGGATCCTGCGGGCACCCGCCCGGCTCGACCCGGTCGTCCGGCAGCTCGACGAGTACTTCACCGGCGGGCGGCGCGCCTTCGACGTCCCGCTGGACTTCCGGCTGGCCCGCGGGTTCCGCCTGTCCGTACTGGAGCACCTGCCGGAGATCGCCTACGGGCACACCGAGAGCTACGCGCAGGTCGCGGCGGCCGCGGGCAGCCCGAAGGCGGTCCGGGCGGTCGGCACGGCGTGCGCGCTCAACCCGTTGCCGGTGGTGGTGCCGTGCCACCGGGTCGTGCGGTCCGACGGGTCGTACGGCCAGTACGCGGGCGGCGAGGAAGCCAAGCGGACCCTGCTGACGATGGAGGCGGCGTGAACGTGTTCGAAAAGCGCGTCGCCAAGGCCGACTGGGACGCGGTGGCGGCGGAGGTCGACGACTACGGCTGCGCGCTCCTGCCGCGGCTGCTCACGCCCGCCGAGTGCGCCCGGCTGATCGCGCTGTGGGACGAGCCATCGCACTTCCGGGCGACGGTGAACCTGCGTCAGCACCGGTTCGGGGACCACGGCGACTACCGCTACTTCGCCGCGCCGTTTCCCGAGCCCGTCCAGCGGCTGCGCGAGGCGCTCTACCTCCGGCTGCTGCCGATCGCGCGGGACTGGTACGCCCGGCTCGGCCGCGAGGCGGAGTGGCCGTCCACTTTGGACGAGTGGCTGGCGGTCTGCCACGACGCCGGGCAGCGGCGGCCCACGCCGATCCTGCTGCGCTACGAGCCGGGCGGCTGGAACGCGCTGCACCGGGACCTCTACGGCGACAAGGTGTTCCCGCTGCAGGTCGTGATCAACCTCAACGACCCGGGCACCGACCACACCGGCGGCGAGTTCCTGTTGGTGGAGCAGCGGCCGCGGGCCCAGTCGCGCGGCACGGCGACCCTCATCCCGCAGGGCCACGGCCTGGTGTTCACGACCCGCGACAGGCCGGTCCGCTCGGCCCGCGGCTGGTCGGCGGCCCCGGTGCGCCACGGCGTCTCGGCGGTCCGCTCGGGCCGCCGGCACACGCTCGGCCTCGTGTTCCACGACGCGACATGACCACCCTCGAGCTCGAGGCGATCGTGGGGCTGATCGGCAAGGCCCGCCACATCGTCATCGGCACGGCGGCGGACCCGGCCTCGCGGGAGAACGGCGCGCGGATCGCAGCGGCGTGGGGCGGCTTGGTGCTGGCGACGGTGGCCTGGCCGGAGACGGCGGCGTCCTGGCTGCGCCAGGCCAGGCGGTTCGCGACGCCGGAGCCGGACATCTGGGTGGTCAGCGCGACACCGGCCGGCTGGGCCGGCATGGCGCGCCGGCTGCGGATGTCGACGTCGTGGAGTCCACATCGGACGATCCTCACCGCGGCGCTGTTGGATTCACTGTCGGATTTCCGGCTCACCGGCGTGCGCGGCGCCCGGGCCGACGGCACTACTTGGGAGGCATGATGGACCACACCGAGATCGATTCCCCGATCGGCTCGCTCACCCTCGTCGGCTCCGGCGGTGTCGTGACCGGGTTGTACTTCCCGGGCCACTGGACGCGGCCCGACCGGACCGCGTTCGGCACGCGTGAGGATTCGGCGTTCCCGGAAGCCGTTCGTCAGCTGAAGGAGTACTTCGCCGGACAGCGCACGGAGTTCGACGTGCCGATGCGGGCCGAGGGCGACGAGTTCCAGCGCGCCGTCTGGGCCGAGATCGCGAAGATCCCCTACGGCTCGACAGCGACGTACGGCGACCTCGCCCGGGCGGTCGGCGGGCTGCCGCACGAGGTCGGCGCGGCGGTCGGGCGCAACCCGCTGAGCATCCTGGTGGCGTGCCACCGCGTGGTCGGCAAGGGCGGCAAGCTCACCGGGTACGCGGGCGGGCTGAAACGCAAGGCGTTCCTGCTGGACCTGGAACGGCCGGAGGGCGAGGGCCTGTGGTGATCGGACACAGGTGATCAGACGCGGCCGAGCAGCATCGTCATGCCGAGGCCGGTCATGGTCACGGCGATCAGGACGTCGAGGACACGCCAGGCCACCGGCTTCGCGAAGACCCCGGCGAGCCTCCGCGCCCCGAACCCGAGCGCGCTGAACCAGACGGCGCTGGCGATTCCGGCGCCGACGCCGAACAGCCAGCGGCCGTCGCCGTGGGCGACCGCCACCGAGCCCAGCAGCAGGACCGTGTCGAGGTAGACGTGCGGGTTGAGCCAGGTGAACGCCACGCACGCGAGGACGGCCTTGCGCAGCGGCGTGCGTTCCTCGCCGATCGTCATGACCGACGGCCGGAACGCTCGTCGCGCGGCGAGTGCGCCGTAGCCGAGCAGGAACAGCCCGCCGCCGACGGCGATGACCCCGATCGCGGTCGGCCACTGCTTCAGGACGGCCCCGATCCCGCTGACGCCGAGCCCGATCAGGACGAGGTCGGACACCGCGCAGATGACGACCAGCGGGGCCACCGCGGCCCCACGCAGGCCTTGCTGCAGGAGGAAGGCGTTCTGGGAGCCGATCGCGACGATGAGCGACAGGCCGGTGCCGAAACCGGCGAGGAGGAGAGCGAGCACGACGTTCACGCTAGGTCGCCGCGGTGACGTTACTCCAGCTAAAGATTCTTACGTAAGATTAGCGTTCGTGATGTCGGATCTGCCACTCGACCAGGTCAAGACGCTGCTCGCCGTCGTGGACGAGCAAAGCTTCGACGCCGCTGCCGCGGTGCTGCACGTGACGCCGTCCGCGGTCAGCCAGCGGGTGAAAGCGCTGGAGCAGCGCACCGGCCGCGTCCTGCTGCTGCGCACGAAACCGGTCACGTTGACCGAGTCGGGCAAGGTCATCGCCCGCTTCGCGCGTTCACTGGCCCAGCTGGAGCAGGACGCGCTGACCGAACTCGGCCTCGGCTCCCCGGCCACCCGGACGGTCTCGATCGCGGTGAACGCCGACTCGCTGGCCACCTGGTTCCTCCCGGCGCTGGCGGCGGTCCCCGAAGACCTCGGCCTCTGCTTCGACCTGCAGCGAGAGGACCAGGACCACACGGCGGCGCTGCTGCGCGAAGGCTTGGTGATGGCGGCGGTCACGGCGGCCCCGCACCCGGTGCAGGGCTGCACGTCCCACCGCCTGGGCCGGATGCGCTACCGCGCGATGGCCAGCCCGGCGTTCGCCGCCCGGTGGCTGTCGTCCGGCCCGCTCGCCCAGCAGCTCCCCTCGGCACCGGTGATCGTCTTCGACCGCAAGGACGACGTCCAGGACCGCTTCCTGCGCGGCCTCACCCGCCGCCGCACGTTCACCATGGTCCGCCACCACATCCCGGCCTCGGAGTCCTTTGTAGACGCCGTCGCGGCCGGCTTCGGCTGGGGCATGGTCCCGGAACTCCAAGCCGTTTCCCGCGGCGACGCCCTGGTGGAGCTGGCCCCGGACCGGCCGCTCGACGTACCCCTGCACTGGCAGCAGTGGAAGCTCGACTCCCCGGCCCTCGCGGCCGTGGCCGAGGCGGTGGCCCGGGGCGCCAAGGAGTCGCTCCGCTGACCGGCGCCCCGGGAAAGTCCCGGCCACCGGACTGACAACCGTGCCGGCCGCAGGTCGCCAACGGTCACGACACCGGGGCCGGCGGCCCCGCCGGCAGGGCCGCCACCATGCCAGGACCCCGCTGCGGGCACCAGGGCCCGCCACCAGGAGCCCCACGGCGTCGGCAAGGCCCCACTGCCGCCAGGCCCCACCCCGCCGCCAGGGCCCTCACCGCGGCACCGGGGCCCACCACCCGGCACCGGGCCCGCCATCAGCGCCCGCCAGCCCTCCACCGGGACCTATCACCGCACCACCGGCGGCCGCCACCCCACCACCAGCGCCCATCACCGCACCACCGGCCCGCCGCCGCGCCACCCGGGGCCTCGCCGCACCACCGGAGCCCGCCGCGGCACCGTCGTCCGCCGGTGCATCGAGGCCGGTCGGTTCAGCTCCGTGTGCCCCCGAAGCCGTCCACTCCGTGTTCCACCAGGTCGAAGGCCTGGTCGACCACCGCGGCCTGCTCGCGCCGGACCACCGCGGCGTCGTCCCCCGCGAGGACCCGGCTCATCGCGTGGGCGAACACCGTGGTGATCGCCGTCGTCAGCAGGCCCGCCACCATGCGGGAGCGGAACGCTTCGCCCGTCTCCTCGGTGAGCACCTCCGCCAGCGCCTCCGCGATCTCGCGTTCCTGCTCGTACCACCGCGCTAGCAGCGCGGGGCTCGAGGTCAGCACCGACCAGAACCCGGGACCGCCCGCGATCGCGCCCGACAGCGGGTGGCCGGAGGCCAGCAGTCCGTGCTGGTGGCGGCGCAGAGCCGTGCACGGCGACGTGCCCGCCGGCCGGGAACGGACCACCGAGACCAGCTCCGCCAGCCGGTCCGCGTGCCGGTCGAGGAACAGGTCCTCCTTGCGGGGGAAGTAGTTGAACACCGTCATCTTCGAGACGCCTGCCGCTTCGGCGACCTCGGCGACCGTCACCTCGTCGAAGCCGCGCTGGACGAACAGGGCCGTGGCCACGTTCGAGATCAGCAGCCGGGTCGCCTGCTTCTTGCGCTCGCGCAGTCCAGGGTCCGCCATGGGCCGAGTATAGACCGAACCAAAAGTTTGACTCAGTAAAAGTTTTGCGGCATCCTCGGAGCCATGAACACGGATGTGGTGATCTCCGGGGGCGGACCGGTCGGCTTGATGCTGGCCTGTGAACTGCGGCTGGCGGGCGTGGACGTGCTCGTCGTCGAACGGCTGCCCGAGCCGGACCAGACGATCAAGGCCGGGTCGGTCAACCTGACCACGGCCGAAGCCTTCTACCGGCGAGGTCTGCTGCCCGCGATGGACGCGGTCGTGCAGCGGAACTTCGCGCAGATCCAGAAGTTCCTCGAATCCCGCGGCGGGGGCGGGCCGAAAGCCGTTCCGGTGGGGCACTTCGCCGGGATCATGGTCACCTCGGGCGGGGTCGACTTCGACGATCCCGCCTTCCGCGACGTCGGGCCCGCCGCCCGGGTGGTCGTGATCCAGCAACAGGACGTCGAGGCGATCCTGGCCGGACGCGCCGCCGAGCTGGGCGTCGAGGTCCGGCGGGGCGTCGAGCTCACCGGGTTCGACGCCGGCGACGACGGCGTGACCGTCCACCTCTCCGAGGGCGAGCCCGTGCACGCCGGTTGGCTCGTCGGCGCCGACGGCGGGCGGAGCCGGGTCCGCAAGCTGGCGGGATTCGAGTTCCCCGGCACCGATCCCGCCATCACCGGCCGGCAGGCGATGGCCGAGCTCACCGGTGCCGACGCGCTGCCCGCCGGGTGGCAGCACGGCACGGGCGGCCTTTACGTCCACGGGCCGACGCCCGGCCGGATGCTCACCGTCGAGTTCGACGGGCCGCCCGCTGACCGCGACGCGCCGATCACCGCACAGGAACTCGAAGACAGCTTCCGGCGGGTCTCCGGGGCGGACATCAGGGTGACGAAGGTCCACAGCGCGACGCGCTTCACGGACAACGCGCGCCAGGCGAGCACCTACCGCCAGGGCCGCGTGCTCCTGGCCGGCGACGCGGCGCACGTCCACTCACCCTTCGGCGGGCAGGGTCTCAACCTCGGCATCGGCGACGCCGTCAACCTGGGCTGGAAGCTCGCCGCGACCGTCCACGGCTGGGCGCCCGACGGCCTGCTCGACACCTACACGACCGAGCGGCACCCGATCGGCGAGTGGGTCCTCGAGTGGACCCGGGCGCAGGTCGCGCTGATGCGCAGCGACGTGCGGACCAAGGCGCTGCGCCAGGTGGTCACGGACCTGCTGCTCACCGGCGACGGCGCGACGTACCTGGCCAAGAAGCTCTCGGGCGTCCTGCACCGGTACCCGATCGACGGCGAGCACGACCTCACCGGCCGCGCGGCCCCGGACTTCGCGTTCGCCGACGGCACCCGCCTCGGCGAGCACCTCCAGGACGGCAAGGCGCTGGTGCTGGACCTCGCCGAGGACGCCGCCGTCCGCGAGACGGCGAGCGGCTGGGCCGGCCGGGTCCGGGTGCTGACCGCGAAGTGCGACAGCGAACCGGCCTTGACGGGCGTCCTGATCCGCCCGGACGGGCACATCGCCTGGGCGAGCGACGACGGCTCGACGGCCGGCCTCGAAGCGGCGCTACGGCGGTGGTTCGGCGAACCCGCCTGACGCACCGGGGGTGCCGGGCATGCCCGGCACCCCCGGCAGAATGGGCCGGTGATCGAACTCCACCCGCCGATCGAGCCCTATGACCACGGCCTGCTCGACGTCGGTGACGGACACCACGTGTACTGGGAGACCTGCGGCAACCCGGACGGCAAGCCGGCGGTGGTGCTGCACGGCGGGCCCGGCCAGGGCTGCACGCCGGGCATGCGACGGATGTTCGACCCGGCCCGCTACCGCGTCGTGCTGCTGGACCAGCGCGGCTGCGGCCGGAGCCGTCCGCACGCGGCCGATCCCGCGACCTCATTGCGGCACAACACCACCGGCCACCTCGTCGCCGACCTCGAACGGCTGCGGGAGCACCTCGGCATCGACCGCTGGCTGGTGACGGGCGGCTCGTGGGGCACGACGCTCGCGCTCGTGTACGCCGAGCGCTTCCCGCACCGCGTGACGGAGATCGTGGTCAGCGCGATCAGCACGACACGCCGGTCCGAGGTCGACTGGCTGTACCGCGGTGCCGGCCGCTTCTTCCCCGAAGCGTGGCAGCGCTTCCGCGACGGCGCCGGGGAAGACGACGTGGTCGGCGCCTACGCCCGGCTGATGGCCGACCCGGACCGGCGAAACAGCGCCGCCGTCGCGTGGATGAACTGGGAGGAAACGGTTCTCTCGCTCGAACCGGGCGCACCCGCCGGACTCCACAGTGGACCGCCGGACGACGCGCTGCTGGCGTTCGTCCGGCTCACCACGCACTACTACGCGCACGCCGGCTGGCTCGAGGAGGGCGCGGTGATCCGCGACGCCGGCCGCCTGGCCGGCATCCCCGGTGTCCTGATCCACGGCCGGCTCGACCTCAGCTGCCCGGTGACGACCGCGTGGGAGCTGGCCGAAGCGTGGCCGGGCGCCGAACTGCTCGTCGACGACCGGTCCGGGCACCACGCAAGCGACGTCAAACGCGCGTGGAAGCTCGCTGCCCTGGACCGGTTCGCCCGTCAGCCCGCGCCTACTTCTCGGCCGCCAGCTGCACGGCGACGTCGATGATCATGTCCTCCTGGCCGCCGACCAGGGCGAGCTCGCCGCAGCGGCGCAGGATCGCCTGCGCCGGGACGCCGTAGCGCTCCGCCGCCCGCTCGGCGTGCAGCAGGAAGCTCGAGTAGACCCCGGCCCAGCCCTGGACGATCGCGTTGCGGTCCATCTTCGGCCACCGGTGCAGGTACGGGCGGACCACCTCTTCGGCCGCGTCGAGCAGGCCGGCGACGTCGAGGCCCGTGTCGATCTCGAGGCGGTCGAACACCGCCGCGAGGACCTCCGTCGGCGAGTTGCCCGCGCCCGCGCCGAGCGCGCACAGCGAACCGTCGATGTAGCGGACGCCGGCTTCGTACGCCAGCACGGAGTTCGCCACGCCGAGCGAGAGGTTCTGGTGCCCGTGGTAGCCGACCCACGCCGTGTCGCCGACCTCGGCGACCAGGGCTTCGAAGCGGGCGCGGGCCTCGTGCATCAGCAGGGCGCCGGCCGAGTCCGTCACGTACGCCGCCTGGCAGCCCGCGTCCACCATGATCCGGGCCTGCTTCGCCAGGTCCTCCGGCGGCGTCCGGTGCGCCATCATGAGGAACCCGGCGGTCTCCATCCCGAGCTCCCGCGCCAGCCCGAAGTGCTGCGGCGACACGTCGGCCTCGGTGCAATGCGTCGCCACGCGCACCATCTCGGCCCCCGCGTCGAAGGCGCGCTGGAGGTCCTCGGCCGTCCCGATGCCCGGCACGAGCAGCACCGCGATCTTCGCCTGCTTCGCCTCTTCGCGCGCCGCCGCGATCAGCTTCAGTTCGTCGACGGCGGAAAAGCCGTAGGTGAACGACGAGCCGCCGAGGCCGTCGCCGTGGGTCACCTCGATCACCTCGACACCGGCCCGGTCGAGAGCGCGTACCGTGTCGCGCACCTGCTGCTCGGTGAAGCGGTGCGCCATCGCGTGACTGCCGTCGCGCAGCGTCGTGTCGATGATGCGGACGTCGTGCCGCAGTTCCGGCCGGGTCATGCGGACACCTCCTGCTTCGCGCGGGCCATCAGCTCGCCCACGCGGGCGGCCGCGGCGGTCATGATGTCGAGGTTGCCTGCGTACTCGGGCAGGTAGTCGCCGTTGCCGCGGACCTCGAGGAAGATCCCGACCCGGGCGTTGCCGTCCCAGTCCTCGCGCGCGTCGTCGAACTGCGGATCCGCGCGCAGCGTGTAACCGGGGACGTACTTGCGCACCTCGTCGACCATCTCGTGGATCGACGCGGTGATCGCCTCGCGGTCGGCGTCGAGGGGGATCGCGCAGAACACCGTGTCCCGCATGATCATCGGCGGCTCGACCGGGTTGAGGATGATGATCGCCTTGCCGCGGCCCGCTCCGCCGATCTCGGCCACCGCCTGCGACGTCGTGCGCGTGAACTCGTCGATGTTCGCCCGCGTCCCCAGCCCGGCGCTGCGGGAAGCCACCGAGGCGACGATCTCCGCGTACGGCACCGGGACCACCCGGGAAACGGCGTGCACCATCGGGATCGTGGCCTGCCCGCCGCAGGTGATCATCGAGACGTTCGGGGCTTCGAGGTGCGCGCCGAGGTTCACCGGCGGGCACACCATCGGGCCGAGGTGCGCGGGTGTCAGGTCGATCGCCTGGATGCCCGCTTCCTCGTACCGCGGCGCGTTCGCGGCGTGCGCCTTCGCCGACGTCGCCTCGAACACCAGCTCCGGCAGCGGGTCCTGGCGCAACAGCCAGTCGACGCCTTCCGCGGAGGCTGGGATGCCCTGGGCGCGGGCGCGTTCGAGCCCGTCGGACTCGACCACCCCGACCACGTAACCGACTTCGAGTACTTCACTGCGTCGCAGCTTCGCCAGCAAATCGGTGCCGATGTTGCCGGGGCCGACGATCGCCGCCATCACGGGAGCCATGTCCCGACCGTCGCACCGCCGCCGCGGCCGGCGACAGTCAGGCGTTCCGTTCACCGGAACGCACGCGGCCCGTGCCCCGGACGGCCAGCGCGGCGACGGCGGCGGCCACTCCCCCGCAGGTCATGACGGCCGGCACCGACACCGCGTCCACCACGAACCCGCCGGCCAGCGCCCCGGCGGAGAGCGTCGCCTGGAAGGACGCCGTGAACAGGACGGTCGCCGCCTCGGGCGCGTCCGGCGCCGCGCGGGCGTACCACGCCTGGGAGCAGACCGGCACCGCGCCGTAGGCGGCGCCCCACACCACGAGCGTCACGAGGGCGCCGACCGGGCCGGTGTGCGGCAGGACGAAGACCGCCCCCGCGATCAGCGCCGCCGCCACGGCGAAGGCGGACCGGTTCCGCCCCGCCAGGAAGGTGCCCGCGATCCCGGCGGCACCGTAGGCCAGCAGGTAGGCGCTGAGCACGTCCGGCCGGACGACGTCCCGCAGCAGCGGGGTGACGTAGGTGTAGGTGCCGAAGTGGGCCAGCACGACGAGGAACGTCACGATCAGTCCACTGCGGACTCCGGGACGACGCAGCAGTCCGCTCAGGACACTCAGCCGGGTGACCGCCGCCGGCGGCAGCGGCGGGGTGCAGACGAGCAGGGCGGCGGCGGTGGCGAGGCTCAGGACGCCGAGCAGGAGGAAGGCACTCCGCCAGCCCGCGAACTGCCCGAGCAGGGTGCCGAGCGGAACGCCCAACACCGAGCCGAGCGGGACGGCGGAGAAGATCACCGCGGTCGCCCGCCCGGCGGCCGCCGGGCCGACGAGCCGGGGCGCCAGGCCCGCGCCGATCGACCAGAAGCCGCCGATGACGAGCCCGACGAGGAACCGGGCGGTCAGCAGTACCCAGAACGCCGGCGCGGCCGCGGCGAGGAACCCGGCGGCCGCGAGCAGGACCATGAGGACGGCCAGCATCAGCCGCCGGTCGGCCCGCCCGGTCGCGACCGTGACCGCCGGCGCGGCGACGGCGGCGACGAACCCGGGCACGGTCATGGTCCAGCCGGCGGTCCCGGCCGAGACGCCGAACCCGGCCGCGATCGGCATCAGGAGGCCGATCGGCAGGATCTCGGTGGTGACGATGGCGAAGATCCCGGCGTTCACCGCGAAAACGGCGGGCCACCGGGGCGAAGGGGCGTTCATGAGGCCCCAGTGAACCGGCGGCGGAGCACGCCGGCTGGCAGGTTCGCGACAGCTTGATCGCCACGGCGGGTGACGTCGGATTCCCGCCAGGACCGGTCCGGCCGGGTCCCGCGGCGGCGCCGGGGCCCGGCCGGAACTCCCTACAGCTCCTGGTGGTCCGCGTGCTCCACCCGGGCCTGGTCCACCGGGCGGCCGTCGCTGACGCGGAAGTCGTCCACGCCGTCGAGCACGAACGTCGGTGTCCCCGCGACCTTGTCGGCCCGGCAGTGGTGGACGTCCGCGTCGGCCACGTCCCGCAGGACGAACGCCGGGCGCGTGTCCGGCTTGCCGAACCGCACGTCCACGTTGTCCCAGCTGATTCCCCTGGCGTGGCGCACGAAGAAGCCGTACGCCGGGAGCGTGCCGAACATCGACGGCTCCGGGTACGCGGTTTCCAGCTCCGGCGGGTTCTGCACGGCGTCGCCCGGGGTGAGGCCGCCCGCCAGGTGGTGGCGGATGTTGCTCACCTTCACGTCTTCGATGGGGTGCCCCGGGATCCCGGCGAAGCACGACGGGTAACGCGGATCCGCGTCGATCGTCGTGACGCCGCTGATGCTCACCCGGCGCAGGAAGCCGACCGGGATCCCCGCCGGCCCGCGCATCCGCGCGCCCAGCCGGAGGAACAGCGGCATCTGGACGTTGCGCATCGTCAGGTTGCCGATCGTGACGTCCTCCAGCCAGCCGCCGTCGACCGTTTCCAGTGCCAGGCCGCGGCAATGCTCGAAGACCACGTTCGAAATCGCGATGTTGCGGAAGCCGCCGTTGGACTCGGTGCCGAACTTGACGCGGCCGGTGCGGCCGTACGACGCCGCCGTCTTGAAGGTGCCGTCCACGAGCGTGCCGAGGTCGTAGCCGCTGACGAAACAGTTGTCGATGGTGACGTTTTCGGTGTCGCGCACCTGGTTCAGCGCGTACGTGCTCTTGAGCACGATGGCGTCGTCGTTGGGCGAGTTCACCGTCGTGTTGGCGATCCGGACGTTCTTGCAGCAGTCGACGTTGATGCCGTCGCGGTTGGTGTCGATCACGACGCCGTCGATGCGGAAGTTGTCGACGCCGGTGGGGAGGATGCCGAAGTGACCGCCGTTGACGATCGTGATGTCGCGGATCGCGACGTTGCGGCACAGCTTGAGCGCGATCGCCTTGTTCCCGTTGAGCGGCGCGGATTCCGCGCTCCCGCCGGCCACCAGGCCCTTGCCGTCGATCTTGCCCGGCCCCTCGATGGTGACGTTCTCCAGGTTCTCGCCCCAGATCAGGCTGTTGTGCCAGTGGCTGTGCCCGAAGTCCTGGTACGGGTTGCCCGCGCCCGGTTCGGCGGGGTCGTAGCCCTGGCCGCCGGCCGGGGCGGCGCCGAGGATCGTCGCGTTCGCCGCGAGGTACAGCGCGATGTTGCTCTTGAGGTGGATCGAATAGCTCGCGTACGTCCCGGCCGGGAAGTACACGGTCCCGCCGCGTGCGGCGGCCGCGTCGATCGCGCGGTTGATCGCGGCCGTGTCGATGGTGCGCCCGTCGCCTTTCGCGCCGAACTTCGTGACGTCGAAGAAGCGGCCCGGCTGGCCCGCGAATTCCTCAGCCGCGGCGGCCGGAGATCCGACCAATGGCAGTGCCGCACCCGCAGCGCCTGCGGCTCCCCAGGCGACGGCACGGCGGCGGCTCAACGGTCTTCCCACGACAACTCCCTTATTTCGCCCTGGCGAAAGCACGTCAAGGTGCTTCCGACGGCGGATCGGGATGCGTCTTCAGCTAAGAGCAAATGATCGGATGAGTCAAGCTCGTCCCCGCCCGTAGGCGGGGACGAGCCCGAACTTCAGTCCAGCACTTCCCGGACGGTGCCCGCGGCGACCGTCAGCCGGCCCTCGCGCATCGCGAACCCGAGGCCGGGGCTCATCGCGACCGGCTGGCCCAGCTCGACCGTCAGCTCCGCTTCGTCGCCCGGCCGGACGACCGTGACGCCTTCGGCGAGGGCGACCACCCCGACGACGTCGCTGGTGCGGAAGTGGAACTGCGGCCGGTAGTTCGCCGCGAACGGCGTCCGCCTGCCGCCCTCGGCGGCCGACAGCACGTGGACGTCCGCGCGGAACCGCGTGTGCGGCCGGACGCTGCCCGGCAGGCAGACGACCTGGCCGCGGCGGACCTCGCCGCGCTTCACCCCGCGCAGCAGCACCGCGGCGTTGTCACCCGCCTCGGCGCGGTCCATCGGCTTGCCGAACGTCTCGAGCCCGGTGGCCACGCTGGTCACCGCCGGGCCGAGCCCGATCACCTCGACCGCGTCGCCGACGGCGAGGGTGCCCTGCTCCACCGCGCCGGTCACGACGGTGCCGCGGCCGGTGATGGTGAGGACGTTCTCGATCGGCATCAGGAACGGCAGGTCGAGCCGCCGCGGCGGGATCGGCACGTGCTCGTCGACGGCTTCCAGGAGGTCGAGGATCCGCCGCGTCCACAGCGGGTCGCCCTCGAGGGCGCGCAGGCCGGAGACGCGGACCACGGGCACGGCGTCGCCGTCGAACCCGTAGCGCGTCAGCAGCTCGCGGACCTCGAGCTCGACCAGGTCGAGCAGGTCCTCGTCGTCGGCGAGGTCGGCCTTGTTGAGCGCGACGACGAGGTGCTCGACGCCGATCCGGCGTGCGAGGACAACGTGCTCGCGGGTCTGCGGCATGGCGCCGTCCTGCGCCGAAACCACGAGCACGGCGCCGTCCAGCTGGGCCGCGCCGGTGATCATGTTCTTGACGTAGTCGGCGTGGCCCGGCATGTCGACGTGCGCGTAGTGCCGGGTCGGCGTCTCGTACTCGACGTGCGCGATGTTGATGGTGATGCCGCGCTCGATCTCCTCCGGCGCGCGGTCGATGCGGTCGAAGGCGACGTAGCGGTTGGTCCCACCCTGCTCGGCCAGGACCTTGGTGATGGCCGCGGTGAGGGTGGTCTTGCCGTGGTCGACGTGGCCCATCGTGCCGATGTTCAGGTGCGGCTTGGTCCGCACGTAGTGTTGCTTGGTCATGGTTTTCCCTGCGCTGGAAGAAGAATGCGCGAAACCGGCGGAGCGCGTCGACCCTCCCCCGGCGGTTTCGCGCCCAGGGCGGGGGAAATCGGGGAAGGGTCAGCTTCGAGCGCCGGTCAGCCGTGCCGAAACGGCGCTCGGCAGGGACAGGCCTGCGAGCGTCGCGCTGTCGGACACGGGGAACATGACCGGAAGGGTGTCACGCCTTCCGGGGCGGTGTCATCCGGTTTTCCCGCGGCCGCATGATCAGCGCCGCGACGTGGTACACACACGGGTTTCCCGTGCGGTTCGCGTAGGAATGCGTGGCGTCGGCGGGAAAGTAGACCGAATCGCCCGCCGTCAGGACGTACTCGGCGCCGCCGACACCCAGGCACAGCTCGCCCGACTCGACGGCGACGAACTCGTGGGAACCCGGTGCGTAGGCGGGAAAATCACCCGCGTCGCAGCCGGGTGGCAAAGTCGTGCGGATCCATTCGAAGTTGACGCCGGGCACGACCGGCGTCAGCACCGTGCGGTGCCAGCCGCCGGGTTCGGCGACGTGGTCCTGATCGGCGGCGCGGCGGACGATGACGCGGTCGGTCTCGAGGTCGGCCAGCAGCCGGGAGACCGGCAGCCCGAGGCCGTCGGCGATCCGGGACAGCACCACGACCGTCGGCGTCTTCTCGCCGCGCTCGATGGCCGACAGCATGCTGACGCTGACGCCGGCGTCCCCGGCGAGGGCGCTCAACGCGAGCCCACGCCCCGCACGCAGGTCGTGCAGGTGGCGGCCGAGCAACACCGGATCGATCATTCCTCTATAATACCGATTATGTCCACTATAGCGGAAGCAACGGAGGCCGACGCCGAAGGCGTCGCGGCGGTCTTCGCGCCGTACGTCACCGACTCCGTCGTCACCTTCGAGACCACGCCGCCGACGGCGGAGCAGTGGCGCGCGAAGATCCGCGAGAGCGCGTGGCCGTTCCTCGTCCTCGCCGAAGAAGGCGAGGTCCTCGGCTACGCGCTGGCCGCACCCTGGCGGCCGAAGCCGGCGTACCGGTACTCGGTGGAGACGACGATCTACCTGGCCCCCGCCGCAATCGGCCGCGGCCACGGGAGGCGCCTGCTGGACGAGCTGGTGAAGCGCTGCGGAGCCGCCGGAGCGCGGCAGGCGATCGCGGTCATCGTCGACTCGGGCAGCCCGGCGTCCCGCAACCTGCACCGAGCGGCGGGCTTCACCGACGCCGGAGTGCTGCGGCGCGTGGGCTTCAAGCACGACCGCTGGCTCGACACCCTGCTGATGCAGCGCGAACTGGGCTGACGGCCGGGCGCGGGTGCGGGATGATGGGCCGGTGGACGACCACCCGGACCACTCCACCGAGATCCTGCTCGCCGAGTACGCGGCGCTCCGGAGCGAGGCCGAACGGCGGGCGACCATCCAATGGAACGTTTTCGCCCTGCAGATCGCCTCCGCAGGCGCCATCACCAGTTTGGCGATCGCGGCCGCCACGAACGTCGCCTTGCTGCTCGTGGTTCCGCTCGTGTCGTACATGCTCGGCAATCGCTGCATCCTGCACGACTTCCACCTCAAGCTGATCCGGCGCTACGTCCGCGAATCCCTGAGTTCCCGGCTTTCCGGGCATCTGCAATGGGAAAGCTGGCGGGACCGCGCACTCGGACCGGAGACCGCCCGCAGGCGGTGGTTCACGCCGACCGGCTGGAACGCGATGCACCCGACCCGGCTCGCTTTCGCGGGGGTCGCCGCACTTGCGCTCCTCGGCGCCTTGACCGCCGGAGTTTTCCTGTGGATCGCCCGGTCACCTACGTGGTACGTGATCACGGGGTTCGGCCTCGGCTGGCTGGTGGGTGCGGTGGCCACGGTGCAGCTGCACCTGACGTTCGACCGCGCGGGCGACGACCACGCCGCGGAGAACGCGCTGCCCTAACGGGACTTCGCCCGCAGGTGCAGCCGCTCCCCCTGTTTGCCGAACAGGCTGAGGATCTCCGCCGGCCGGCCGTCGACCGCGCCGAACCAGTGCGGGAGGCGCGTGTCGAACTCCGCCGCCTCGCCCGGGCCCAGTGTCAGGTCGCGGTCGGCCAGGATCAGGCGCAGCCGGCCCGACAGGACGTACAGCCACTCGTACCCCTCGTGGACCTTCGGGTCGGGCTCGCCCGTCTCCGGTTCGAGGATCATCTTGAACGCCTGGGGCGCGCCCGGCTGGCGGGTCAGCGGCAGCACCGTCATCGCCGCGCCGTTGTGACGGGGGATGCGGCGGGCGGTCAGGCGGACCCGGGGGTCGCCGACCTCCGGGGCGCCGACCAGCTCGTCCAGCGGCACCTGGTGAGCCTGGGCGATCGGCAGCAGCAGCTCCAGGCTCGGCTTCCGCTGGCCGGACTCCAGCCGCGACAGCGTGCTCTTCGAAATGCCCGTCGCCGCCGACAGGTCGGCCAGCGTGACCCGCCGCTGCGTGCGGACCCGCTTGAGCCGGGGGCCGACCTCGGCCAGGGCCTGGGTGATCGCGTCCGTCATGCCCTCCAGGAAACCCGGCTGTCCCGGAAACGGCAACATTTGTTGTCGGAATCGCGAAGCCGCGTCCATCGTGGCGGCATGACCGAAAACAACTATGACGTCCTGGTGGTGGGTGGTGGCGCGGCCGGGCTCAGCGCCGCGCTGATGCTGGGCCGGGCTCGGCGACGCGTCCTGGTCGTCGACGCCCGCGCGCCGCGCAACGCCCCCGCCGCGCACATGCACGGCTTCCTCTCCCGCGACGGCCTGCCGCCGTCCGAGCTCCTGGACATCGGCCGCGAGGAACTGCGCGGCTACGGCGTGGAGCTCGTCGAAGACCACGTGACCGCGCTCGAACCGGGGTTCTCCGCCCGGCTGGCGAGCGGCCGCGAGCTGACCGCCCGGCGCGTCCTGGTCGCCACCGGCGTCCACGACGACCTGCCGGACCTCCCGGGCCTGCGGGAAAGTTGGGGCACCGACGCGATGACCTGCCCCTACTGCCACGGCTACGAACTGCGGGACCAGCCGCTCGGCGTGCTCGGCACCGAACCCGCGAGTGTCGAGCACGCGCTGCTGGTCCGCCAGTGGTCGCCGGACGTCGTCTACTTCGCGCACACCGAGCCGGTGTCCGAAGAGGACCGTGAACGGCTCGACGCGCGCGGAATCCGCGTCGTCGACGGCACCGTGACCGCCGTGCGGCGGGAAGGCGGCCGCCTCACCGGTGTCGAACTCGGCGCCCGGTTCGTGCCGCGGACGGCACTGTTCCTCCGCACCCGGACCGTGCCGCACGACGAACTGCTGCGTGGGCTCGGCTACGTCGAAGGCGACGTCGACCCGTCCGGGAAGACCGGTGTGCCGGGCGTGTGGGCGGCCGGGAACGTCGTGGACGCGCGGGCGACGGTGATCATCGCCGCGGCCCAGGGCGCGGCCGCCGCCGGCGCGCTGAACCACGACCTCGTCACCGAAGACGTCCGGCGGGCGGTCGACGGCTTCGCGGGCTTCTCCCCCGCGGCGGAACGCGCGGCCGCCGGGGCGCGCTAGCGTCCGGGGACGCGGCGTGCCAGGCTCGGCGGATGCGCCCGACGCTGTACGAATTCGCCGGCGGCGACCCCGCGTTCCGCGCGCTGGCCGCCGCCCACCACGAGCGCTGCCTGGCCGATCCGGAGCTGAACCACCCGTTCTCGCACCCGGGACAGCACCCGCAGCACGTCGACCGGCTCGCCCGGTACTGGGCCGAGGTCATGGGCGGCCCGCCACGGTTCTCCCAGGAGTGCGGCGACCACTCGGCGGTGCTCCGGATGCACGCCGGCAACGGCGACATGAGCGACCTCGGCCGCCGGTTCGTGGCCTGCTTCGTCCAGGCCGCGGACGACGCCGGCCTGCCCGCCGACCCGGAGTTCCGCGCCGCGCTGCGGGCCTACATGGAGTGGGCGGTGGCCGAGGTGCTCACCTACCCGGGCCCGGCCGACGGAGTCCCCGCCGGGCTGGCCGTGCCCCGCTGGTCGTGGACCGGGCTGCAGCCGCTGTAACACTCGGGGCGGCCACCGCGTCTTGCTGGCGACGACCGGCTGTGGAGGTCCGTCGCCAGAGCCGGCCCGGACGGGTTCCCCCCACCCGCCCGGGCCGGCTCGTCCACGACATTCTTTCGGGGGTCCGGGTGCCGGAGCCCCCGGTTGTCACGCTGTCCGATTCCCGCGAGCGTCGCCGGGCGGGCCGGGGCCAGACTGGCCGTCATGCTCCTCGACCGGTTCCTCCTGGCCAGCAAGGGTTTCGAACACCACCTCCGCGCGGTCGCGCCGGACGGCTGGGGCGCGCCGACGCCGTGCACCGAATGGGACGTCCGGGCCCTGGCCAACCACATGACCCGCGGCAATCTCAACTACGTCGGGCTCCTCCACGGCGCCACCCGGGCGGACTTCCTGGCCCAGCGGGACGCCGACGCCCTCGGAGACGACCCCGTCGCCGCGTTCACCGCGTCGGTCCGGGCCCTCACGGACGCCTTCGCCGAGGAAGGCGCCATGGACCAGGTGGTGGACTACCCGCTCGGCAAGCTCACCGGCCGTCGCGCCCTGGCCGTCCGCACGACCGACAGCACCATCCACACCTGGGACCTCGCCCGCGCGCTCGGAGCCGACGAGACCCTCGATCCGGGCCTGGTCGTGTGGATCGACGAGAGTTACGACGAGATATTCGCCGGGCTGTCATTGGGCCCGACGTTCTTCGCCGACCCGCCGCCCGCGGCGCCCGGCGCGTCCCGGCAGGACCGGGTGCTCACGCGGTTCGGCCGCGATCCTCGCTGAGCTCGCACCCCAGCCGCGCGGCCAGCTCGGTCAGCGCCCGCCCCAGCGGCAGGTCGACCCGGAGCGACGCGTAACGGTCGCCGCGGGTCTCGCCGTGGTTGAGGATCGCCACCGGCTTGCCCGCGTTCGCCGCGTGGCGGACGAACCGCAGGCCGGACATCACCGTCAGGGACGAGCCCAGCACCAGCAGCGCCGCCGCGTCGTCGACCAGCCGGTAGCACTGCTCGACGCGGGGCCGCGGCACGTTCTCGCCGAAGAAGACGACGTCCGGCTTCAGCACGCCTTCGCACGCCTCGCACGGCACCGGCCGGAACCCGCGGACGACGTCCTCGGGCAGCTCGACATCGCCGTCCGGGTTGATCCGGCTCGCCGTGCCCTCGAAGCCCGGGTTCGCCGCCCGCAGCCGCCGTTCCAGGTCCGCGCGCGGGCTGGTGCGGCGGCAGTCCAGGCAGATCACGCGGTCGAGGCTGCCGTGCAGCTCGACGGCGTCCGCGGTGCCCGCCGCCCGGTGCAGGCCGTCGACGTTCTGCGTGATGACGCCGCCGACGTAACCCCCGTCGCGCAGGGCGGTCACCGCGCGGTGGCCGTCGTTGGGGTCGGCGCGGGCGATGGTGCGCCAGCCGAGGTGGCTGCGCGCCCAGTACCGCTGCCGTCCCGCGGCGCTGGTGACGAACTCGTCGTAGGTCATCGGCGTGTGCCGGCGCAGGCTGCCGGTTTCGCCGCGGTAGTCGGGGATCCCGGACTCGGTGGACAGCCCCGCGCCGCTGAGCACGGCGACCCGGCCGCGCGCGACGACGCCGGTCAGCTCGTCGAGGCTGGACGTCCGCGGCAGCGGCGCGTCCGCCGACGTCCAGGTGAGGGTGGGCCGGGTGCGCACTACCCCAGGGTACGGGGGCCGTCCCAGACCGACTCCGCGTCCACGAACGACTCGAGCAGGGCGGTCAACCGGGCGTCGCCGCGGGTGTTCAGCCGGTCGGAGGCGATGCGGCGGGCCACGCCGGCGAGGAAGTCGGCGATCTGCACGCGGGCGTCGGACCTCGAGTCGACGAACCGCACGCCCGCCAGGCGGTGGCCCAGCGTTGCCTTGAGCTGGAGCACGCGCTCGGCGGTGAGGGCCAGCTGCTCGTCGTGCACCAGGGCTACCGGGGTGCCGTCCGCGCTCCAGTGGCGGACCGTGTGGACCACCGCCGGCACCAGCGGGTCCAGCACGGGCACCAGGCCCGGGTCGCTCGCCAGCCGGGCCCGGTAGGCGGCCACGCGCTCTTCGGCACCGCGGAACCGGCCGACGATCTCGCCGGCTTCGCCGGGGACCCGGGCGAGTTCCCCTGCCAGCGCGAAGAACTCCCCCGGCGACGTCGTCACGCCGCGCCGGGGCTTCAGCCGCAGCACGCTGGTGAACGCCGTCAGGAAGAACTCCCAGCGGGCGGCGCCGAACGCGGCCGGGCCCGCGCGGTGGAGGATGCGGGCCGACGCCTCCGTGCCCTCTTCGTCCAGCAACGTGACCGCGGCCCGCACGGCGAAGAACGTCTTGTCGGTCAGGTGCACGTGGCCGCGGCCGGCGAGCGGGCCGCCGGGCTCGAGCAGCCATTCGAGCACCGCTCGATGCTTGGCGCGCAGCAGGTGGTTCGCCTTGTACTCCTCCGCGGGCGAGCCGATGCGCTCGCGGATCTCTCGCACGCAGGCCTCCGCCGCGGGCAGCGGCATCCGCACGCCGGCGTGGGCGAAGACGTCCGTTTCGCCGCCGAGCAGGTTCTCGCCCTCCGAGCCCGACTCGTCGCAGGCGATCTCGACCGGGCGCACGTCCTCGATCGTGCCAGACCGGACCGGCGGCGGCGAACGGATTACCGGCCGCGGCGGGGCGTGGTTGACTGGCCGCATGCTGCCCTGGGACGGCGAACTCGCCGGCCGGCTCGACCGGCACACCGTGAACTCCGCGCTGCTGCGCGGCAATCCGCTCGGCGACCCGCACGAGCGGCCGCTGTGGGTGTACGTCCCACCCGGCTACGACGACGGCGACGAGCGGTACCCGGCGGTCTACGTCATCCAGGGCTACACCGGGCACCTGACGATGTGGGCCAACCGCATGCCGTTCCGGCAGCCGTTCGTGGAGACGGCCGACGCCGTCTTCGCCGACGGCGCACCGGGGTGCGTCGTGGTCTACGTCGACGCGTGGACCGCGTACGGCGGCTCGCAGTTCGTCGATTCGCCGGGCACCGGCCGCTACCACTCCTACCTGTGCGACGAGATCGTGCCCTGGGTGGACGAGCACTACCGGACGCTGCCGGACCGCGAATCCCGCGCGATCGCCGGGAAGTCCTCGGGCGGGTTCGGCGCGATGATCACGCCGATGCTGCGGCCGGACCTGTTCGGCGCGCTGGCAACGCACGCGGGAGACGCGTTGTACGAGCTGTGCTACGTCCCGGACTTCGGCAAGGCCGCCCGCGCGCTGCGCGACCACGACCAGGACATCCAGGCGTGGTGGGCGGACTTCCGGAGCCGTCCGGCGTTCACCCGGCCCGAGGACTCGACCCTGCTGATGCTGCTCGGGGTCTCGGCGTGCTTTTCGGCCCGGGAGGACGGGACGCCGGAGCTGCCGTTCGACCCGCTGACCGGGGCGTTGCGGCCCGAGCAGTGGCAGCGCTGGCTGGACTGGGACCCGGTCCGGATGGTCGCGGGCCACGCCGAGGCCGTCCGGTCGCTGCGCGCGGCGTGGATCGACGCGGGCACGAGCGACGAGTGGTTCCTCGACCTCGGCGCCGAGGCCTTCCGGGCGGAAGCGGTGCGGGCGGGCCTGCCGGAGGAGCGGATCCACTTCGAGCTGTTCGACGCCGGCCACGGCGGGATCGACTACCGCTACCCGCTTTCGCTGGCCTGGCTGGCGGAGCGGCTGGCCCGCTAGGCTCGGCCGGGTGGTTACCGAGACGGATCTGGCCCTGCCCGGCGGACGCAACCTGCACGTCTACGACACCGGCGGCCCCGCCCGGCTGACCGTCTTCTGGCACCACGGCTCGCCGAACACCGGCGAGCCGCCCGGGCCGTTGCTGCCGCTCGCGCGGGAGCTCGGCGTGCGCTGGGTGTCCTTCGACCGGCCGGGCTACCGGACCTCCACGCCGGTGCCGGGGCGGACCGTCGCGAACGCCGCCGAGTGCGTGCGGGCGGTCGCCGACGCGCTCGGCATCGGCGAGTTCGCCCTCATGGGGCACTCCGGCGGCACTTCGCACGCCCTCGCCTGCGCCGCCCTGCTCCCGGAGCGGGTCGTCGCCGTCGCCTGCCTCGCCGCGGTCGCGCCGTTCGGCGCCGAGGGGCTCGACTGGTTCGCCGGGATGGCCGCCGCGAGCGCCGCTTCGCTGCGCGCGGCCACCGAAGGCCGTGCGGCGAAAGAGAAGTACGAAGCCTCCGCCGA
Source organism: Amycolatopsis sp. NPDC021455 (assembly GCF_040640995.1). Taxonomy (NCBI): domain Bacteria; kingdom Bacillati; phylum Actinomycetota; class Actinomycetes; order Pseudonocardiales; family Pseudonocardiaceae; genus Amycolatopsis; species Amycolatopsis sp. NPDC021455. The sequence continues at coordinate 27,962 of NZ_JBFACT010000043.1, read as the reverse complement.
GTTCGATCCCGACGTCTTCACCGCCGCCGACTTCGCCGCGCTGAAGGGGTCGTGGTCGTGGCTGGACGAAGTCGTCCGTGCGGCGCTCGCGGACGGGATCGGCGGCCTGATCGACGACGACCTCGCCGCCGTCACGCCGTGGGGCGCCGATCCCGGGCGGATCAGCGCGCCCGTCCTGCTGGTGCACGGCGAGCAGGACCGGATGATCCCGGCCACGCACAGCGCGTGGCTCGCCCGGCGGTGCCCGGACGCCGAGTACCGGGCCACGCCCGGCGACGGGCACCTGTCCGTGCTGAGCCACGCCGCCGACGCCCTCACCTGGCTCGCCGGTCACAGCAAGGCGAGCGAAGCGACCACCGGTGCCAGGTAGAGCACCGGGAACACGAGGTGCCCGTACGACCGCGCCCGGGCCACGGTGACGACGGCGCCGGTGAAGTACAGCACCAGCCCGATCGCCGCGGCGACCCCGAGCGGCGGCACGAACAACCCGGCGACGAGGCCGGCGGCACCGGCGGCCTTGGCCGTGCCGAGCCACGGCCACCACGACCGCGGCACGCCGTACTCGGTGATGGGCTCGACGACCCACTTGGCGCGGGCGAACACCGAAACGGCCGAAAACCCGACGAAGGCCGCGGCGGCGATGGTGACGATCAAGTAGGCGGTGGACATCGGGGACTCCTCGCAGGGTTCGCGGACGCCCGGGGCTCGGGGGTCCGTCACCTGCACGACTCCGCGGTCCCGGCCGATGTGACAGCCCGCGGAGTGACGCCGGTCACGGGCCGGGCGACGGCATCCGTCCGGCACGCGCCGACTACCGGCAAGGCGAGGCCGGCCACGCGGGGAAGTCATCCGGACTCCTCGCCGGCCGGGCACACGGGCATCCACAGCTCGACGTGGTCGTGCCTGCGGTAGTACTCGACGAGCGGCCGGGTCCCGTCGATCGGGGCGACAGCCCGCAGTTCGGCCATCCCGGCGCCGCTGCGCTCGAAGATCTCCGGCGGGTCGCCGACCAGGTTCCCCCGCAGGTACCAGCCACCCCGCAGCACGCCGGTCCGCAGGCCGAGTTCGCCGGGCCGGTCGCCGGGCTTGACCGGCGTGCAAACCGTGTAGGTGCCCGCTCGCTCGTCGACGCGGGCGAACATCTTGCGCCCGCGCAAGCCCACCCGCCGTTCGAACGCCGGCCAGCGTGCCTGGATCGCCGGCAGTGCGTCCGCAGTGCTCTGCTCCATGACCACGACGTCCGCACGGCGGATGCGGGCCGGTGGGGCGTTCAGGACCGAAGAAGTCATGGCCCGACCCCAGCACACCCCACCGGCAGTTCCGGCGAACGGCCCGGTCAGCGGGCCGGCAGCAGCGGCAGGAGCTCCTGGTGGCGGCCGGCGCGGCGCAGCACGGGCGAACCCGGCCCGTCCGGCACCCGGGTACCGGCCCGCAGCGTGCCCAGGAACCGCACGATCACGTGCGGCTCCGGCAGGATGTCCGCCCCGCCGAGGTAGGCCAGCACGATCATCTCCTCGCCGCAGGCCGCCTCGACCGCGACCGCCCAGCCGTGCACCTCGTCCCACAGCAGCGCCACGTCGCGGTCGGGGAACCGGCGCAGCCGCCAGTCGACCGCCAGGTACGCCGACACCGGGACGTCCACGTCCACGGTGCAGGACTCGAGGCCGAGGCCGAGTGCCCTGGCCACCTCGCCCAGGTACGCGCGCAGGCCGCGCTGGAACCAGAACTCGTGATCGGTGTCGATCAGGCCGGACACCCGTTTCCTTTCGCCAAGTTCGACAATACGGTGACGGCCGCGATAGCATTGTCTTCCACCGCACGGCGGCCGCCGTGATTCGTGCGTAGACCGTACCGAGATCACCGACGCCGGCCCACCACGGGATTTCCGTCGAGCGGGGATCGTGCGGCGACACATGGGCATCTGCACGTGCATGCTCCACTGTGGACGATCAAATCCCCAGGTGACACCGTTTTTCCGCAATTTCCGCGAAACCCGGCCGGGTACACCGCGAAAACGGCGCGCCGGAAAGTTCAGCCGATTGCCGGAATCGCGACGCGGGACGCCTCCAGCCCGGCGAAGAGATCTCCGAGCCGCTCGACGCGCGCCAGTACGTCTTCGGCGGTGAACCGGAGGTGCGTGACGTGCCGGCAGGCGCGCACCTCGTCCCACGTGACCGGGGTCGACACCGTCGGCTCGTCGCGCCCGCGAAGCGAGTACGGCGCCACGGTGGTCTTGACCGGGTTGTTCTGGCTCCAGTCGATGAAGACCTTGCCCGGGCGCAGGTTCTTCGTCATCCGCGCCACGACGAGGTCCGGCGTTTCCGCGGCGAGCCGCTCGGCCAGCGCCTTCGCGTACCGCGACGGCTCACCGCCGTCGGCCGTCACCACGCCCGCGTACAGCTGCATGCCCTTCGAGCCGCTCGTCTTCGCCACCGGGGTGAGCCCGTCCGCGACGAGGACGTCGTAGAGCCGTTCGGCGACCCGGCAGCAGTCGACCACCGTCGCGCCCGGGCCCGGGTCGAGGTCGAACACCAGCCGGTCCGGGGTGCTCCGCTCGTCGCCGGGGCCGACCGTCCACTGGTGGACGTGCAGTTCGAGCGCGGCGAGGTTGGCCGCCCACACGAGCTCGGGCAGGTCGTTGATCAACGGGTACGCGACGATCTCGGTGTCCTTGCCGCGGCCGCCGACGGCCAGGTGCGCGGTGCGGACCCAGTCCGGGGCGTGCCGGGAGACGTCCTTTTCGAAGAACGAGCCACCGGCGACGCCGTCGGGGAACCGCACGAACGTCATCGCCCGGTCGCGGATGTGCGGGAGCAGCACCGGCGCGATCCGCGTGTAGTAGTCGAGCACCTCGCCCTTGGTGAACCCGTGCCGCGGGTAGAGCACCTTTTCGAGGTTCGACAGGGTCAGCTGCCGCGCACCGACCCGCACCGTGATCCGGCTCCCCGCCACGGGGCCACGTTACCGCGGCGCGACGTGGCCGGAGACCACCCGTTCGACGAACCGCTCCGCGACTTCGCGCAGCTTCGTGTTCTCGCGCTGCGACTGCTCGACCAGCAGGGCGAACGCGTCGTCGGCGTCGATCTGGCGGATCGCCATCAGCATGCCCTTGGCCTGGTCGATGACCGCGCGCGAGGTCAGCGCCGTCCGGAGGTGGTCGGCGGTCTCCCGCGCCCGCAGGTACCGGTGGTACACGCGGAGGACGGCCTCGACCGCGGCGGTGTAGAGCTCGAGCAGCCGGCCCTCGATCTCCTCGAAGCCGTCGTCCTGCCGGCCGTAGCAGTTGACCGCGCCGGAGAACCGCGGGTCGGCCACGAGCGGCGCGGCGAGGAAGCTCCCGAACCCGGCCTCCTCCGCGCCGCGGGCGAACTCCGGCCAGTTCTCGGCCGCGTCGGCGATCGACGTGCGGACGATCTTGCCGCTGCGGATCGCCTCGAGGCAGGGGCCGTCGCCGAGCCGGTACTGCTCGCCGTCGAGGTCGCCCACGGCCCCGCTCGTCGCGGACGCCGTGTGCGGCACCTCCCCGGTCACCAGGGTCACGGACGCCTCGGCGACCCCGGGAACGGCCTGCCGGACCTGCAGGCACACGTGCCGCAGCAGGATCCGGAAGTCGTCCTCCTCCCGGAGGACGGCGGTCAAGGCCTCCAGTGCCCCGGTGACGTCGTCGAACAGCGGCGAAGCCGTCGCGGTGGGTTCCCGCCGGTCCATGTCTCCTCCTCCCGCTCGGGCACGCAGAGCTGCCGGGTACCCAATTCCCACCCGGCCATGTACGGGCAGGTTTGCCGGGGGCGGCCGGTTGGTAATCCCCGGCCATGTCGTCGGAACAGGGCGCGCCGGGCGGACTGCCGCTGGACGGCGAGCTGGCCGCGGTCGCCGCGCGGATGTCCGGGCTGCTGCTGTCGCGCGAAAGCGTGGATTCGGTCCTGGAATTGATCGTGTCGCTGGCCGGCGCGACCATCACCGCCGCGGCGGGAGCGGGGGTGACCCTCATCGACGCCGACGGCGGCTTCGCCACGACGAGTGCGTCGAGCCCCCTCGTGCGCGAGGCCGACACGCTGCAGTACGAACTGGGCGAAGGTCCCTGCATGGCCGCGCTGGCCGAGTGCTCGCCGCAGCGGATCGACGACGTCACGGCCGAACGGCGCTGGACCCGGTGGTGCGCGGCGGTCGCCGGCTCGGGGCTGCGGTCGGTGCTCACCGCGCCGATGACCACCGAGGACGGCTGCCACGGCGCCATCAAGGTCTACGCGACGGCGCCCGGCGCGTTCGGGCCCACCGACGAGCGGACGCTGGCGACGTTCGCCGGGCGCGCGGCGGTCCTGGTCGCCAACACCCGCGCCTACGAGCGGGCGAGCCGGTTCAGCGAGCAGTTCAAGCAGACCCTCCGCGAGCGTGACCTGATCGCGCTGGCCAAGGGTTTCCTCATGGGCCGGGACGGCGTCGACGAGGAGACCGCCTTCGACCGCCTGCTGTCCCTGGCGCGCGCCGGCGGCCGCGGCACCGCCGAGGCCGCCGCCGACCTGCTCGCCCCGGCGTCGTCGGACCGGTGAGCCGGATGCGCTTCCTGCCCGAGGAGGAACAGCGGCGGCTGATCGCCGCCTGCTTCGCCCGCAGCGACCTGACGCTGGAGCAGCTGTGGATGCGGTACTTCGCGCTCGGCGGCAGCCTGGGCCTGCTGGAGCTCGACGCCTACCTCAACGGGCTGACCGCGCTGCCCCGCGTCGACCGCGACATGCTCGCCCACGCCGTCAACGAGCGGCTCGACGAGGTGGCCGGGCCGGCCCGCGCTCCCTACAGCCACTCCGTCCGCGACGCGAAACCGTTGCACGGCCCGCTGAAAGCGCTCGTCGACCTGCTCGAAGGCGCCCACCGCGCCCCGCCGGAGCGGCTCCCCGCCATCGTCGCCGAGGCGGGGCGCGCGCTCGACCTGACCATCGGCGTCTACCTCGCCGACTACGACCAGCGCACGCTCGTGCCGCTGCGGCCGGGCGCGGCGGAGCTCGACATCGAGACGACCGTGGGCGGGGACGTGTTCCGCCACGCCGGGACCACGGTCGCGCGGGACGGCACCTTGTGGACGGTGCTGCTCGACGGCGTGGAGCGGCTCGGGGTGCTGGAGATCGTCCCGGGCGACGACGCCGACCCGGAGGACCCGGTGCTGCGGGAGCAGTGCCGCTGGCTGGCCGCGCTGCTCGGGCACCTGGTCACCATCACGACCCAGTACGGCGACGGCCTGGACAGCCGACGGCGGCGAAGGCACCGCGGTTCCCCCGCCGAGCTGCTGTGGCAGAGCCTGCCGCCGCTGACCGGCGCCACCGAGAGCATCGTCGTCGGCGCGAGCATCCAGCCGGCGTACGAGCTGTGCGGCACCGTGTTCGACTACGCGCTTTCGGAACAGCGGGCGCAGCTGGCGCTGTTCGAGGCCGGGCCGCGTTCCGGCAGTGCGAACATCGCCGTCGTCAACGCCCTGTCCGCCTACCGCGCGGCGCGGCACGACGGCGCCCCGCTCGGGGACCAGTTCGCGGCGGTCGGCGCCGAGCTGGCGGCCGTGCCCGGCATCCCCGCCGTCACCGGCGTGGTCGCCGAGCTGGACCTGGACTCCGGCACGCTGCGCTGGCTGAACGCCGGAAGCCCCGGCCCGCTGCTGGTCCGCGGCGGCGAGGTCCTCCCGGCGACCGCTCCGGCTCGCCCGCGGTTCGCCGCGGGCGAGCCGCCGCCGACCGCCGAGGTCCGGCTCGAACCGGGTGATCTGCTCGCCCTGCACTCCCGCGGCGCCGCCGAAACCCGGGACCGGGCGGACGAGCCGTTCGGCGGGGACCGGATCGCCCGGCACCTGGGTGACGACGCCGGCGAGCTGCCCCCGGAGATCGCCCGGCGGCTGACCCGCGCGGTTCTGGCCCACAGCGGCGGGGAGCCGCGGCAGGATGCGGCCGTGCTGGTCGCCAGGTGGCTTTCCTGAGGTGCGGTCCCCTTGGCGGCGGGAGGTCTGGGGGCGCAGGACATGCCTCAGCGTGCCGTTCACGACGTGGAGGCCTCTGAAATCGACTTTGCCGGAACCCCGGGCGGCGCCGACGAGGGGTCACCGGCCAGGGGGACCCCCGGATTTCACGTTACCGCAGGGGTCCGACAGTTTCGGGCGAGCCGGTCCGCCGCCGGGTACCCGGGTCAGCAGGCGGCGTCCTGCACCCCGGCCGACAGCAGCTCCCGCAGCGCGTCCGACAGTGACGCGAACATCGGCACCACCGCCGCCAGGCCGGTGATCCGGAACAGGCGGGCGAGGGTGCGGCTGTTCGCGACGACCCCGAACCGCCGTCCCTCGGTGCCCGCCCGCTCGGCCGCCGCCGCCAGGGCTCGGGCTCCGGCCAGGCCGACGAACGCCACCTGCGTGAGGTCCACGATCGTCGTGCCCGGTGGTGCCGCGCGCAGCTCGCGCTCGAGGATCGGGAGGGTCAGCGCGTCGATCTCGCCGGCGAACGTCAGGACCAGGAGACCGGGGCGGTACGCCGTCCGGCGCGCCGTCAGCGGCGCGGACCGGCCGGGGACCGGGGAGGTGGGGGACACGGGTTCGGCAGGCCTTCCGCGCCGGGCCGGGCCGGCGACACAGTGAGGTGATCAAGGACGGGTGGTGAGGTACCCAACCACCCGATCGGGAAACGCCTAGCTCGTCGTGAACGCCGACCAGAGCCGTTCCGCCGCGTGGTGGGCGGGGGCGCCGGGCGGATCTCGCGGGTGCCCTCCGGCCGGTCCGCCGCGCCGCCGCCGAGGTACTCGACCAGGGCGACCGCCAGCTCGCGGACCTTGACGTTGAACTCCTGGCTGGCCCGCCGCAACGTCTGCCAGGCCTCCTCCGGCGGGCACCGCCGGACCGCCATGATCGCCCCCTTCGCCTGCTCGATCGCGGCCCGGGACGCCAGCAGCTCCAGCATCTGGTCGGGGTCGCCCGCGGTCGCGGCCGCGGCGACCACCAGGGTCATCTCGGTCAGCTTCGCGTAGCGCCGCAGGACCGCCAGGGTTTCGGCGCCGGGCGGCCGGTCGAGCGGGACCGAAAGCACGAAAGCCCCGCTGTCGTCCCAGAACCCGGGCAGGGCGACCGCGCCTCGGACGGCCGCGACGAGGTCGGCCCGCTCCGGAGCGGCGGCGATCACGGCGTCGCGGGTCAGGCCGGGCCAGCGCCCGTCGCCGAAGAGGTCGTCCGTGGTGACCGGCTCGCCGCTCTCGTCGGCGACGACGACCGGGCCGCCGCGCGCCAGCTGGACGGGCACCAGCTGTTCGGCGATCCCCGCGGTCGCCAGCACGTGCAGCGGCCGGCCGCCGTGGCTGACCGTCAGGCCCGCGCCGAGGCACCCGGGCAGCTCGCCGGTGATCCGCTCGAGCAGGGCCTGCAGCAACTCCGTCAGCGGTCTCCAGCGGTCCGCCGCGTTCATCAGTGTCTCGGTCACCGTTCCTCCACCGGTCTGGGTCCTCTTGATTTACCGCAAGTCCCGGTCTCTCGCCCGCGTCAACGGGCCGCTTTGTGGGACCTGCCACGCGGAAGCAGTAACGGCACGCCCGTCCGGCGCAACGCGCTGACCCGACCGGGGTCAGCAGCGCTCGAGCAGGTCCTGTTCGCGCACCACCGGCAGCGACAGCGTGCGGTAGCCGACGTCGTCGAAGAGCACGGTGAGCTTGTCCTCCTCGACGGTCATGACCACGCCGCGGCCCCACTCGGCGTGCCGGACCACGCTCTCCGCGCGGAATTCCCCCGCGTGCGGCGGTTCCGCGGCCGCCGTGCCGGCTTCGCAGGTGTCGCAGTGCCCGCACGGCGCACCGAGCTCCTCGCCGAAGTAGCCAAGCAGGTACCGGCGGCGGCAGTCCGTGGTCTCCGCGTAGGCGCGGATCATCTCCACCCGCGAGCGGACCAGCTCGGCCGCGCGGTCCGCCGCCTCGAGTGCCCGCCCGACGACGGCGCCGGGGTCGGCGCCGGTCAGCGCGAACCGGCCGTCCGGTCCGGTCAGCACGTCGCCGCACCGCTCGAGCAGGCCGAGGGCGCGGGTCCGCCGCGCGGGCGGGCCGGGCACCGCCTCGGCGAGCTGCCGCCGGTTCAGCGGGCCGCCCCGCAGTGCCTCGACGACCGCGTGCAGCTCCGCCTCCGGCGGCGCCGACCGGGTCAGGAACCGTTGCCGCGCCAGGTCTTCCGGCCGGTAGCAGAGCAACACCTCGGCGGGCTCGCCGTCCCGGCCCGCGCGGCCGATCTGCTGGTAGTAGGTGTCGACGGAGTCCGGGACCGACGCGTGCACCACGAACCGCACGTCCGGTTTGTCGATGCCCATGCCGAACGCGGACGTCGCCACGACGACGTCGGTCTCGCCCGCGGCGAACAGCCGGTGCACGCGATCACGCTCGGCTGCCTTCATCCCGCCGTGGTAGGCGAAGGCGCGGACACCGCGGGCCGCCAGCTCCGCGGCGTAGTCCTCGGCCTCGCGGCGGCTCGCGGTGTAGACCAGCCCGCTGCCGGACAGGGCGATGACCCGGTCCACGACGGCCGCGCGCTTCTCGCCGTCGCCGGTGAACCTGGCCACCGCCAGGTGCAGGTTCGGCCGGTCGAAGCTCGCGATCACCCGCACCGGGTCCCGCAGGCCCAGCGCGGCGACGATGTCGTCGCGGACCGGTGCCGCCGCGGTGGCGGTCAGGGCCAGCACCGGCGGCCGTCCGAGCCGCTCGGCGACCGGGGCCAGGCGCAGGTAGTCGGGCCGGAAGTCGTGCCCCCACGCCGAAACGCAGTGCGCCTCGTCGACGGCGAACAGCGAAACGCCCGCCTCGGCCAGCCCGGTGACGACCTCGTCCTTCGCGAGCTGTTCCGGCGACAGGAAGATGTACTCCGCCGAGCCCCGCCGGATCGCCTCCCACACGCTTTCCCGGTCCGCGGCGGACTGCCTCGAGTCGAGCGCCACGGCGTCCGGGACGGCCGCGGCGTCCAGGCCCTCGATCTGGTCGCGCTGCAGCGCCAGCAGCGGCGACACGATCACCGCCGGGCCCGGCAGCACCAGCGCGGGCACCTGGTAGATCGCCGACTTGCCGGCCCCGGTGGGCAGCACCACCAGCACGTCCCGCCCGCCGGCCGCCGCGCTCATCGCCTCGGCCTGCTCGGCGGACAGCTCGGCCCAGCCGAACCGCTCCGCGGCCAGCCGGCGCAGCTCGGCCACCTTCCCGTCGTCGCTCATGGCGGCAGGGCTACCCCGCACGGCGCCCGGCAACCACCGACCCGAACGAGCGGTTTACCCGCCGCCCGGTGCGGGGTAGCCAGCCGGTGGATCCGAGGAGGCGCCGGTGGTGTTCAGCGAAGTCGTCGTCGCCGGGCAGATCGCCCGCGACCTGGTGATCGAGGTCCCGGACGCGCCCGATGCCGACTCCTCGGCGCCGGTCCGGCACCGGCAGGAGCTGCTCGGCGGGAAGGGCGCCAACCAGGCCGTGGCGCTGGGCCAGCTCGGCGTGTCGGTGTCCCTGGTCGGCGTCGTCGGCCGGGACCGCACCGGCGACGCGCTGCTGGCACAGGCCCGCGGCGACCGGATCGGCACCTCGCACGTGGTCCGCCGCACCGGCGCCGAGACCGCGCTGCTCGTCGACGTCGTCGACGACCAGGGCCGTCGCCGCTACCTCGAGCACGTCCCGGCGGAGACGCTGCTCACCGAGACCGACGTCTTCGCCGCGTCCGCCCCGATTTCGGCCGCGGCGTCGGTGATCGTGCAGCTGCAGCAGCCGGCCCCGGCGGCCCTGCTGGCGGCCCGGCTGGCGCACACGGCCGGCACCCGCGTGGTGCTGGACGGGGCACCGCAGGACGACGCGCTCGCCGGGGACCTGCTCGCCCTCGCCGACGTCGTGCGTGCCGACGGCCACGAAACCGAGCTCCTCACCGGGCAGCCGGTGGACGACGTCGCGTCGGCCGCCCGGGCCGCCGCGGAACTGCGGCGCCGCGGGCCGTCGCTGGCCGTGCTGGAAGTGTCGGGGCAGGGGAATCTCTTCGCCGGGCCGGAAGGCACGTGGTTCGTGCCGCACGTCGAGACGCGGGTCGTCGACCCGACCGGCGCGGGGGACGCGCTGGTGGCGACCCTGACCGCGGCGCTCACCCGCCGTCGCCCGCTGGAAACGGCGGCGAGCCTGGCGGTGGCGGCCGCCGCGTCGGTCACCGAGCACGCCGGTGGCCGCCCGCACCTGTCCCGCGCGGAGCTCGACCGGCTCCAGCCCCGCCGGCTGGAAACCGTCGACGCCTGAGGCCTACAGGCCGGGCAGCTTCTGCTCGAGCCCCAGCAGGGCCGCGAACGGGTCGCCGCGGGTCGCCAGCCGGTCCGGGACGTCGCGGATCGTCCACCGGTCCGGGGCCAGTTCCGGGTCGTCCAGCTCGTCCCATTCCAGCGGCACCGACACCGGCGCGCCGGCCCGGGGACGGACGCTGTAGGGCGCGACCAGGGTCTTGTTGAGCACGTTCTGCGTGTAGTCGAGCCGGGCGCGGCCGCGGCGTTTGTCCTTGGTCCAGGCCCAGCTGACCAGCTCCGGCAGGACGCGCCCGATCGTCTTGGACACCGTCTCCGCCCACGTGCGGGTCTGCTCGAAGGTGCAGTGCGGCGCGATCGGCACCCACACCTGGATCCCGCGCTGACCGGTCACCTTGGGCCGCCCGGTCAGGCCGAAGTGTTCCAGGGCGGTGCGGTGCAGCCGCGCCAGCTGCAGCACCTCGTCGAACGTCGTCTCGGGCCCCGGGTCGATGTCGAACAGCACCCACGTCGGGTGGTCGACGTCGGCGGCGCGGGAGGTCCAGGCGTGCAGCTCCAGCGCGCCGTAGTTCGCCAGCCACGCCAACGTGGCGACGCTGTCGGCCACGACGTACCGCTGGGTCTCCCCCGGATCGGCACGCTCGTTGCGCCACGTCGTCAGCCAGTCCGGGGCGTGCCGCGGGACCTCCTTCTGCCAGAAACCCGGCTCGGTGACGCCCTGGGGGAACCGGTGCGTGTTGAGGGGACGGCCGGCCAGGTACGGCAGCATGGCCGGCCCGACGGTGACGTAGTAGCGGATCAGGTCCCGCTTCGTGACGGGCTCACCGCCGTCCGCCGGGAAGAGCACCTTGTCCAGGTTGGTCAGGGCCAGCTCCCGGCCCGCGACCGACCACCGCCCCTTGGCGCCGAGCGCGGCCAGCGCGGCCAGCTCGTCTTCGGACGCCGCCGGGAACCCCACGGTCTCTTCGGCGTCGGCGGCCGGCCGGTCGCCGTGCCACAGCGCCGTCGGCGCGGCCGCGACCTCGTCGTTCGTGCGGCCGCTCTTCACCGAGCGCGGGTGCTCCTCGGCGTCCCAGCCGGCCCGGGCGTGTTCGTCGTCCTTGTGCAGCAGGAACCACTGCTCCTTGTCCCCGCCGTCGCGGCGGGTGCGGACCAGGACGAACCGCCCGGCCAGCTTCTCGCCGTCGAGGTCGAAGTGCAGGGTCCCGTCCTCGATCGCCCGCGCCGGATCGGCGTCGACCGGCTGCCAGACGCCGCGGTCCCAGACGATGACGTCCCCGCCGCCGTACTCGCCGCGCGGGATGACACCCTCGAAGTCGGCGTACTCGATCGGGTGATCTTCGACGTGCACGGCCAGCCGCCGGGCCTTCGGGTCCAGCGTGGGCCCCTTCGGCACCGCCCAGCTGACCAGCACACCGCCGAGCTCCAGCCGGAAGTCGTAGTGCAGCCGGCGCGCCCGGTGCCGCTGCACCACGAACCGGTGGCCGTCCGGGCCGGCCGCGGTCCCGCCCGCCGGCTCGGCCGTGCGGCCGAAGTCGCGCATCTCCTGGTAGCGCCGCAGTTTGCGGGCCGAGCCTTCTGCCATGCGAAGGGAGTACCCAGTCAGTCCGGCGCCGACCAGGGCGGGTTCTTCTTCACCAGCTCCTCGTATTCGGCCACTTCCTGCGGGGTCGGGTCCGGCCCGGCCTCCTCCGCGAACTCCTCGGGGTCGACGGGCTCGCCGTCGTCCGGCTCGGTCATCGCCGGTCAGCTCCCCAGCGCGCCGCGGATGAGGTCGCGTGCCCGGTCCATGATCGCCGCCGGCGGGCCCAGCAGGAGGTTCGCCTTCGCGCTCTCCACGCCGGGGTGCGGCCGGGTCGGCGCCACCGCCTCGGCCACCTTGGCCGTCGCGGCCATGGCCCGCAGCCGCTCCGGCGGGCGGTGGGCCCGCAGGAGCGGGAACTCCTCGCGCTCTTCGTGCTCGGCGTGCGCGAGCACGTCGTCCCGCAGCTGCACGAGCAGGGTGTCGAACCCGTCGGCGTCGGGGCCCATCTTCTGCAGGGTGGTCAGCAGCTCCTTGGCCCGGTGCTCCTCGCCCAGCCGGGCCTCGACGACGGGCTCCGCCGCGGGCTCCAGGTCGCGGATCTCCGGGTGCACGACCATTTCCTCCGCGGTCTCGTGCACCGCCAGCAGCCGCACGAGGTCGTGGAACAGCTCCTGCCTCCGGTCGCCTTCCGCGGTGTCCAGCGCGGCGAACAGCTCGCGGATCTCCCGGTGCTGCCGCTGCAGCAGCTCGATGACGTCCTCGTCCTTCTCCGCCATGGAGAATCTCCTCCTCGATCGGTGGTCGTCGGAGGAGGCTTTCCCCGTCGCGGACGCGTTAGTCGTCCCGGTTCGCCACTGTGAGCCACAGCGCCCCCGCGCCCGCCAGCGCGAGGCCCGCCACCGTCCACCACGACCACCAGGTGAAGAACGCGACGACCAGCCCGACGGCGAGCAGCACACCGCCGCCCACCGAAGCGGTGTCCTCGTTCGTGGCCCGCGGAATCCCCCGGATGACGGCCATCAGCTCGCCCTTCCGTCGACCGCGGCCACCACCAGCGCCGCGCAGCGGGCCACCGGGAGGCCTCTCTCCTGCGCCATCGAAACCAGGGCGGCGTGCGCGGCCGGGCGGCTCAGGCCTTGGGCCGCAAGGACTTTCAGCGCCAGGCCGACGACGTCGGTGGCGGGCGGCGGTGCGGTTCGCGCGGGCATCGGAAGACCTCCGGCTCGGTCGGCGGCGGAACGAACGCGACCGGATACCCCGCTTCCCCGGGTTTCACACCACCTCGTTCCCGGCGAGCCACACCGCGGTGTCCGGCGGCACCCGGCCGCCGTCGAGCGGCCCGCTCGCCAGCAGCACCCGCGCGCCGTCCGGCAGCTCGCACGGCTCGGCCGCCAGGTTCACCACGCACCCGAACCCCGGTTCGCGGGTGAAGGACAGGACGCCGTCCGGCGCGGGCGTCCACGTCATCGTCCCGTCCCCCAGCGCCGGGTGCTCCCGCCGCGTGGCGAGGGCGGTCCGGGTCAGGCAGAGCATCGAGTCCGGATCGGCCGCCTGGGCCTGCGCGGTCATCGGCCGCCACCGGGCCGGTTGCGGCAGCCACGTGCGCGCGTCGCCGCCGGTGAACCCGAACGGCGGCTCGGTCCCCGACCACGGCAGCGGTACCCGGCAGCCGTCGCGGCCGCGCCGGGTGCGGCCGGACCGTTCCCACGTCGGGTCGGCGAGCACCGCCTCGGGCAGGTCTTCCACCTCCTCCAGGCCCAGTTCCTCGCCCTGGTACAGGTAGGCGCCACCGGGCAGGGCGAGCATCAGCAGCAGCGCGGCCCGCGCCCGCCGCCTGCCCAGGGCGAGGTCACCGGCGAACCGCGTCACGGGCCGGACGACGTCGTGGTTGGACAGCACCCACGTCGCGGGCGCGCCGACCGCCTCCAGTGCCTCGAGGGTCGAGTCGATCACCCCGCGCAGCGCGCCGGCATCCCAGGCACAGCGCAGGAAGTCGAAGTTGAACGCGGTGTGCAGCTCGTCCGGGCGGACGTACCGCGCGAGGCGATCGGGCCGGTCGACCCACGCCTCGGCGACGAACACCCGGTCCGGGCCGAACTCGCCGGCGACGGCCCGCCACGAGCGGTAGACGTCGTGCACGCCGTCGCGGTCCCAGTGCGGGTGCCGGCTGCGGTCCGGCGGCCGGACGATCCCCTCGTCGTCGACGCCGAGGTCGGGGAACGCCGGGTCCTTGAGCAGGCCGTGGGCGACGTCGATGCGGACGCCGTCGACCCCGCGGGCGAACCAGAACCGCAGCAGGTCCTCGAATTCGGCGCGGACCCCGGGATGGTCCCAGTTCAGGTCCGGCTGTTCCGGGGCGAACAGGTGCAGGTACCACTCGCCGTCGCCCGCCCGGGTCCAGGCGGGCCCGCCGAAGACGCTGCGCCAGTCGGTCGGCGGCCGTTCGCCGTCCGGGCCGCGGCCGGGCCGGAAGTGGTAGCGCGCGCGTTCCGGCGAGCCGGGCCCGGCGGCCAGCGCGGCCCGGAACCACGGGTGCCGGTCGGAGGTGTGGTTCGGCACGACGTCGATCAGCACCCGCAGCCCGAGCCGGTGCGCTTCGGCGATCAGCGCGAGCGCGTCGGCGTCGGTGCCGAACAGCGGATCGGCGGACCGGTGGTCCTCGACGTCGTAGCCCCCGTCGACCATCGGCGAGCGGTACCACGGCGTGGTCCACACGGCGTCGACGCCGAGCTCGGCCAGATAGCCGAGCCGGGAGCGCAGGCCGGCGAGATCTCCGGTGCCGTCGCCGTCCGCGTCGGCGAAGCTGCGTACGTAAACCTCGTAGACCACGGCGTCGCGCCACCAGTTCGCGGAATCCATGACACCCGAGTATCTACGCTCAGGGCGTGACCGACACGTGGGAATGGGACCCGTCCCTCTATTCGGGCAGCGCGGAGTACTACGCACGCGGCCGGGCGGCATACCCGCCCGGGCTGGCGACCGCGTTCGCCGCCGAGCTCGGGCTGGACGGCTCGGGACGCCTGCTCGACGTCGGCTGCGGACCCGGGTCGCTGACCCTGCCGCTGGCGGGGTTCTTCGAGGAGGCGGTCGGGCTCGACGCCGACGCGGACATGCTCGGCGAAGCGAGCCGCCGGGCGGCGGGGATCCCGAACTGCCGGTGGGTGCACCGGCGCGCGGAGGAGCTGCCCGCCGGGCTCGGCCGGTTCCGGCTGATCACCTTCGCCCAGTCGTTCCACTGGTTCGACCAGGCCCGCGTCGCCACGGCGGTGCGCGGAATGGTGGCGCCCGGCGGGTTCTGCGCCCACGTGCACGCGACGACGCACGAAGGCGTCGACGGATCCGTCCCGCACGACGAAATCGCCGAGCTGGTGCGGGAGTACCTGGGCCCGGTGCGCCGCGCCGGACGGAGTTCCGCCCCGCGGTGGACGCCCGGCGCCGAAACGGCGAGCTACCGCGCGGCGGGCTTCCGGGGCCCACGGCGCTTCGAGGTCCCGGGGTGGGTGATCGGCCGCACCGCCGACGAGGTCGTCGCCGCGGTCTTCTCGCTGTCCAGCTCGACGCCGTCCCAGTTCGGCGACCGCCGCGCGGAGTTCGAGAGCGACCTCCGGCGGCTGCTGCACCGGGCGAGCCCGGACGGGACGTTCACCGAGCGGCTGCGCGAGATCGCCGTCGACCTCTGGCGGCCGTGACGCTCGTGTTCACCACGGATTGTTCTCGAACTCGTCGACCTCCTCGGCCGCGCGGTGACGCCGGGCGTGCCGGGGCGACTCGCCCCGGGCCGGGCGTGCTTCGCCGCCGCTGGGGAACTCCACGGGGTCGTCGAAGGCCGACGGCGGCTCGGCGTGCGTCCGGTCGGTGCTCCAGCCGGACTTGGTCTTGCGCTGCGCGAGTTCGCGGCGGTGCATGACGTAGCGTTCGGCCGCCTGGACCTGCTTGGTCATGTACTCGTGCGACCGGGCCTTGATCTCCTCGCCCTGGTGTTCCCGCAGGGCACGGCGATCGGCCTGTTCGCGGACGAGGCCGTCCAGCTCCGCCTTGATCCCGGCGATGTCGGTCATGCGTCCTCCTACCGGGTCCGGGTGGGTGCCGGGTCTTCGTCGTCGTTCAGGGAGCCGATGATCCGGCGGCCGGGCTCGCCGAGGTTGTCGAACACCGCGCCTTCGATCCGGTAGGCCGGGGACCGGCGTTCGGTGTCTCCCCCGCCGCCACCGTGCGCGCCCCCGCCCATGGCGCCCATGCCCGGCATCCCGGACATCGGCTGGCCGCTCGGACCGGTGGTCGCGCCGGTGGGCGCGAACGCGGCCGCCGGCTGCGGCTGGGCGAGTCCGACCCCGGTGTGGGCGCCGCCGGACGTCGGCGCGTCCCCGAGCCCGGCACCGGACGGGTCGAACCCGACTGCCGTGGGGGCGCCGGGCGAACCGCCGCCGAACGCGGCCGCGCCGAACCCGCTCGCGCCGGATCCGCCGTGGTGCGACCCGCCACTGCCTCCGCCGGGCGAACCCTCGCCGCCACCGTGCGAACCCTCGCCGCCGCTGTGGCGTCCCGTGCTCTCGCCGCTGTGCGATCCGGAATCGCCGCCGTCGTGCGAGCCCTCCGTGCCGAGGTCCTCGAGGGTGCCGCGGTGGGTGGGCAGGTCGTCGTCGCGCTTCCCGGGCGTGTCGCCGAGGACGTCCGACGGCTTGTCGTCCTCGCCGAGGGTGTAGGTCGTCGGGGTGCCGGTGCCGTCGTCGACGGTCACGACCGTCGGGCCGTTCGGACCGTCCGGCCGTTCGGCGGTGATCTTCAGGTCCCCGTCTTCGATGTGGATCTTGCCGTCGGGCCCGGGGTGGTGGACGTCGTCCGTCCCTTGTGGACCGTCGGCGGACCAGTCGAGCTTGAAGTCCTTCGGGTCGCCGGGCCCGTCGCCGACCTTGATGTCCATCTTGCCGTCGTGGCCGGGCTCGGTCATCTCGAAGGTCTTGTCGCCCTGCTTGACCTTGAGCGTGTCGGGTTCGTCGCCGTCCTCGCCGAGCAGGCCGTCGGGCTTCCCGTCCTTGTCGCCGTCGAGGCCCTGAAGTGCCTCCTCGGCCTTCTTCTTGGCGTCCTCGGCGGCGTGCTCCGCGGCCTGCTTGCCGTCGTCGGTGCCGGTGTCGCCGAGCCCCTCGCCGGATTCGGTCTTGATCGGGTCGCCGTCGAGCGACGCCAACGCGTCCGCCGCCTTCTGCTTCGCCGCCTCCGCCGCCGCTTCCTGGTCACCCGAGCCGCCGGAACCGGCACCCCCGGACGACGGCGCGTCACCGAGTCCCGCCCCCGCACCGGACGGGGTGTCCACGTCCGGGATCGACGGCATCGAGCCGCCGCCGGAACTCGAGCCGCCACCCGCACCCGCGCCCGACTCGGTCTGGATCGGGGGACCGTCGAGCGACTTCAACGCGTCCGCGGCCTTCTGCTTCGCGGCTTCGGCCTCCTCCGCGGCCTTCTGTTTCGCCGCTTCGGCCTCCGCGGCTTCCTGACCGCCACCCGGTGAGCCGCCCGAAGAACCGCCCGAGGCTCCCGCCCCGGATGAAGTGTCCACATCCGGAATCGGCGGCGGCGTACCACCGGAACCCGAACCGCCACCGGAACCCGAACCGCCACCCGCGCCGGAACCGCCCGCCGATCCCGCCCCCGACGGCGTGTCCACATCCGGAATCGGCGGCGGCGTACCACCGGAACCCGAGCCACCACCCGCACCCGAACCGGGAATCCCGGCACCGGAACCCCCGGTTCCCGGACCTCCGGTCCCGGAACCACCGCCCGCACCCGAACCGCCCTCGGCACCCGGACCCGAGCCGGCACCGGTGCCCGGACCACCGGGCGCACCCGCACCCGCACCACCGCCCGCACCACCGGCACCCGGGCCGCCGGGCGAACCCGCACCCGGCCCGCCGCCGGCACCACCGGTACCCGCGCCGCCCGTGCCCGGGCCACCCGGCAGCGTCACGCCCTCGAACTCGTTGCGCACCGAGCCCATGACCTTGTCGAGCGCGTCGTAGGCCTGGTCGACGAGGTCCTTCGTGTCCTTGCAGGTCTTCGCGAACCCCTGGTACAGCCGGTCCCACATGTCGGGGTTGAACTGGTTCTGCACCCACTGCTTGGCCAGGTCCCGGCCGGCTTTCTCGATCTCGTCGCCGTCGCAGCAGCCTTGGTCGTTGAGGGTCTTGACCAGGTTCGTGCCGAAGTTGAGGTCCATCCAGCCCGCGATCTGGGCCAGGTCCTCCTTGCTGCCGTGCTCGCCGTTGGCGACGGCGACGACCTTCTGCGCCATCGTGTAGTCGGCCTTGCCGACCAGGTCGGTGTACATGCCGATGACCGCGTCGGCCTTGCCCTTGCAGAGCTCGAACACCGTGGTCGCGGTGTGCAGCGTCGCTTCGCCCACGTTGCCGAGCGTCTGCGACAGCTTCGCCGCCTTCGGCTGGATCTTCTCGTTGTAGGTGTCGGACGCCGCGTCGGCACCGGCGCCGCTCCAGGTCCGGAAAAGGCTGCCCAGCTGGGATCCGGTGTCCTGGACCGTCCGGTCCACGGTCTCCGATCCGCGCTTGAAGTGCGCGGCGTCGTCGACGAAGTCCTTGAAGCTGATGCCGCGCTGCTCGTCGAACGGCTGGCGGATGTCCTTGTCGAGGTCGAGCGCGCGGGTGTTGCCGCGGCAGTCGGCCGGGATCTTCGCCAGCAGCGACCCGAACGTCTCGAACAGCTTCAACGCGGGCGCGGCGGCGTCGAAGATCTCGTCGGACGTCTTGGTCCCGGTGCTGCCTTCCGCCGACGGCGGCTGCGTGCCGTCGAGCTTGGCCTTGCCCTCGTCGACGGCCTTCTTTTCCTGGTCCTCGTTGTAGCTGTTCTGGTCCCCGCTCTTCTTGGCCTTGTCGTAGGCCTCGTCGACGGACTGGCCGGCGAACAGCGGGTTGGCGTTGAAGGCGCGCGCGTACTTGTCGGCTTCCTGCCGCTTCTGCTTGATGTCGTCCGGTTCCTGGTCGGCCAGGAACGGCGGCGGTGGCGGGTTTTCCCGCAGCCAGCTGCTGATCAGCGCGCTCTTCTGCCCGGCGGGGACGCTCGGGTCGTCCAGGATCGCCTTGACGTCGGACCACTTCTTCTTCTCGGCCATCAGAGCGAGCCCCCGGCGTTCGTGATCGCGCCGACCTGGTCGTCTTCGTTGGCGCCGTAGCTCTTCCCGGCGGTGCCGACGTTCGAGCCGAACGAACCCAGCGTGCTGCTGTACGCGGAGACCGCGGCCCACAGCGCTTTCGCGCCCGTGGCGTACTTTTCCCCGTGCGCGGTGTGCGCCCGGCCGAACTTCTCGGCCGTCACCTGGGAGTTCTGCAGGTCCGGGTTGTCGTCCAGCAGGTGCTCCGCCAGGTCGCCGATGGTCTTGGCCGCCGTCGACAACGCTTCCGTCGTCGCGGTGTACCCCCCGCTGCTCATCTCAGCGCCTCTCCTCGGATCCGCCGGTTCCCAGTGCGTCCGCGAGCACATCGGCCACGGATGCCACGTCGGTGAACCGATCGAGCTCGTCCAGGTCGATCGTCACGCGGAAGTAGATCTCCAGTGCCGCCAGCAGGCGGATCCGGCCCTTCGAGTCGATGCCCAGCTCTTCCAGGGTGGCGTCGGGCCCGACGAGGGCCGGGTCGAGCCGGAAGGTCTCGCTGACGACCTTCGTGACCTCGGCACGGTGATCACCCACGGGCGCCACCATAACGTGCCTTGGCGGCCGACCGGGCGACCTTGCCGCTCGAAGTGCGCGGAAGTCCGCCGGAAGGGACCAGATGTACCGCACGCAGCGTGAGGTCGTGTTCCCGCGACACCGCGCGCAGCACCGCCCGCGTGACGTCCTTGGTGTCGGCGTCGGCTCCGCGCGCCCATTCGGCCACCACCACCGCGCCCTCGCCGCGTTCGTCGGCGACCCCGAACGCGGCCACGCGGTCGCGGCGGACCGCGGGGTGGGCCTCCCCGGCCGCGGCTTCGATGTCCTGCGGGTGGAAGTTGCGGCCGTCGATGACGATGAGGTCCTTGAGCCGCCCGGTGACGTAGAGGTCGCCGCGGTGCACGACGCCGAGGTCACCGGTGCGCAGCCACCCGCCGAGGCCGTCGAGCGTGGCGCCGAACGCGCCGGCGTCGCCGCGGCCCCAGTAGCCGGTCGCGACGTTCGGGCCGTGCACCCAGATCTCGCCGGCCAGGCCCTCGGGCTGTTCCCGCCCGTCGTGGACGATCCGCACGAGCTGCCCGACGGGACGGCCCACCGAAACGAGTTCCTGCCCGCCCGCCACTTCGACCGCGCGGCCCTGCGCGAGGGCGTCGCGGTCGAACACCGCACTGCGCGGACCTTCCGGCCCCGCGCTCGCGACGTACACGGTGGCTTCGGCGAGGCCGTAGGACGGCCGGTGGGCCTCGCGCCGGAACCCGTACGGGCCGAAGACTTCCTGGAAGCGCTCGACCGTCCGCGGCCGGACGGGCTCGCTGCCGTTGAGCGCGACCCGCACGTCCGAGAGGTCGAGGTCGCCGTCACCGGGGCCGGCGTCGGCCGCCAGGTCGTAGGCGAAGTTCGGGGCGGCGGTGAACACCGCGGGGTGGTCCGCCAGCTGCCGCAGCCACCGGTGCGGCCGGTGCACGAACTCGGCCGGGGCCATGAACACCGACCGCGCGCCGGCGAAGACCGGCAGGCACAGCAGCTGGATCAGGCCCATGTCGTGGAAGAACGGGATCCAGCCCGCGCAGGTCGTGCCCTCGTCGACGGCGTAGGCGCGGCTGCCCTGCCAGCAGGCCGCGACGATCGCCCGGTGCGGGACCACCGCGCCGGCCGGTTCGCGGGTCGAGCCCGACGTGTACTGGAGGTAGGCCGGGCTTTCCGGCGACACCGGCACCGGGTCCACGCCCGGGCCGGTCAGCTCCTCGACCACCAGCGGGTCGCCGAACTCGCGGACGCGCGCCGCCGCGGCCGACGACGTCAGCCACACGCGCGCGCCCGAGTCGGCGAGGACGCCGGTGAGCCGCTCGGCCTGCGCGGCGTTCGCGGGCGCCATCAACGGGACCGCGACGAGGCCGGCGGCCAGCGCGCCGAAGAAGGCCAGCGGATACGCCAGTTCCTGGCCCGCGAGGATCGCGATCCGCTCCCCCGGCTCCGCGATCCGGCGGAGGCTGCCCGCCACGACCCGGACGCGGGCGGCGAACCCGGCCCACGTCACCGTGTGCTCGGCGCCGCGGCTGTGGTCCTGGTGGGTGAACAGCGGACGCTCGTCGTCCTCGCGTGCGAACAGCCGCTCCACGATCGAGGCGCGCAGCACCTCCTCGGGCACGGTCACGGGCGGACGAGGCACGGTGGCAACCTACCGGCCCGCCCGGGAACCGTTCGCCCGGTGCGCGAAACCGGGTGCACCCCGGGCAGCACCAGCGGTACGGTCGGGCACCATGGCCGCACCGGAAGCGCTGGTCTCCGCCCTCGCGGACGCCGATCGCCTGCACCTGTTCGCCCGCATCTGCGCCGCGCCCGCCGGGCTCCCGGCCGCCGATGTCCCGGCCAAGCTCGCGAAACGGCTGGTCGACGCGGGACTCGTCACTCTGGACGACGACCACTACCGGGCCGTGCCCGAGGTGTTCCGCGACGCGCTCGCCAAAGCGCCGGTGGACCCGCTCGACGCGTTGTTCAGCCGCGGCAGGCTCGTCACGATCCCGCACTCGGGCAAGCGGCGGCAGCTGCTGCTCGCCCACCTCGCCGAGCGGTTCGAGCCCGGCCGGCTCTACACCGAGCAGGACGTCCGGGAGAAGCTGTCGATGGTCCACGACGACCACGCGACGCTGCGCCGCTACCTCGTCGACGAAGGCCTGCTGCAGCGCAGCAACGACGGCGGCGCCTACGGCCGTCCGTCGGAAGCCCGCGCCGCCGGCTGAGCCGGGAGGTCGAACGCCGCCAGCACGGCGGGATCGGCGAAGACGACGTTGTGCGCGACCCGCGACCCCGTCACGGTGAACACCTGGAGGGTGTGCAACCGGTGCACCCCGGCGTCGTCGCGGCAGTACGCCACCAGCGCGGGCTGGCCGTTGGCCGCCGTGCGCGTCATCCGCCAGCCGGGGCCGCGCAGGGCGAAGAGGCGCTCCAGGAACCGGCCGTAGCCGTCCCGGCCGCGGAACCACAGCGGCACCGGCGGCATCTCCATCACGACGTCGTCGGTCAGCAGCTCGACCAGGCCCGCGACGTCGGCCCGTTCGAACGCCCGCACGTACCGGTCCAGGACCGCTTCCACCGCGGTGTCGTCCGGTTCGGCCACTTCGTCCGCCGACAGGCCGCCGAGGCCGGCGCGGGCGCGCTGCAGGGCGCTGTTGACGGCCGCGGGTGTCGTGTCGAGGAATCCGGCCACCTCCGCCGCGCTGAACTCGAGGACGTCGCGCAGGATCAGCACCGCGCGCTGCTTCGGCGGCAGCGTCTGCATCGCCGCCAGCAACGCCAGCCGCAGGGTGCCGCGGCGGGCCAGGCGCAGGCCGGGGTCGTCCAGCCGGGCGTCCGGGAACGGCTGCAGCCAGGGGATTTCGAACGACGGCGTCAGCGGCGCGCCCGGGTCGCCCGCCGGGCCGCCGAGCCCGGACGGCAACGGCCGCCGCGCCCGCCCTTCCAGCGCCGTCAGGCACGCGTTGGTCGCGATCCGGTACAGCCAGGTGCGCACCGAGGCGCGGGCCGGGTCGTAGCCCGCCCACGCCTTCCAGGCCCGCACCAGGGTCTCCTGCACCAGGTCCTCGGCCTCGTGCACCGAGCCCAGCATGCGGTAGCAGTGCGCCAGCAGCTCACGCCGGTGCGGCTCGGTGCGCGCGGCGAAGTCCTGCATCGTTCTCCCTCCGGCCGTCCCGATGGTTGTACCGGCGCCGCGGCCGGGATTCATCGGCGGGGAGAGAACTCCTAGTGGTCGCCGAAGTCCTCCGGCCGCAGCTCGTCGAGCTCGGCGCGGAACCGGGCGACCTCGGCGTCGGCGTCCAGCACGTCGGCGGCCGGCCCTTCGGCTTCCTGCTCGACCTCGAGCTGCACGGACGCGACGTCGAGCACCTCTTCGGCGACGCTGATCGGCGCGCCCTGGCGCAGGCCGAGCGCGACCGCGTCGCTGGGGCGGGCCGACACGCGGGTGCCGGAGGCGAGGACGAGCTCGGCGTAGAAGATCCCGTCCCGCACCTCGGTCAGCTCGACCGCGGCGAGGCCCTGGCCGAACGCCGCGAGCACGTCGCCGAGCAGCTCGATCGTGCCCGGACGCGGCTGCGTGATCTGCTCCCGCGCCCGGACGAGGGCCTCGGCTTCGCCGTACCCGATCATGATCGCCAGCCAGCGGCGGGCGCCCTCGGGCTCGCGAAGGAGCATCAACGGTGCCTCACCCGGCACCGGAACGGCCATGCCCACGACCTCGATCGGGATCACGCTGACCACCGCACCCTCCGTGTCGAGACTCCTCCGCGCGCGAAGTACCCAGAACGGCCCGGCCGTAACCTGTGGGTTCTCCCCGGCTGCCCGATGCTCCGGGATTCCTGGCCCCGCCGGGCGCGCCGCTGTCACCATCACGACGTGAAGCCGACGATTTCCCGCAGCATCGACGTGCCGGCCGAGCCCGCCGCGGTGTGGTCGTGGGTCACCGACCTGCCGCGGATGGGCGAGCTGAGCCCGGAGAACGTCGGCGGCCGCTGGCTGGACGGCACCGGCCCGGCGCTCGGCGCGCGGTTCCGCGGCCGCAACCGCAACGGCGAGCTGAACTGGTGGACAAGGGTGCGGGTGGTCGCGTTCGAACCGGACCGCCGGTTCGCCTTCGACGTGCGGACGCCGTTCGGATCGCGGGTTTCGCGGTGGGAGTACGTGCTGGCACCGAGCGCGGCCGGCTGCCTGGTCACCGAGAACTGGTACCGGATCGGCAGCTGGGTGGTCCGGAAGTTCATGGGCCCGCGCGTGACCGGCCGCGCCGACCGGCCCGGCTACAACGCCCGGTCGATCGAACACACCCTGGCGGCACTCAAGGCCCGCGCGGAGGCGTGAGCTGGTCAGTCTCTTGTTGAGACGCTCATTTCCAGCTAGGTTGCTTTTTCGAACCTAGGAGGATCATGACCGACACCGCGCCGAAGCCGGGGCTCGTGCTGCTGGTCGTCTCGACGGCCGCGTTCCTCGCGAGCCTCGACACGTTCATCGTCACGATCGCCTTCCCCGGCATCCGGGCCGCGTTCCCCGGCGACGGCCTCGCCACGCTGTCGTGGGTGCTCAACGGCTACACGGTGCTGTTCGCCGCCTGCCTCGCCCCGGCCGGGCGGCTGGCCGACCGGTACGGCCGCAAGCGGCTGTTCCTGCTCGGGGTCGCCCTCTTCACGGTCGCTTCGGCGCTCTGCGCGGCCGCCCCGGACATCGGCGTGCTGATCGCCTTCCGCGCGCTGCAGGCGGTCGGTGCCGCGCTCGTCATGCCGACGTCACTGGCGCTGCTGCTGACGGCGTTCCCGCCACACCGGCGGCCACTGGCCGTCGGCGTCTGGGCGTCGGTGGGCGCGGCGGCCGCGGCGCTCGGGCCGCCCGTCGGCGGCCTGCTCGTCGAAGCCTCCTGGCGCTGGGTGTTCCTGGTGAACCTGCCGGTCTGCGCGGTGACGCTGCTGGCCGGTCCGCGGGTGCTGCGCGAGTCGCGGGACACCACCACCGGCGTCCCGGACCTGCTCGGCGCCGCCGGGCTGCTGATCGGCGTGGGTTCTCTGGCCTACGCGCTGGTGGAGGCGCCCGACCACGGCTGGGGCGCCGTCGAAGTCCTGCCGGCGTTCGCGGTCGCCGTGGTCGCGCTGGCGTGGGTGCCGCTGCGCTCGGCGAGGCACGCGGTGCCGGTGCTGGACCTGCCCGCGCTGCGCGTCCCGACGCTGTGGCTGGCCTGCCTGACCACCGGCGTCTTCGCGGCCGGCTTCGCGGCGATGCTGTTCGGCAACGTGCTGTTCCTGACCTCGATCTGGCACGATCCGATCCTCGTCGCCGGGCTGTCCCTGGCGCCGGGACCGCTGATGGTGGTGCCGGTGTCGATCCTCGGCGGCCGGTTCGCGCACCGCGTCGGCCCGGGCCCGCTGGTCGCCCTCGGCGGCGTCTCGTTCGGGGCGGGCGTGCTGATCTGGTTGCTGCGCATGGGGTCCACACCCGACTACGCCGGGGCGATGCTGCCCGGGCAGCTGCTGACCGGCATCGGCGTCGGGCTGATCCTGCCGAGCCTGTCGGGCGTGGTCGGCACGGTCCTGCCGGCGGCGCGCTGGGGAGCGGGATCGTCGATGGTCAACACGATGCGGCAGATCGGGGCGGTCCTGGGCACGGCGGTGCTGGTCGCGGTCTTCGCGGGGACGCCCGACCTGGCCGGCTTCCGGCGCGGCTGGCTCGTCGTCCTCGCCACCGCGGTGGCCACGTTCGCGGGCGGCCTGCTGATCGCGGCGCGCCGCCGCACGGACCACTACGTCGAGCCCCAGGCCCGGTCCAGTACCGCGAGCCCGGCGCCGATGTTGTCCGAGGCGATCGAGCCGTAGCCGAGGACCAGGCCCGGCCGCGGGAAGCCGCCGCAGAGGTCGGACAGCGTCTGGACCGCCGCGCCGGCGGCCGCCGCACGGGTGGCGACCGGCTCCAGGTCGACGTCCTCCTCCGCGAGTGCGCACAGGTGCAGGCCCGCCGCCGAGGGCACCAGCCGCAGCCGGCCCGCGAAGGCGCATTCCAGCGTCGCCGTGATCCGCTCGTGGCGGTCCGCGTACACCTTCGTCGCGCGGCGGAGGTGACGGGCGAACAGGCCTTCGTCGACGAACCGGGCGAGTGCGGCCTGAGCGGGCAGATCGCCGTGCCAGTCGGAGAGCTGCCGCGCGTGGCGCAAGGCGTCCCGCAGCGACGGCGGCGCGACCAGGAAACCCAGGCGCAGCATGGGAAGCAGCGTCTTGGAGAACGACCCGACGTAGGCGACCCGCCCGGCGCGGTCCAGGCTCTGCAACGGTTCCAGGGGACGGTCGGAGAACCGGAACTCGCTGTCGTAGTCGTCCTCGACGACGACCGCGTCCACGCGTCCGGCCCACTCCAGCAGCGCCGTGCGCCGCGCGAGGGACATCGGCGTGCCGAGCGGGAACTGGTGCGACGGCGTGACGTACACCAGCTTCGTCCGCGCGGGCAGCGAAGCGACGTCGAGGCCTTCGCCGTCCACCGGGACTTCGACGACTTCGGCGCCGTGCGAAGCGAACAGCAGCTTCGCCAGCCGGTACCCCGGCTCCTCGACGGCCACCCGGTCGCCGGGCTCGAGGAGCACCCGGCACAACAGGTCCAGGGCCTGCTGCGCGCCTTGGGTGACGAGCACGTCGTCCGCCTCCGCGCGCACCGAACGGGAGACGCCGACGTGCCGGGCGATCGCCGCGCGCAGGCCCGGGTGCCCGCCCGGGTCGGCGTAGTGGGCGAACCCGGCGGCGTCCCGCAGCTCCCGCGCGAGCAGGCGCCGCCAGGTTTCCAGCGGGAACAGCGCGGCGTCGGGGATGCCGACGCGGAAGTCGTACACCGGCGCGCGAGCCGCGGCGGCGACCGGGGGCGGCAGCGAGCGCCACACGGCTTTCGGCCGTGGCCCCGCCGCCGACGCGGTCTTGCGGGGCTTCGGCGCGGGAAGCTCGGCGGAGACGTACGTCCCGGCGCCGACGCGTCCGGTCAGGAAGCCGTCCGCGGTCAGGCGGTCGTAGGCGACCGCGACGGTGTTGCGCGAAACGGCCAGCCGCCGAGCCAGCTCCCGCGTCGGCGGCAGCCGCTCGCCCGCGCGCAGCCGGCCGTCCAGCACGGCGTCGCGCAACTGCCGGTAGATCCGGAGGCTGAGGTCGCCACGCCCGGCCAGGCTGACGTGGAAGTCCATCCCGGGACTCTACATTGGCCCAATACGACTGGTCGGAATTGGATCTGGGACAGGGCCAAGTTCCGTCCTAACGTCCTCGGTATGACGGTGACTCTCGAACGCCCGGCGACCCGGCACCCCGGCCGGCTGCTCGCCGCCGCCCAGCTGGCGGGCTCGCTCGGCGACGGCGCGTTCCTGACGTGTTCGGTGCTGTTCTTCACGCGGATCGCCGGGCTGACGCCGGCGCAGGTCGGGCTCGGCCTCACGCTCGGCTGGGCGGTCGGCTCGGTCGCCGGGGTGCCGCTGGGCCACCTCGCCGACCGCCACGGCGCCCGCGGTTCGGCGGTGCTGCTGGCCTTGGCGACCGGCGCGTCGATCCTGGCCTTCCTCCTGGTCCGGTCGCCGCCGCTGTTCGTCCTGGCGGCGTGCATCTACGGCAGCTGCCAGACCGGGCTGGCGGCCGCGCGCCAGGCCCTGCTGGCCGCGCTCGCCGACCCGGAGCGGCGGACGCGGGTCAGGGCGCACCTGCAGTCCGCGGGCAACGCGGGTCTCGCCGTCGGCGCCGGACTGGGCGGCCTGGCACTGGCGGCCGACACGGCACCGGCGTACCTGACGGTCTTCGCGCTCGACGCGGCGAGCTTCGTGGTGACGGCGGCGCTGCTGTCTGCGCTTCCGGCAGTCCCGGCCTCCTCGGCGGCGGCCGGCGAGCCGAAACTGGCGGTGCTGCGCGACCGGCCGTACGCACTGGTGACGCTGCTCAACGCGATCCTGTTGCTGCGCATGCCGTTGCTGAGCGTGGCGATTCCCTTGTGGATAGTCGAGCGGACGGCCGCGCCGGGCTGGACGGTGTCGGCGTTGTTCGTGCTGAACACGGTCGTGGTGGTACTGGTCCAGGTCCGCGTAGCGGGCCGGCTGGCGAGCCTCGGCGCGGCGGCGCGGATGGTCCGCCGCTCGGGGGTGCTGTTGCTCGCGTCCTGTGTGGCTTTCGCGCTTTCGGCGTCCGGCACTTCGCCGTGGACGGCTTTCGGGGTGCTCGTCGTGGGTGCGCTGGTGCAGGTGCTGGGCGAGATGCTGCAGTCGGCGGGCTCGTGGGAGATCGGCTTCGCCCTCGCGCCCGCGGACAAGCAGGGCCAGTACCAGGGCTTTTTCGGAACGGGGACATCGGTGGCCCGCGCGATCGGGCCGGTGCTGCTGAGCACGGTGGTGATCGGCTGGGGCCTACCGGGCTGGCTGCTCATGGGCGCGGTCTTCGCGGTCGCCGGCTGGGCGATGGGGCCCGCGGTCCGCTGGGCCGCCGCCACCCGCTGACCCGGCCCGTCCCGCCCAGCCCGGCCCGGCTCTCAAGCGCCCCAATGTGGC
>NZ_JBFACT010000042.1:0-79202 GCF_040640995.1 Amycolatopsis sp. NPDC021455 | reverse complement strand
CCCCGGCCCTCCCACCCTGTCCCTCCCCCACGCACTACCGATCTGCTGCGCCGCGGCCCTGGCCGGATGTCTTGAACGACTCGTTCCTGTCGTCGGACGACAGGAACGAGTCGTTCAAGACATCGCCAGTGGCCGCTAACCGGAGGCGAGCTTCTTGCCCGCGTCGTACAGCAGGTGCAAGGCGTCCGCCACGCCGACGGTGGTGAGGACCGTGGCCGCCAGGCGGGCCGGTCGCGGCGCGATCACGAAGCCCGCGGCGAGGCTGGTACCGATCCAGACGTTCAGGCAGAACGGGCACGAGAGAAGCTCGCCCGCCGCGTGCTCGAAGTGGCCCTTGCCGGGCACGGACTCGTTCAGCTCGTCGTCACCGGCCGGCTCTTCGTACCGGGTGAACGGCGCGCGCACCGGGCTGGTGACCGCGTCCTTGGCCAGGAGTCTGCTCGCCTTGAACGTCGCCGCGCCCAGCAGCACCGTGTCGCCGAGGCCGAACCGGCGGGGCAGCCGGGCCCCGACCGCCCGGCCCAGCACGGTCAGCCCGCCGACGAAGGCGCCGTACACCCCCATCACCCCGAGGTAGCCGGCCAGCGGCCGGTCGGCCTCGCCGGCGTAGCCGCGTTGGATCCGCTTCGCTTTCTCGGTGACTTCCCCGACCACGCTCATGCGTCCGCCGATCCGGGCTTCATCATCTTGCCCTGCTGCTTCGCCTTGGCCTCGTCCGGCAGGACGCGGGAGCCGGCTGCCTGGAGCTTGTTCTTCAGCGCGCCGGGAACGATCTTGTCCTTCCCGGCCATCAAGGCTTCGTAGCCAGCTTCGGCGATTTCGGCCGGGGAGTCCTTGTCCCCGGCGGCGAGCTTGGTGTCCGTCATGTCGGCGCGTTCGAAGAACTCGGTGTCGACCGGGCCGGGCAGCATCGCGGTCACGGTGACGCCCTTGTCCTTCACCTCGGCGCGCAGGCCCTCGGAGAACGACGTCAGGAACGCCTTCGAGGCCGCGTAGACCGCCTGGTACGGCGCGGGCGACGTGCCGGCGATCGACGAGGTGAACAGCACCCGGCCGTGGCCGCGGCCGACCATGCCGGGCACGACCCGCTTGGTCAGGTGCACGGCCGAGCGCACGTTGAGGTCGACGACCGTCAGCTGGTCCTCCAGCAGGGTGTCGCCGGCGAACTCGCCGTTGATGCCGACGCCGGCGTTGACCGCCAGTGCCTCCACCGGCCGGTCCGCGAGGTGCCGGACCAGCTCCTCGACGCCGTCGGGGGCGGCCAGGTCGGTGCGGACCGCCTCGACCTGCGCCCCACACGCGCGGACCTCGTCCGCGGCCGCGGCCAGCTCGGCGTCCTCGGCGGCCAGCACGACGTCGAAGTCGTGCCGGGCGAACTGTTTCGCCAGCTCGAGCCCGATCCCGCTGGACGCGCCGGTGACGACGGCCAGCGGCCTGGTTGCGGTGGTCATGCGTGCTCCTTCCGTCCTTTCCTGGCGGCTACCCGCCGCGGCGGGCGGCAATCATGGTTTCCCGGTACGCCGGGCGGGTATTTCGCGGCGGTGGGACGCACCAGACTCCGGCGCAGTGACCTGCGCGGCCCCGGCATCCGGCGGATCCGCCGCGGCCGCGGGTTCTCCTATGCCCTGCCCGACGGGTCGCCGGTGACCGACGCCGAGCTGCTCGAGCGGATCAAGGGCCTGGTCATCCCGCCCGCGTGGCGGAACGTGTGGATCTGCCCGTACCCGAACGGGCACGTCCAGGCGGTCGGGACCGACGACGCCGGGCGGCGCCAGTACCTCTACCACGAGCAGTGGCGGAAGGACCGCGACGAGGAGAAGCACGACCGCGTGCTGCAGATGGCCCGGCGGCTGCCGCAGTGGCGGGCCCAGGTCGAGGCCGACCTCGCCGGCAGCGGCCTGACGCGGAAACGGGTGCTCGCCGCGGCCCTGCGGATGCTCGACCGGGGCATCTTCCGCACCGGCGGCGAGGAGTACGCGGAGGAGAACGGCACCCACGGCGTCGCCACGCTGCTGCGTGAGCACGCCGCCGTCCGCGGCGACGAATGCCGGTTCTGCTACGTCGCCAAGGGCGGCCTGGACCGCGAGGTGGCCATCTGCGACGCGGGGCTGGCCAAGGTCGTGAAGGCTCTGCTGCGCAGCCGCTCGGGCAGCGACCGGCTCCTCGTCTACCGCGAGGGCGGCACGTGGCACGAGGTGCACGCGGCCGACGTCAACGAGCGGTTCAAGGAACTGGCCGGCGAAGACTGCACGGCGAAGGACATGCGCACCTGGAACGCGACGGTGCTGGCCGCGGCCGCGTTCGCCGCGGCGGACCCGCCGACGTCGGAGACCGCCCGCAAGCGCGCGGAGGCGAAGGTGATGAAGGAGGTCTCGAAGGCGCTCGGCAACACCCCGGCCGTCTGCCGTTCGTCCTATGTGGACCCCCGGCTGGTCGAGGCCTACCGCGGCGAGCGCACGATCGCGCCCGCGCTCAAGCGGGCGGCCCGGCTCGACGGCGACGAGGCGCGGGCGATGCTCGAAAAAGCGTGCGTGCGCCTGCTGAAAGCTTCGTGATTGAAGACCACCAGGACGGGGAACCCGGGCGCGCGCAGACGTCCACGAGCGGCAGGGGGCACGGTGAGTGAACGCCAATCCATCCGAACGTGTACTGGCCCGCCGACGCGCTCGTCCGGGACCCTGGGGACGATGAACCCGGACTCCTCCCCCGTGCGCTGGCGCGCGTCGATCGGCCTCGCCGTCGGCGGCGGCGCCGTGTCGAGCATCGTGGAGTCCGAGCACGGCAGCGAAGGCTCCGCGCGGGAGTGGATCGAGCACAAGCTGCCCCGCACCCGCTTCCCGGCCTGGATCCCGCCCGCCCGCCGCGCGGACGGCGTCGAGCTGTTCGGCCGGGTGGCCCGCGGCCGGGTCGTCACGGGCCGGCTCGTGCCGACGTGGCAGTCCGACACGGACACAGCGGTCTGGCACGCCGACCGGGCCGGCGACCACGTGCAGTGGCGCCGCTGTCCGGCCGGCGAGCGCTGAAGCTCCCCGCCGTCGTGGTCGGGGACGGCGTGCCGACCGAGCTCACGCCGGTCAGCAGCCGCCGCCTGCTGCCCCGTTGTCCCTCGTCGTCGTTTCCCATGCCTGTCCGGCTGCGCCAGGGGCTGCGGTGAAGCTGTGCGTCGCCGATCGGTCACGCAAGGCGAG
The DNA here is from genome assembly GCF_040640995.1 of Amycolatopsis sp. NPDC021455. Classification (NCBI taxonomy): domain Bacteria; kingdom Bacillati; phylum Actinomycetota; class Actinomycetes; order Pseudonocardiales; family Pseudonocardiaceae; genus Amycolatopsis; species Amycolatopsis sp. NPDC021455. Next base: position 76,014 of record NZ_JBFACT010000042.1, on the reverse strand, counting down.
CGGGTATGCTCACCCTCAATACTCAACAAATTGACTAGGTGAGGTGCGCTGTGAGCAGCTTCCGCAAGGCCGTCGAGGCCCGCGATCCCGACGCCATGGCCGCGACGCTGGCGGACAACGTCGTGTTCCGCAGCCCGGTGGCGTTCAAGCCGTACCCGGGGAAGGCGATCACCGCCGCGATCCTGCGCGGCGTGCTGCGCGTTTTCGAGGACTTCCGCTACGTGCGCGAGCTGAGCGGCGGCGAAGGCCGCGACCACGCCCTCGTCTTCGAGGCCCGGATCGGGGACGTGCGGGTCGAGGGCTGCGACTTCCTGCACTTCGACGAAGACGGCCTGATCGACGAGTTCACGGTGATGGTCCGCCCGCTGTCGGCGGCGCAGGCGCTGGCCGAGGCGATGGCGGCGCAGTTCGACCGGATCCAGCAAGAAGCAGTCAACTAGTTGAGTATGGCACTGCGACACGCGCTGATGGCGGCGCTGCTCGAAGGCGAGGCGTCGGGCTACGACCTGGCGAAGGGGTTCGACGCCTCGGTGGCCAACTTCTGGGCGGCGACGCCGCAGCAGCTCTACCGGGAACTCGATCGCATGGCGGCCGGCGGCCTGGTGCACGCCCGGGTCGTGCACCAGCAGCGGCGGCCGGACAAGCGGCTGTTCTCGCTGACCACGGCCGGGCACCGGGCCCTGCACGAGTTCACGGCCCGCCCGCCGCGCCCGGGGGTGATCCGCGACGAGCTGCTGGTCCAGGTCCAGGCGGTCGACGCGGGCGACGAGACGGCGGTCCGGCGCGCGCTCGAGGAGCGGCTGAGCCGGGCGGAGGCGAAGATCGCCCGCTACGAACGGCTTCGCGCGCGGTTGCTGGACGGCCGCTTCGAGGACGACTACCTCGCCGAAGCCGAGCGGATCGGGCCGTACCTGACGCTGATGCGCGGCCTGTCGTTCGAGCGGGAGAACCTGCGCTGGTGCGAGCAGTCGCTGAAGATCCTCGCCCGCCGCCAGGGCACTTTCACGTGAAAGTGCCCCCGGGGCGCTTGTACGGCTCTTGTACGGCCCCCGCCGACGATGCGTCCCATGTCATTGCACCGTCTCACCCAGGCGGCACTCGCCGCCGGCGTGCTCGCGGGGCTGGTCGCCGCGCCGGCGTCCGCCGCCGCGGCCGCGCCGTCGACCTTGCCCGCCGACCAGTACACCCTGACCGCCAACTACAACCAGTTCGACGCGGTGAACAGCGCTCTGGTGTCGACGCTGGGCACCGCGGCCGTCCACACCGTGATGGAGAACGCGAACCACGACCGCGCCGCGCTGCCGTCGTCGTTCTCCGTCGCCGGGCTCTCCACGGGGTTCCGCTTCGACAGCGACGACAACTCCGACTGCACCAACTACCCGCAGGGCATCACCACCAGCCGCGACGCCGTCGGGACGGCGAACGGCGGGAACTACGACGGGCACCAGCTCGTCGCGGTCAGCTGGTACACCAAGGACGGCTGCAGCGGTGACCAGTCGCGCAGCCGGATCACCCTGGCCGACTGGGACGCCGACTACCCCAACAAGTACCGCAAGATCCTGCTCGTCGAGCCCACCGGGACCGCGGACGCCCCGGACTTCAAGGACATCCCGATCCACGCCGGCGGCATGTCCTGGTACGGCGACTACCTCTACGTCGCCGACACCGGGAAGGGCATGCGCGTGTTCGACATGCGCAAGATCCTCAAGACGAACAGCGGCGGTACCGCCGACCAGATCGGCCACCAGAGCGGCAGCACGTACTACGCCCACAACTACGCCTACGTCCTGCCGCAGGTCGGCACGATCTCGTCGAAGACGACGTCGGGGACGAACCTCGCGTGGTCGTCGATCTCCCTCGACCGGGTCAGCAAGTCGATCGTGATGACCGAGTACACCTGCTCCTCGGGCTGCACGGACTACCCGAACCGGGCGCCGCGGGCGATCCGCTACCCGTTCGCCTCCACCGGTACCTTCGCCGCGACGACGACGGCGAGCCAGGCGTTGCAGCTGCCCTGGTACAAGCTCAACGGCGTGGCTTCGCACAACGGCCGCTGGTGGTTCAACTCCTCCGGCTCGAAGCAGCTCTACTACTGGAAGCCGTCGGCCGCCGCGCAGACCTTCGCCTGGGTCGGCAGTGGCGAGAGCCTTTCCTACTGGGAGGACGACACCGCCGCCGACCTGCTGTGGTCGCTGCAGGAAGGCGCGGGCAACCGCAACGTCTTCGCGGTCACCCAGGCCACCTACGGCGGTGGCTGAGCCGGCCTGAACAGAACGGGCCCGTCCGGGGCAAGATCCCCGGACGGGCCCGTTTCGCGTGCCGACCCGCACCCCGCGAGGGTGTGGTTGCGCTCCGGCCCGCTGCCCATACTGGGTTCATGGAGGCGAAACGACGGCTCGGCGAGTTCCTCAAGAACCGCCGCGCCCACCTGCGGCCGGAGGACGTCGGCCTGGCCACGTACGGGGACCGCCGCCGCGTGCCGGGACTGCGCCGCGAAGAGCTCGCCCGGCTCGCCGGGGTGAGCGCGCCGTACTACTCGCGGCTCGAACAAGGACAGTCCGCCAACGCCTCCCCCGAGGTGCTGGAAGCGATCGCCCAGGCACTGAAGCTCGACGAAACCGAACGCCGCCACCTCCACGAGCTGGCCGCCGGCGCCCGGGGGCCCGCGACGCGACGGCGTCCGGCGCCGGAGCACGTCACCCCCGCCGTCCGGCAGCTCCTGGCCACCCTCGCCGACGTCCCGGTGGTCGTGCTCGGCCGGCGCAGCGACGTCCTGGCGTGGAACACCGCCGGGCACGCCCTGTTCGCCGGGCACCTCGACCCGGCCGCGCCCGAAAAGCCCGGCCGCCGCCCGAACATGGCGAGACTCGTGTTCCTCGACCCGCACACCCGCGAGCTGTACGCCGACTGGCCCGCCAAGGCCCGCGCGGTGGTGGCGTCGCTGCGGATGGCGTCCGGCCGGTACCTGGACGACCCGCGCCTGGCCGAGCTGGTCGGCGAACTTTCCCTGCGCAGCACCGAGTTCGCGACGTGGTGGGCGGACCAGCGGGTCAAGTCCGGCGGCGACGCGGTCTACGAGATGCGCCATCCGCTGGTCGGCACGATGACGGTCACGCACCAGGCGCTGGCCACCGAGCACGACGAGCACATCGTCGTCGCCACCACCGAACCCGGTTCCCCGTCCCACGCGGCGATGACCCTGCTCACCCACACCACCGCCACCGCGCGGCGCACCCAGCCCGCGCGCGACTGACGAAACCCCTCCCTCACAAGGCATCCGCGACGGATGCCGGGCCGAACGCGCCCGAAAACCCCTGGAGAAAGAGAACGATGAACGAAATCAAGCTCGGCGACGTCACCGTCACGCGCGTCGAGGAACAGCACGGCCCGGTCATGCCGGCCCGGGACTTCTTCCCGGACCTGCCGGAGCGGGCATGGCAAGAGCACCGCCACGAGCTGGAGCCCGACCACCTGACCGCCGACGACCTGGTCCTGTCGGCGATGCAGACCTGGGTGCTGCGCAGCGAAGGCCGCACGATCCTCGTCGACACCGCGGTGGGCAACGACAAGCACCGCCCGGCCGTCCCCGCGTGGGACCACCTGCGGCTGGACTACCTGGACCGGCTCCGCGCCGCCGGCGTCCGGCCGGAGGACGTCGACCTGGTCGTCAACACCCACCTGCACCTCGACCACATCGGCTGGAACACGCGCCTCGCCGACGGCGAGTGGGTGCCGACCTTCCCCAACGCCACCTACCTCATGCCGCGCGCGGACTTCGAGCACTGGGACCCGGCCCGCAACCCGGCCGTCGCCGGGGGCGTCAACGAACACGCCTTCGAAGACAGCATCCAGCCGGTGTACGAGGCAGGCCAGGTCCGGCTGTGGGAGGACAGCCACCCGATCGACGCCCACCTCCGCCTCGAAGCCGCACCCGGCCACACCCCCGGCGCCAGCGTCGTGAAGCTGGCGTCCGGGAGCGACCGGGCCCTGTTCGCCGGCGACCTGCTGCACACTCCCCTGCAGCTCGCGGAGCCCGGGCACAGCAGCTGCTTCTGCGAAGACCCGGCCCAGGCGAACGACACCCGGCGCCGCCTGCTGGGCTGGGCCGCCGACGAAGCCGTCCTGCTCCTGCCCGCCCACTTCGGCGGCCACAGCGCGCTGGAGGTCGAACGCCGCGGCGGCTCGTTCGCCGTCAAGCGGTGGGGGCCGTTCTCGCACCGGTGACCATCGGGTGAGATCCCGATCACGTCCGCGTGGTTCGGCGAGCCAGGAGGGCAGGCGCCTGCCATCCTGTGCCGTCAAGAGGACGCGGACGAGAGGACACCCCCGTGGGCATCATCGCTTGGATCGTGCTCGGTCTCATCGCCGGGGTGATCGCGAAAGCTCTCATGCCGGGCAAGGACCCGGGCGGCTGCATCATCACGATCCTGCTGGGCATCGCGGGCGCGTTCGTCGGCGGCTGGGTGGGCAAGACGCTGTTCCACACCCAGCTCGGCACGTTCTTCGACCTGCGCACCTGGGGCCTGGCGATCCTGGGTGCGCTGATCATCCTGGCCGGCTACCGGCTCATCTTCACCCGCCGCGACTGACCCGCGGGCGCGGGGCGTCCGGCTGCAGCGGAGATGTTGTGTCACAGCGGTTTTCGAACTGAGGTGAACGGAAAACCCCTGTTCGCACCAAGGTGCCCGCCGGTTGCGGTGTCTATGCTGGACACCTGCCAGACCCACGGTTCCCGGGAAGTTGCGCGACATGAACGACCAGCGGCAGGTGCTCGTCCGGGCGGAGTCCCGCCGCGTCACCGTGCCCGACGTCGGCGGCAGTCGCGAGACACTTTCCTACCCCGGTGTCACGCTGACCCGCGTCATCGCCGGCATCCCGGACGACGAGACCTGGCTGCCGATGGGCGACCGCCCCAGCGAGGTCGACGACGAAGCCCTCATCGCCGCCCTGCGGGAGGCGTTCCTCTGGCGGATCGGACTCCACTGAACGGCCGCGCGAGTATCGGCCGCGTTCCCGGGTAGCCCTCTCTGGAAGGAGGGGCCGCACGGTGCGAGTGAACTGGGGAGCAGCGGACGAGCCGGGGTGGCGGGTGCTGGACGTCGCCGGAGCCGGAGTTCCCGACCTGACGAGCGCGCGCCGGTGGGCGGAGGCCACGCTGGCGGCGCTCGGAGAACGACACCGGGTCGACGCCTTGATCGTCGTCGGGGAGCTGCTGGAGAACGCGTACGTGCACGCCGGCGGGCCGCACCAGCTGCGGATCCACCAGGCGCTCGACCCGTGCGTGGTCACCGTGGCCGTCGCCGACGCCGGAACCGGCGAACCGCGGCCGCGGGTACCCGGCCGGACCGGTGGCCGCGGCCTGCTCATGGTCGACCAGCTGGCCTTCGCCTGGGGCGTCAGCCACCACGACGACGGCAAGGTCGTGTGGGCCCGCCTGTCGTGCGAGTAGCGGCTTCAGCGCTCCCGCGGTTTTCCGTTCCAGTGGACGACGTCGCCGAACTCGACGAACTTCCGCAGGTGCTGCTGCTCGGTGCGGGCTTGGATGGGGAGCCGGAAGATCGAGCCGTCCGGCCAGGTCAGCGTGCTCTTGCGGAAGCTGAGCTCCGGCGCCTGCGGCTTGCGCGCTTCCCAGACGATCCGCGGCGGCGGCGCGTCGGCCGGGTCGGTGGCGGTCGATCCGGTGTCCACCACCGCCAGGCACGAAGGCGAGCACGCCAGCCAAGCGCCCCCCACGGACCGGAGCCGGTCGGCCAGGTCGAGTGCCATCGCGTTCTCCGGGCCCGAAACGCCGATCACCCGCTGGAACGGCAGTCCCGGCCTCTCCCCGTGCGCCAGGGCGAAGACGCCGAACACCGCGGCGCCGATCCCGCGCAGGATGTTCCAGAAGAACCGCCGGACCAGCCGTTTCCCCTTGACGGTGCCGTCCTGGCGGCGGCCGGGGACGTCGTAGCCCACGTCGGTGTCGCCGAGGTGCAGCACGATGACCGGCTCGCGCCACCGGTCCCGCATCAGCGTCTCGACCCGTTCCCGGAACCCGGGCCGGACCCGGGTCTCCTCCGCCCAGCGTTCGAGGCGCTCGCTCAAATGTCCAGGTCCTTGCGCGTGTCCTCCGGGCTGCGGTCCCCGCCGATCTCGCTCTTGTCGAACCACGGTTCGTCGCCCTCCGGCGTGACGGCTTCCTTGCCTTCGGCGAAAGCGCCCTTGCCCGCTCCGATACCGGCCTTCACGCCCGCTCCGGCCAGGAACGGCTTCACGCCGGCCGACGTGCCGAACATCGTCGTGAGCGCCCGGTTGCTCGGCTGCCAGCCCTGGGCGGCCGCACCGAAGCCGAACTTCGTCTCGCCGGGCATCACGCCGACGCGCAGCTTGCGGGTGAACACCTCCAGCTTCCCGGAGTACTTGACCAGGAACTCCATGAACTTGTCGAGCAGCTTGCCGAACTTGCCGAGGTAGCGCGTCACCTTCTGCAGCACGCTGGCCGCCTTGGCGATGGACGCGGTCATCGCGGCCGCGACCGAACCGCCGAAGCTGATCACCGACGCGGCCAGCGCGGGCAGCCAGAGAGTGATCAGCCAGGACACCAGCTCGGTGATGATGCCCTTGATCACCTCTTCGATGACCACCATGACCATCGACCACATCTGCAGCACCTCGGCCACCGAGCCGGCGGCCGAGCCGATGCCGCGAATCCCCGACGAGAAGTCGCCGAGGGCTTCCTTCGCGGCGTTGCCGGCTTCGTCCACCCATTCGGCCAGCGCGGTGTCGCCGGTGCGCTCGAAGTCGTCGGCGAGCGCGACGAACCCCTGCGCGATCGTGACGAAGTTCTCCGACGCGTGCCCGATGGCCGGGCCGTCGCCGGTGACCTGGTGCAGCGCGTCCTGCAGCGGCTGGACCAGTTCGAGCAGCATGTTGAGGCCGTGGCTGACCAGCCAGCCGATCGGGTCCATGGCGAAGGTGACCATGTCGCCCGCGGCGGCCCCGACGAACGCCGCACCGTCACCGACCAGCGCGGCCCCGGCGGACGCCAGCTCGCCCGGGCCGTCCGCCTCGGCGGCCTGCTTCGCGTGCTCGCCGATCTTCTTGCCCGCCTTGTAGGCCGTGCCGGCCACGGGCACGTACCCGGCCGCGCGGTCGAGGTTGGCGCCCGTGCTCTCGTCGTAGGCCCCGACGTTCAGCGCGTCGGCGATGCTCTTCTTCGGCTCGGTCATTCGCCCTTCCCCAACGCGTCGATTTCCGCCTCGTACCGGCCGAAGGTGACCTTCCCGGCGTCTTCCACGCCCTGGTACATCTCCGCGGCCTTGGTGAGCTTGGCGGTGAAGCCGTCCACGCCGTCCTTCAGGTCGGTGAGCAGGGACCGCAGCTCGGTGAGGCGTTCGGTGTAGCCCTGCTTGGCGAAGAGGCCGACGAGGCCCCACGCTTCGTCGGTCACGTCCGCGGCGTCGATCTTGGCACCGAACTTCTCCGCTTCCTGCTCGTAGTAGGGCAGCTGCCGGGCGTAGGCGGAGATCGCGGCGATGTTCGTCTGTATTCCGTCTGGCATGGCGTTCCCTCAGGATCGGCGGAGGATGGGGCCCTGGCCGAAGTCGTCGTCGTCCTCGGCGGCGGGCCGTCGGGCGGGCCGCGACGGCTGCCGCGGCTGAGGCTCCGACGCGGGCTCGGCCGCCACGGTTCCGAACGCTTCGGCCTGGGCCTCGCGGACCTGCGCCGAGACGTCGACGCCGAACGCGTCGCCGAAGGCGTCGTCCACGATGCCGGCCTGCTGCTGCGCGGCCCCGGCCGCCGCCCGGCGGATGGTGTCCATGATCGTCGCGGCGAGCTGCCCGGCTTCCACGCGGGTGGCGCCGGCGGTGAGCCGCAGGCCGGTGATCGTCCCGCCGGCGCCCGCGGTCACCGTCACGGTCCCGTCCGGCGAGGTGACGGTGGTCTCCAGCCGGGCGATCCGCTCCTGCATGTCACCCACGCCGGCGAAGCGGGCCTCGGCTTGGCGCACCTTGCTGCGGAAGTTCTCGAACTGGGCGATCAGCTCGTCCATCTGGGCGGACATCGTGTCTCCCTTTGCGCGGTTCGGGGCCTGTTGTCCGCATCATGACAGAACAGCCCGGGCGCCCGATCCGTTTTCGGGAGATCACCCGCTCAGAAGTCGACGAGCTCCACCGTCACGGTGAAACTTCCGCCCACCTCCAGGCCCTCGGCGTCGCGGACGGCACGTTTGATCGGCAGCGCGTAAGCGCCGCGCGCACTGTCCGGGAAGATCGACGTCCGCCAGCTCGTCGCGCCGACCGTGGCCCGGACGCGCACCGAACCGAACCCGCGACGCGGTTCCGCCGCGAGCTCGCGGATCTCCTCCGATTCGTCGGCGGGCAGGCTCACGAACGTCCAGCTCTCGGTGCGCCGGGCGTCCCATTCCCACAGTTCGGCTTCGAAGACGACGATCACCGCAGCAGTGTCACACGAGGCACCGACAGTTTTGCGGCCTCAACCCACCGGAACGGCCCGGCGACCGCCCCGGCTAGGCTCTTCGTCGGCGAAAACGACCACTTTCGCCGAGGCAAGCGCACCACGACGCGGGGAGAACACCCACATGCTGGACCGAGCGGTCATCGACGCCCTCTTCCCTGCCGACCTGCCCGAACCCGAGCACTGGGAGCAGCAGTACCCCGCCCGGCAGCTGCCCGAGGGCGCGCTGGTCACGCGCCTCGGCCCGTCCCCGACCGGGTTCGTGCACCTCGGGGGCATCTACGTCGGCCTCATCGACCAGGACGTCGCCCGGCGCTCCGGCGGCCGCTACCTCGTCCGCGTCGAGGACACCGACCAGTCCCGCGAGGTCGAGGGCGCCCTGGAGCAGTTCGAACGCGGCTTCTCCTACTTCCACCTCGCCGCCGACGAGGACCTCGCCCGCGGCGGCGACTACGGCCCCTACCAGCAGTCGGCCCGCGAGCGGATCTACCTCACCTACGTCCGCGACCTGCTCCGCCAGGGCAAGGCCTACCTCGACTTCGCCACCAAGGACGAGCTGGCCGCCATCACCCAGCGGCAGCAGGCCACCAAGCTGCCCACCGGCTACTACGGCAGCTGGGCCATCTGGCGCGACGCCGACCCGGCCGACGTCCAGGCCAAGCTCGACGCCGGAGCCCCGTACGTCGTGCGGTTCCGCGCCCCGGACGACACCGGCGCCCGCGCCCGCTTCACCGACGCGATCCGCGGGCCGCTGGAGGCCGAGGCCAACCGCAACGACGTCGTCATCCTCAAGAGCTCCGACCAGAGCCCGCGGCTGCCGACCTACCACTTCGCGCACGCCGTCGACGACCACCTCATGCGGGTGAACCTGGTGATCCGCGGCGACGAGTGGATCTCGTCGGTCCCGGTGCACCAGCAGCTGTTCGACGCGCTCGGCTTCGAGCCGATCACCTACGCGCACATCGCGCCGCTGATGAAGCAGGAGGGCGGCAGCAAGCGCAAGCTGTCCAAGCGCAAGGACCCCGAAGCGTCGGTCGACTTCTTCATCGAGGCCGGTTACCCCGCCGAGGCCGTCCTGTACTACCTGCGCGGCCTCGTCAACGGCCGCCTCGCGGAGATGCCGCTCGAGCAGGCGCTCACCGAGCCGATCAACCTCGACGAGTGCGGCGTCGCCGGCCCGCTGGTCGACCTGGTCAAGCTCGACGACATTTCGGCCGACCACATCGCGACCCTCTCCGGTGCCGCGATCCTCGAAGCCGTCCGCGGCTGGGCCGAGCGGTTCGACCCCGAACTGCGCCGGGTCCTCGACGAGGAGCCCGACCTGGCCCTGCGCGCGCTGGCCGTCGAGCGCGACGGCGCCGAGAACCCCCGCAAGGACCTGAAGAAGTGGAGCGACTTCCGCCCCGTCTACGGCTTCTTCTTCCCCCAGCTTCACGCCGCCGTCAGCGGTCCCGACGACGAGCGCATCGCCGCGCTCGGCGTCGACCGCGCGGTCGTCCAGGCCGTGGCCCGGGACTTCGCCGCGGACTACCGCCAGCTCGACGACGGCCAGGAGTGGTTCGAGCAGATCCGCGCGGTCGCGGCCAAGCACGGCTTCGCCCGCAACGCCAAGGAGTTCAAGAAGAACCCGGAGGCGTTCCCCGGCTCGATCCGCGAGGCCTCGCAGATCATCCGCATCGCGCTCACCGGGTCCACGCGCAGCCCGGACCTGCACGCGATCACGCAGGCACTGGGCCAGGAAGAGGTCCTGAACCGGATCTCCGCGCTGACCAAGTAGTCAGGCGCCGTCCTCGAAGGGCTGGAAGCCGGGTCGCACGATGCTCGCCGACCCGGCCGGCCCCTCCGGCCGGAGCGTGATCACGCCCGTCGCGTCCTCGCCGTCCAGCCGGGCGAGGAGACGGGCCAGCGCTTCCGAGCGCTCACGATGCCCGCCGACCCGGCCGCCCCTCCGCCCGCAGGGTGACCAAGGCTGCCGCGTACTCGCCGTCCAGGCGGACCAGCGCTCCCGACGCGCCGACCGGGGTCGATGCGCAGCCCCGACCTCCACGCGACCACGCCGGCACCGGGCCACGAAGAGGTCCTGAACCGGAACCCGGATATTCAGTCGTCCTCGAAGGGCTGGAAGCCGGGTCGCACGATGCTCGCCGACCCGGCCGGCCCCTCCGGCCGGAGCGTGATCACGCCCGCCGCGTCCTCGCCGTCCAGCCGGGCGAGGAGGCGGGCCAGCGCTTCCGGCGCGCCCACCGGTTCGGCCGGCGTCTGGATCAGCGTGCGGTGCAGGATGCCCACGTCCCAGCCGTCGGCGCTGCCGCTGCCCGCCGGGGCCCGGACGGTCGCGTCGAGCAGCCAGCGCGGCGGCTTGCCGGTCAACGCCGGTGTCGCGTGCGCGGTCAGGCCGACGACCTGGTCGGCGCGCAGCAGGCCGTCACTGAGCGTGGCGATCCAAACCTTGGTCAACCCCATGGGTTCTACGGATAACAGCCCGGCGCGGGTACCGCAATCCCCTGATCATTCGGGTTCGTTCTTCGTCTCTTCCATCATCAGCAGGGCGCCGTTGCTTTCCCCGTCCGGGCTGCGCAGGGGGCTGCAGAGCAGCCGGACGACGGCCGCCCGGCCGCGCCGGTTGATCGCGTCGAGCAGCAGCTCGCCGTAGTAACCGGAGTCGGCCAGCGCTTCGCGCACCACCGGGCGCAGCTCCGCGACCGGCAGGCCGATGTCCAGGTTCAGCAGGTGGGTGCCTTCGGCCTCTTCCCGCCGCACGCCCCAGAGGTCCTCGGCGCCGCGGTTCCACGCCTTGATCCGCATCTCGGCGTCGATGACGACGATGCCGGCCCGGATCGAGGTGAGCACCGACTCGAGGAACTCGTTCACCTCGTCGAGGTCGAGGCTGCGCTCGCGCAGCGCGTCGTTGATCGTCTGCAGCTCGTCGTTGGTGGACTGCAGTTCCTCGTTCATCGTCTCCAGTTCCTCGTTGGTGGACTGGAGCTCTTCGTTGGTCGTCTCCAGTTCCTCCACTGTGGACTGGAGTTCCTCGTTGGTGGTCTCGAGTTCCTCGTTGGTCGACTGCAGTTCCTCGTAGGCCGACTCCAGCTGCCGGTTCGTGTGCTCGAGCTCGGTGAGCAGCTGGCGCGCCCAGCTCACGTCGTGGAACACCACCGAGACGCCGAGCAGCGACTTGTCCTTGCCCACCAGGGGGTTGACGTGGACCTCGTACCACACGGTCTCGCCGGCCCGGCGCCACTCGACGTCCTTGATCCGCAGCGACCGGCGCTCGAGGCGGGCCTGTTCGACGTACGCGCGCAGCGCCACCGGCCGGTAGGAGACGTCCAGGTCGCGCAGCGGCCGCCCGATGTCGCGTTCGGACAGTCCGAACGCGACCTCGGCCTGGGCGTTGACCAGCGCCGTCGTCTCCTCTTCGGTGAAGACGATCTGCGCGACCGGGCTCGCCGAGAACGCGTGCTCCCGCAGTTCCTCGAGCCCGGAGATGTCCTGGGTGCGTCGCTGGGGAAACCCGTGCGAGACGAAGTGGTTGAAGCTCGCGGGGGTGGTCATCGCCTTGCGGAAGACCCGCCGCTTGAGGTCGAGCGGCTCGAAGATCCGGGTGTGCGACAGCAGCATCTCGGCCTTGCCCAGGAAGAGCACGCCCCGGGGCGCGAGCGCGAAGTGGAACCGCTCCAGGATCTTCGTCTGCGTCTCGGCGTTGAAGTACATCAGCGTGTTGCGGCAGACCAGCAGGTCGATCCGGGAGATCGGCGCGTCCTGCACCAGGTCGTTGCGCCCGAAGATGACCGACCGGCGCAGGTCCTTGCGGAAGCAGTACCGGCTGCCCTGCAGCTCGAAGTACCGCTCCAGGTGCGCTTCGGAGAGCCCTTCGACCTCCGCCGGCGTGTAGGCGGCGTGCCGGGCCTGCGCCAGCGCCTCGTCGTCGACGTCGGTGGCGTAGATCTTCACCCGCTGCCGGAACGCTTCGACCCCCAGCGCGTCGGCGAAGAGCATCGCCAGGCTGTAGGCCTCCTGCCCGGCCGCGCAGCCGGCGCTCCACACCCGGATCGGCTCTTCGGGACTGCGCTCGGCCAGCAGCGCGGGCAGCACGTGCAAGCGCAGGTGGTCCCATGCGTCCGGATCGCGGAAGAACCCGGTCACGTTGATCAGGATGGTGTTGAACAGCGCGACGAACTCGTCGGCGTTGACCTGCAGCTGGTCGATGTAGTCCGCGTAGTTGTCGATCTCGACCTGTGTCATGCGGCGGCGGACCCGGCGCATCAGGCTGCTCCGCTTGTACCCGGTGAAGTCGAAGCCCCGCGACTCCTTGAGGTAGGTGAGCACGGACTCGAACTCGCCGTTGGGTTCCTTGGGCTCGGTCACGGTCCGACACGCTACCCGGCCGGACGGTCACCGGCGGTGCCGGGCGGGGAGAGCAGCACTGCCCAGACGACCTTGCCACCGGCCCACGACCGGCTGCACCCCCACGTGCGCGCGATCTGCGCGACCAGCTTCAGCCCCATGCCGGGCTCCAACGGGGAAAGCCGTTCGAGCAGGGTGGCCGGCCGCGAGTCGTCGTCGGCGACGGCCACCGTGCAGACGCCGCGGCGGAGGTCGAGCCGCAGCCGCGGCTCCGACGTGGTGTGCGTCAGCACGTTCTCCACCAGCTCGGTGACGATGAAGCGGGCGTCCTCGGCCAGCTCCGGCACCGCCCATTCGGTGAGCTTGGCGGTGACGAACTCGCGGGCCTGGGCCGAACTGCCGTCGGCACGGGGGAAGACGCGGTGACTCCGCCGCCGCACCGGGTGGTCCAGCGCCACCACCGCCGCGGACAGGTCGGCGCGAACCGGGACGTAGCGGTCGACGACGTGGCGGTTCAGCAGCACCTTCGCGGGCTCGCCTGCCACGACTGTGAACGGGATGCCCGGCCAGTCCCCGATCCGCATGGCGATCAGGGAGAAGACGCTCACCAGGGCCGGGTCTCCGATCGTCAGCCCGCTGATGTCGGCCACCAAGCCGTCCGGCGCGTCCGTCGCGAACTTGAGCAGGCCGTCGCGCAGCGAAGGGTACGACGCGACGTTCAACTCGCCGGTGACCGTCACGACGGTCGCCTCGCCGCGGCTGCCGACTGCGAAGTGAACCGGGGCGAAACTCATTCCGGCACCGCTTCCTCCAAATCGTCGCCGGTCGCTTCGAGCAGGAACCGGCGCAGCGTCTCGGCGGCACCGGCGGCCTCCCTGGCGGACGCGGCGTACCGCTGCGCGAGGCCACCCGGCTGACTGCCGCCGGCCTTGGCAGCCAGCTTCCCCGCCAGTGCCGCTTTCTCGTCGAGCGCGCGCAGCGCCTTCTCCAGGGCGAACCGGAACTCGCCGTCGTGGGCGGCGAGCAGTGCCTGCGCCGACCAGGCGTGCCCGATCCGGCAGCGGTACCGGCCCCCCGGATCGATCTCGGTGAGCGACCCCTCGCAGTCGGGGCAGGTGTAGCCCGATCCGTCGTCCCGCAGGGCAGGCGAAAGCGCGCCCACCCGCACTCCGTCGCGGGCGATCCGGTCCTCGAGCAGCAGGGTCGCCGGTGGCGGCGGGATCTCGAAGGGATCCACCGGGATCCGGACCAGCTTGTCGAGCAGTGCGCCGATCTCGACCGCCCGCGCCACGTATTCGGTGTCCACCAGGGCAAGAGCGTTCTCGGGCATTCCGCTGTAGAGCGCGTCGGCAGGGTCCTGGACCACGGCGAGGCCACCCCGGTCCACGATCGCGCGCAACCCGGCGGCCCCGTCGTCGAGGACCCCCGAGAGGACGACCCCGATGACCTTCGGCCCCCCGGTCAGCGCGGCCGACCGGAAGGTGGCGTCGACCGCGGGCCGGTGGCCGTTCTCGGTCGGTCCCTGTGTCAGGACGAGCGACCCGTCTTCGGTGAGCAGGTGCCGGTCGGGGCGCGCGACGTACACGGTGCCCGGTTCGAGGGACGCACCGTGGCGCGCGGGCCGGGCCGGGAGCGGTCCCGCACGGTCGAGGATTCCGGCCAGCGCGCTGTGCGACCCCGCGGCGAGGTGCATGGTGACCACCACGGTGCCCGGGAAGTCGGCGGGCAGCGTGGACACCACGGCGCGCAGGGCTTCCACCCCGCCGGCCGAAGCTCCGACGACCACGAGGTCACGCCGGAAAGGCGGCACGGCGTCCACCTCCTCACCGTCGGCTTCACGGTAGACCAGGTCGCCCGCTACGACGAGTAACCCCTGGCGATCGGGCTAAACACCATCCGTCAGGAGTACCGGCCGACGTGGTCCACGATCGCCTTCCCGATCTCGGCCAGCGGCAGCACGGCGCGCACCAGCCCGGTACCGATCGCCGCGCCCGGCATGCCGAAGTGCGCGGAGGTGCCCTCGTCCTGGGCGAACACGGTGCCGCCGCAGTGGACGACCGCGCGGATGCCGATCTGGGCGTCGGTGCCCCGGCCGGTCAGGACGACGGCCAGCGCCCGGGCGCCGCACGTGACGGCGAGCGTGGCCAGCAGCAGATCGGCCGAAGGCCGCGCGGGCGGGAGGGCGCCGGTGTCCAGCAGCCCGATTCGGGCCGCCGAGGTGACCAGGAGGTGCCGCGCCGCGGGGACGACCAGGACCGCGCCGGGGACGAGTTCGCCGCCGTCGGCCGCCTCACCGACCGGCAACGCGGTGCGCCTGGCCAGGATCGCGGTCAGCTGGCTCGTCCGGCTCGGGTCGAGGTGCTGCGCGACGAGCACCGCGGCCGGGAGATCCGCCGGGAGCGGGCCGAGCACCTGGCTGAGGGCGTCCAGGCCGCCCGCGGAGGCGACCAGGGCGACGACCGGGAAGCGCAGCGGGGAGACCGCGGTCACCGGGCCGCACCGCCGACGGCGAGCTTCTCGCATCGACGGCCGCACGCTTCTCGACGACCGCGCATGAACGACATCGTGTCACCGATTCCCGCGGCTCACCAGCCGGGAGTCCGGACCATCCCCGATGCCGGGCCCGGTCCGGACGTGAGATGCTGCGACCGCGCAGGCAGGCCGAGGCGGGAGGCGGAACGGGTGACCACCTGGATCGACGTCATCAACTTTGTCCGGACGCGGTACGAAGTCCTCGAGGAGCGGGACGGCTGGCTGCGGTTCCGGCTCGACGGCCCGCAGGACCGGACTCAGCAGGTGACCGTGCACCACCTCCCCGAGCTCGACGGCGGCTCGTGGGTCGAGATCTCCTCGCCGGTCGGCTGGGCCGACCGCATCGACCTGCGGAAGCTCCTCGAGCTCGCCGGCGGTTCGGCCGTCGGCGGCGCGGCGGTGGTGGACGGCGTCGCCCTGCTCAAGCACACGGTGCCCCTGGAGGACCTGAGCATCCAGGGGGAGTTCGAGCGCCCGCTCAAGACGGTCGTCGCCCGCGCGGACGCCTTCGAGCACGAGCTCACCGCCGCCGACGAGTTCTGACCGTCCCGGCCTCGTTCCCGCTCGCCGGGCGTGACGGCCGCTGCGATGTCCTGAACGAGTCGTTCAGGACGCCGGACGTCCTGAACGAGTCGTTCAAGACATCGGGAGAGTGGCCCGGGTGCCGGTTCAGTCCGCGCGCCGGGCGCGGGCCGTCCGGCGGCGGCTTTCCTTCTCCAGCGCGGTGACCAGTTCCTCCTTGGACATCCGGGACCGGCCGGGGATGCCGAGCTGCTTGGCTCGTTCGTACAGGTGCTGCCGGCTCGCGGTCGCGTTCACCCCGCCGCGGGTCGGCCGCACCGGCTGCCCGGCGCCCCGGGCGGCCTGCTCGTCGGACGGGCCGCGTTCGGGCTTGGCCTCCCAGTGGTCGCCGACCTTCTCGAAGGTGTGCTTCAACGCCGCGTAGGCGGTCTGCTGGGCCCGCCTGCCGGGGCCGTAGGTCTTCAGCGCGGAGTCGTGCGCGGCCACCCACGTGTCCTGGGCCTTGCGCGGCGACCGCAGCAGCGTGCTGGGCAAGTCTTCGCGTCCGGGCATGGGGCCCGGCTACCCCGCGGTCGCGGGGGTGAAACGGCCGTCCGGCGTGGACACCCCCGGACGGCCCGGCACCGGGCTCGGGCATGCTGGGGGCCGGTGTTTTGCGGGGACGAGGGGACGAAAGGGCGAACATGGGTGCTTCACCCGATTTGAGCATTCCGGAGAAGGTCGACAGCCCGGTGACGCCGAAGCCGCCGGCTTCGGGCGTGGCCCGGTGGCTGCTGGAGCATCGGGTGGCTCCGGTCGGCCGCGCGGGCGGCGAGGACCACGGCACGCCGCAGGCCTGGTGGAAGGTCATGTGCCTGACCGGCGTCGACTACTTCTCCACCCTCTCGTACCTGCCGGGCATCGCCGCCCTCGCCGCGGGCGCGCTCTCGCCGCTGGCGACCCTGCTGATCGTCGCCCTGACCCTGCTGGGCATGCTGCCGATGTACCGCAGGGTGGCCGCGGAAAGCCCGCACGGCCAGGGCTCGGTGGCGATGCTGGAGGACCTGCTGCCGTTCTGGCGCGGCAAGCTGTTCGTCCTCACCCTGCTCGGGTTCGTCGCCACGTCGTGGATCATCACGATCACCCTGTCGTCGGCGGACGCCACCGTGCACATGCTGGAAAACCCGTACCTGCCGGGCTTCCTGCACGGCCACGCGGTCCTCATCACCGTCGTGCTGCTGCTGATCCTCGGCGGGGTGTTCCTGCTCGGCTTCAGCGAGGCCGTCGGGGTCGCCATCCCGCTCGTCGCGGTCTTCCTGCTGCTCAACGCCGTGGTCACGGTCGCGGGGGTGATCGACCTGCTGGGCGACTCCGCCGCCCTCTCCCGCTGGACCGACGCGCTGACCGCCGGCGGCGGCGGGTTCACCGGCGTCATCGGGCCGGCCGTGCTCGCGTTCCCGTTGCTCGTGCTGGGCCTGTCGGGATTCGAGACCGGGGTCAGCATGATGCCGCTGGTCGCGGCCGACGGGAAGACCGCGGAAGAGAAGCTGGAGTCCCGGATCCGCAACACGCGGAAGCTGCTGACCGCGGCCGCGGTCATCATGTCGGTGTTCCTGATCGCGACCAGCTTCGTCACCACCGTGCTCATCCCGGCCGACGCCTTCAAGGACGGCGGCGAAGCGAACGGCCGCGCGATGGCCTACCTCGCCCACCACGAGCTCGGCGAGATCTTCGGGACCGCCTACGACATCAGCAGCGTCCTGATCCTGTGGTTCGCCGGCGCGTCGGCGATGGCCGGGCTGATCAACATCGTCCCCCGGTACCTGCCGTCCTACGGCATGGCCCCGGAGTGGGGCCGCGCCGTGCGGCCGGTCGTGCTCGTCTACACGGCGATCAGCATCCTCATCACGATCGCGTTCGGCGCCGACGTCAACGCCCAGGCCGGCGCCTACGCGACGGGAATCCTGGCGATGATGGTCTCCGGCTCGGTCGCGGTCAGCATCTCGGCGATCCGGCGGCGCAAGCACGGCGCCACCGCGGGGTTCGTCGTGCTCACGCTCGTGCTGCTGTACGCCCTCGTCGAAAACGTCATCGAAAAGCCGGACGGCATCGCCATTTCGGCCCTGTTCATCCTCGGGATCATCGTCGTCTCGCTCGTTTCCCGGGTTTCGCGGACGACGGAACTGCGCGCGGAACACATCGAATTCGACGAAGAGGCCCGCCGGTTCATCGCCGACTCGCTGGCCAACGACGGCGCCCTCAACATCATCGCCAACCGGCGCCAGGGCGGCGACGACGCCGAATACTCGGCCAAGGAAGCCGAACAGCGCGGGATGAACCCGGTGCCCGGCGCCGCCGACATCCTCTTCCTCGAAATCGACGTCGTGGACCCGTCGGAGTTCAGCAACGTGCTCAAGGTCCGCGGGGTCGACGTCGACGGGCACCGGATCCTCCGCGCGGACAGCCCCGCCGCGCCCAACGCGATCGCCGCGATCCTGCTGGCGCTGCGGGACGTGACCGGTGTCCGGCCCCAATGCCACTTCGAATGGTCCGAGGGCAACCCGCTCGGGCACCTGTTCCGCTACCTCCTGCTCGGCCGCGGCGACACCGCGCCCGTCGTCCGCGAAATCATCCGCAGCAGCGAAAAGGACCCGGCCCGCCGTCCGGGCATCCACGTCGGCGGCTGAGGGAGCGCCCGCTCAGCAGGTCTCTTGCGCGGCGGTGGCCGGCAACCGTGCTCCGGCAGGTCGAACCGGTTGCCTTCCGGGTCGATCCCCCGGTACTCGGCGAACGGCCGGTCACCGCCGCGCAGGACCGGCCGGGGCACTCCCGCCGCCGCGAGGCGATCGGCGCGGCGGCGAGTCCGGCTTCGCGCTGCCCTGACCCACCTGGCGGCCGGCGCTTCTCCTACCAGCCGCGGAACTGGCTCGCGCCGCCCCGGCTCACCTGGTCGCGGGCGGCGGCCCCGCGCGCCGGATCGGCGCACGAACAGGCGCTCCCGCCGGCCGCGGCATGCGGGCGGGCGCGCGAGCCGGGGCGCGCGACGGCGCACGAACCGGTGCGGGGCGCTGCACCCTCGCCGGACGAGCGGGCGCGGGCGGTACCGGACCGGGCCGGTTGGCCCAGGAGTCGAAGAGGACGATCAACCACGCGACGGCGGCGAAGCCGAGCCCCAGCAGCACGTTGACCAGCGCGCCGAGGATCCCGGCGACGAACAGCACGGGCAGCACGGCCAGCAGGCAGAACGGGTCGATCCGGCCGAACTTCGGGCGGGACGGCCCTTCGCGCGGGCTCACCGCGCGGGCTCCGGGTTCTTCGGCGGCATACCTGCAGTATGCAACGCCGGGCCCGGCGCGGCCACCGCGTCACTCTCCGGCACGGACCGCGAACACCATCCCGATGTCCGCCGCTTCCTGGACCGGGTCCTGCACCACCTCGACCGCGAAACCCCGTGCGGCGAAGACGTCACGGACCGTGTCGCGGTGCCGCCGCCACCCTTCGACTTCGACGACCGCCTGCCGGACGAGTGGCCAATGCCGGTCCTCCAGCCCCCGCAGCACGTCGAGCTCGGCTCCTTCGACGTCGACCTTCAGCAGGTCGACGCGGTCGATGTCCTGCTCGTCGAGCACCGCCGACAGTGGCCGGACGCGGACGCGGTGGGTCTCGAGCTCCCGCATCACCCGCAGCTTGCGCCCGACGATCCCGCGCAGGACGGGCGCCGGCACGCGGCGCAACGCCGTGCCGAGGCCGCCCCGGCGGATCATCTCGACGACGCTGGCGGTGACCCGCCGCCGTTCGGCCTCGACGTTCCCCTCGTCCCGCAACGACGACGAAAAGATCGTCGCGGCCGGGAAGTAGCTGAAGTCGAGCTCGTCCTCGCGGGCCGCGAGCCCGAACGGCAACGCGGTCAGCCGCCCATCGAAGAATTCGCGGCCGTTGCGCTCGAGGGTTTCGTGGAGCGGTGGCAGCGGCTCGAAGGCGTAGATCCGCACGTCGCCGTCCAGCCGCTCGTACACGGCCGCGGAGAAGACGCCGACGTTGGCGCCGACGTCGAGGACGGTCGCGCCGGGGGCGAGCTCGACGCCGTGGCCGAAGTAGGCACCCACCTCCTCGCGCAGGAAGGACACCTCCCACGGGTTGATGCTGTGGAGGTCGATCACGTCCTTGGTCACGCACCGAGGAATATCAGCATCGGACCGCCTGAGCCAGGCCCGTTCGGCGGCTCCTCACCGGTTGCTCGCGTCCTCCTCGACGTGCAGGGCGGCCTGTTCCGGGCCGGCGGCGGGGGCCGAACCGGCGTCCACGCCCACCTGGTCGGGTTCGGTGTCGGCCGGCGGGCCGTCCCCTTCGACCGGTTCCAGCTGGATCGGCCGGTGCGAAGCCGAGCCGGCGTCCGGGGCCTCGCGGACCTCGGCCGCCATGGAGCCGCCGGCGATGTCGGCGGAGATGCCGGTGTCCTCGGCGTACTCCCGCACGGTCGTGTCCTCTTCGGATGCCTCTTCGGCCGCCGGGTCCGGGCGTTCCTCGGCGAGCCGCTCGCCCAGCGGCCGCGGGTGGGCCTGCTCCCACGGGGTCATCCCGTACTTCGTCACCCCCGACCAGTGTTCGGGGGGATCCATGCCCTCTTCGAGCGGGTCGACGCGCAGGCGGTCCTCGTCGAGGTCTTCGGCGCTGTTCAGCGCGACCGGGTCGGTCTCGGCGGCATCGGGCGCGCCGGTGTCCTGCGGCGGGTCGTAGGGCTGGTTCGGCTCGGTCATCGGGCTCCTTCGTCCGGTCTGCCCCGGACTTCCCGCTGAGGCGACCGCGAAACACGGCGGGCATCGACCGGGACAGCGCGCCGCGGGCGTAGACCTGCCGGCTGCCGAGCCGGGCGACCTGCTGACGGCGGCGGTGTCCCGCCCGCACGGGCCGAAGGTTGACCGGCACGCGGCGGGGTAGCCGGGCGGTATGGATCAGACGCGCGACGGCCGGCCCTCGTGGGCACACCGGGCCTTGCAAGCGGTGGAACACGCCGAAGTCCTCGACGGACCGGCCACCGTCGTCAGACGACTGCTCCGGAGGCCCGCGGCGAGCGCGGCCGGTCAGCAGCTGCGCGGCCGCGGGCTGGGCCACCCGCTGCACCCCATAGCGGTGACGGTCCCGGTCGGTGCCTGGCTGTGCTCGGCGGCGTTCGACCTGCGCCCGGACGGCCAGGAGACGGCGCGCAGGCTGGTCGCGGCCGGTCTCCTGGCGGCACCGGCGGCCATCCTGCTCGGCTTGGCCGACTACGCGGGCCTCGACGAGCGCCAACGCCGGGTCGGCCTGGTGCACGCGGCGGGCAACGCGCTGGCGACGGCCGCGTTCGGCGCTTCGTACGTCGCCCGCGGCCGGGGCGAGATCGGGCGTGGACGCCTGTTCGGCGCACTGGGCCTCGCGGCGACGAGCGTGGCCGGCGCGCTGGGCGGGCACTTGGCCTACGCGCAGGGGGCGGGAGTCTTCCGCTGGCAGCCGCTGGACGACCTCGCGCCGGCCGAGGTGGCCGGAGCCGATCCGGTCGCGCCCCGCAACCCCGCCTGACCGGCGCCGGCCTGTCCGCGAGGCAAGTCCGTGGAGGGCTGCTTCGATCATGAATGAGCGGGTAACCGGCTGCCATGACCGAATCCGAACAAGGGCCGCTGACCCCCGACGCACCCCGCCCTCCCGGCACCCCGGACGTCGACCTCGACGTCGAGATTCCCGAGGCCGAGCGCGAAAATCCCGACAGCCAGGACGTCGAGGAGGACGCCGGTCAGGTGGAACCGCCCAGCTGAGCCGGCCAGGGCCGCGCCGCGCCCAGCAGGCCGATCATGCCCGCCACCAGGCGCATCTGGTCCACCGTCCGGATGTCGGCTTCGACGAGCCGGGGTGAGCAGACCAGGATCGCGAGCGCCTGTGCCCGCGACAACGCCACGTTCAGCCGGTTCCTCGACAACAGGAAGTCCAGCCCGCGCGGCAGGTCGACCGCCGACGACGACGTCATCGTCGTGATCACCACCGGGGCCTCCTGGCCCTGGAACCGGTCCACCGTGCCCACCCGGACGCCGGGGAAGCCCGCGTCCGCCAGGGCCCGCGTCACCGTGCGCGCCTGCAGGTTGTACGGCGCGACCACGAGGATGTCGGCGTCGCCGAGCGGGCGGGGCGGACCGTGGTCCGTCCACATGCGACCGTGCACTTCGGACACGATCCGGACGACCTCGGCCGCTTCCTCCACCGATCGGGTCGTGTTGCCCTGGTGGTCGACCTCGGCCAGGTACAGGCCCGCGGCGACACCGTCCAAAGCGCGCTCCGCGGCCGAGGGGTGGGCGTGCAGCCGTCCGGCGTAGGACAGGTTCGACACCGGTTCGCACACCGCCGGGTGCATGCGCCGGGTCTCGTCGAGGAAATACCCCAGCGACGCGGGCATGATGTCCGCCTCGCCGATCAGGTGCCCCAGCGCCGAAGCCTCCGCGCCCGCCGGGTGCGTCCCCTGCACCACCTGGGGCAGCTGCTGCGGGTCGCCCAGCAGCAGGACATTGCGGGCGCACACGGACACCGCCAGCGCGTCCGCGAGGGCGAACTGGCCGGCCTCGTCGATGATCATGAGGTCGAACGGTTCTTCGCGGATCGCCGCGTTGGCGAACGTCCACGCCGTGCCGCCGACCAGGTGCCCGGTGTCGTGCTCTTCGCGCCACTTCACCAGTGCCGGGTTGCTCTTCGGCTGCTCCCACGGCGCGGCGGGGTCCGGCGTCTTCTTCGCGCGCTTGGCGCACGGCAGCTCCGGCGCGCTCTTCTTGGCCGCGCTCAGCACGTTCTCCACGGCCTTGTGGCTCGTGGAGGTGACCGCGACGGTCCGCCCGGCCCGCACGAGGTGGGCGATCAGCTTCCCGGCGAGGTAGGTCTTGCCCGCGCCCGGCGGCCCCTGCACGGCCAGCGTCGAACCGTCGAGGGCGTCGACCGCCTCGATCACCGTGGCGACCAGGTCCTCCCCCGGCTCGGGCAGCGCCGCGCCGCCGCGCAGCCGTGGTGGGGTCCGCCGGAGGAGGTCGACGCCGGGGTGCCGCGGGAGTTCCGGCAGGGTGTCGACGACCAGGCGGGCCAGCTCGGCGACCGCCTCGTCCTTGGGCGAGGGCCGCACCGGGCTGCCGGGCAGCACCGCCGTCGGCCGGTCGTTCGTCGTCGCGTCCGGCGGGCTGCTCTCCTCCAGCGTCAGCTCCACGGCCGAGGCGGCGACGACCTTCGCGTCGCGGGCCGTGTCGCCGTAGCGCAGCCGCACGTCGTCACCCGGCGCGAAGGGGTGCGGCCGGTCGGGGTCGCACGCCAGCTGCAGCGTCCGCTTCGCCGTCCGCGCCCGCCCGGCCGGGGGCACCCACTCCCCCGCCTCCAGCGAGACCGGCACGGCGCACGCGGTGTCCACCTCGAGGTCGCCGAGCGGGGCGGCGAGCCGGCGGAAGTACTCCCACCAGGCCGGGTTCGTCTCGCGGCGGTGGTAGCCGACGGACGCCGCCAGCAGCGCGCGGGCCCGCTCTTCGCCGGTGAACTCGCCCGGGTCGTCCGGCAGGCCGTCGAGCAGCGGGTCGACCAGCGCGGCCAGCTGCGCGGCCCGTTCGGCGCGGCGCTCGGCGGCGACGTCCTCCTCGGCCGCGCGCAGCAGCGCGTCTTCGGCGGATTCCTCGGCCGGCTCGGGGACGGCGATGCCCGCGTCGGCGCGGACCCGGTGCAGGAACTCGAACAGCCGCTGCGCCGAGCGGCAGTCGTCCTCGGTGTTCTCGCCGATGCGGCGCAGGACCTCGTCCGCGCGTTCCGGTTCCCCGGACTGCGCGAACGCCAGGTACTCCTCGTACGCCTCGACGTCCGACACGGCGGTCTTCCCGCGGGCGCCGGGCTGGTAGAGCGGCTCGAGGTGCCGGATCGAGTACGACCGCTGCGACACCCGCAGCGCCTTGCGCACGACCGCGTGCAGGTCCACCACCGCGCCGCTGCGCAGCAGGTGGTCGACGGTCTCCTCGCGGGTCCCGTGCACCGCCGCGAGCCGCTTGATCGCGGTGACTTCGTACGGCGCGTAGTGGTAGACGTGCGAACCCGGGTGCTCGGCGACGCGTGCCGCGGCGAAGTCGACGAACTCCTCGAACGCGCGCCGCTCCTGGGCCCGGCTGTGGGCCCAGAACGGCGTGAACTCCCCGTCGCCGGCCGCGCCGAACAGGTACTCGAGCCCCTCGCCGGACAGGGCGTGCGGGTCGCCGGCCACCTCGACGAACAGGTCTCCCGGCACGGGGACCGGCAGGGTGGCCAGCGCGCCGGGGTCGACGATCTCGTAGGCGACTTCACCGGTGGCGTCCTGCCTGACCTGCAGCGCGGCCTGGGCGCGCAGGGCCGCGAACGACGTCACGGACAGGTCCCGCGGCCGGTCGCCGGGGCCGGCCGCGGCCAGGGCGTCGATCGAGCCCAGGCCGGCGGCGACGAGCTTGCGGCGCTGGTCACCGCGCATCCCCGCGACGAGCGAGAGGTCGCGGTCGGCTTCCCGGGCCGACGCGCAGTGCTGGGCGAACCCGCAGCCGGCGCAGGCCGGGCGTTCGTCGGCCCACAGCGGGACCGGCAGCCGCGCCGGCCGCCCGCGCAGCCGGGCCCGCAGGCGGTCGACGAGCGGCCGGAAGTCTTCGACCCGCAGCGTCCGGGTGCCGCCGTCGCTCAGCCCGAGGTGCATGAGCGGGCCACCGTCGTGCCGCAGCGTGTCGGCGCACGCGGTCAGCTGCACCACCGCCGCGGGCGTCGCATGCCTGACCGGCTTCGCGGCGTACACCTCGTAGCGGCCTTCGCCGTCTCGGATCAGGTAGTCCACCTGGCCGGAGAACTCGCCGTCGGCGACGACGGCCCGGTGGATCACCGGTGCCCCGGAGCGCATGGCCTCCCGGGTCGCTTCCGCGGCGTGGTCCGGGTCGTCGATCTCGACCACTTCGCGGCCGCGGACGGGCGCCGGCTCCGTCCTCGCGCGGCCGCGCGCGACCTCCGGCTCGGCGGGCCGCGGCGCTCCCGGCGTGCCCGCGGCCCATGCCTGTTTCAGGATGCTGCGGTGCTCGCATTCGAGCAGGTCGGCGAGATCGGCTGGGGTGACCATCGCCGCGCAGTCTGACACGGCCGGTCACCCGGGCCGGAGCACGCCGTCCCCGACACGCCGAAACTTTCGGAATTCCCCGCTATATCGCCAATTCTTGACAGTGCGGACCCGTGCCCGCGATAGTGCGAGAACCGAACTGAATACTCGTGCACACGATGGGGGCACGGTGTCTCTCAGCGACGAGAACGAGCGGAACGGGCTGCGCCGACGGTCCTTCCTGATCGGCGGCGGAGCCGCCCTGGCCACTTCGATGTTCGGTGCCGTTCCGGCGCAAGCGAGTCCTCCGAACGCGTTCCCGGGCGACTACGACGGCTCGGACCTGTGGCTGCGCTACGAGCCGGTCGCCGATCCCGGCCTCCTCGCCCGGTACCGGGCCGCGCTCGGCGCGATCGTCGTGGAGAACGCCGGCCGCACCAAGGTCCACCGCCACACGGCGAACCTGAGCATGGCCCCCGGATCCACCGAGCACCTGGTGGAAAGCACCCTGGAAGCGGCGCGGGACGAACTCGTCCGGGGCCTCGGCGGGCTGCTGGGCCGCCCGGTGCCGGTGCGGGGCGGCTTTCCCGATCGCGCGGTGGTCGTGGGCACCCCGGACAGCTCGCCCCTGGTGCGCCGGCTCGTTCCCGCGCGCGACCTGACGCCGCTCGGCACCGACGGCTACCTCATCCGCTCGGTGTCCCGCGGCGGACACCGGGCGATCGTCATCGCGGGCACCACCGACGTCGCCGTGCTGTACGGGACATTCGCGTTCCTCCGCCGTCTCCAGGCTCAAAAATCCGTTGCCGACCTGGACATCTCGTCGGTCCCCCGTATCAACCACCGGTACCTGAACTACTGGGAGACCGAGCGCCTCTACGCCGGGAACAACGCGGCGGGAACCGGCGGGCTGAACGGCGAAAACGGCGCCATCTTCGACTTCACCGCCACCGGCGCTTCCGCCGCGCTGAACCTGCCGGTGATCCTCGACCGGTACCTCGTCGCGGCGCGGGCGATGGCGTCGGTCGGCATCAACGGCATCACGATCAACAACGTCAACGCCAACAGCTTCTACCTCACCCCGGCCGCCATCGAGCAGGAGGCCGCACTGGCGGACGCGCTGCGCCCGTACGGCGTCCGGCTGGCCGTGTCCATCAACTACGCGGCGCCGACGGACGCCCGGTTCGCGCCCGACACCCTCACCCGGGAAGAGCTGGATCCCTACAGCGCCAAGTTCCGGGACTGGTGGACCCGCCGGGCCCGGCTGCTGCAGGCCGCGATCCCCGACTTCCTGGGCTTCACCGTCAAAGCGAATTCCGAAGGCCAGCCGGGGCCGCAGGACCTGGGCTACGACCACGGTGACGGCGCCAACGGCATGGCGGCCGCGGTGGCGCCGCTCGGGATGCGGATCTTCTGGCGGACCTTCGTCTACAACGCCGACGTGGACCCGGACCGGCTGAAGCGCGCCTACCTGGAGTTCGGCCCCATCGACGAGGAGCCGCAGCCCGACGGCACGAAGGGCCGGTTCGCGCCGAACGTGTTCCTGCAGACCAAGAACGGCCCACTCGACTACCAGGCCCGGGAACCCGCCAACCCGCTCTTCGGCCGGCTGGAACACACCAACCAGGCCATCGAACTGCAGGTCACCCAGGAGTACACCGGGCAGAACACGATGCTGTGCTACCTCGGCCCGCTGTGGGAAGAGGTCCTGAAATCCGACACGTATGCCACCGACGAGCACGGCCTGCTGCTGAAGAAGCGCCTCGTCGGCAACGTGGTGGACGGCACGGCCCAGGGCCACTCCGACAGCGCGATCGTCGGCGTGGCCAACCTCGGCAACGCCGACAACCTGACCGGGCACCACTTCGCGCAGGCGAACCTCTACGCCTTCGGCAGGCTGGCGTGGGACTGGACCCTGGACGCCCGGAGCATCGCCGAAGACTGGGTCCGGCTGACCTGGAGCAACCGCGACTCCGTCGTCCGGATGATCGTGACGATGATGATGGGTTCCCGGGAAGCGCTGGTGAGCTACCAGACCCCGCTCGGCGTCGCGCACCAGTTCCGGTCCAGCGACCACTACGGCCCCAACCCCGCCGAGCGGCTCGCGCGGGACGACTGGAGCCCGGTGTACTACAACAAGGCCGACCGCGCCGGGCTCGGCTACGACCGCTCCCCCACCGGCAGCGGCTTCACCGCGCAGTACTTCCCGGTGCTCGCGGCCCGGTACGCCGACATCGAGACCACCCCCGAGAACCTGCTGATGTGGTTCCACCACGTGCCGTGGGACCGGCGGCTGCGCAACGGCCGGCTCTTCTGGGACGAGCTGGTGTACCGCTACCAGACGGGCGTCCACTACGTGACGTGGATGCGCCAGGCGTGGGACTCGCTCGAGCCTCACGTCGACGCGCGGCGCTTCGCCGAGGTGAAGGCCAAGCTCGCCGCCCACGAGGCCGACGCGGGCGCCTGGCGCGACACCTGCGTGCGGTATTGGCAGGAGTTCAACGGCCTGGCCGTCCCGACGAACGGGCCCCTCGCGATCGGGATCGTGGTCGGCGGCCGGACCATCGGCGGTTTCGACGCCGGCGCGCCGTCCTTCACCATCCCGGTGCCGGCGGGTGCTTCGCCGAAGATCACGAAGGTCGTCCCGGCCGATCCCGCCGTCAGGTGCGAAGTCCTCACGCAGGCTCGCGACGTGCCCGGGCGAGCCGTCGTGCGGGTCACCGGGAGGAGCTTCTTCGGGCCGATCCTCAAGGACTACGTGTTCGACTTCACCCGCTGAAGGCTTCCGGGGAACCTCCCGCCGGCCGCGTCCGTTGTCGTAGCCTACGGCACCGTAGGTTACGGTCGCGTAGGTACGGAAGGACGTTCCCCCATGCCGGTCCCCGAAACCACCCGCCTGCTGCACGAACTGGAAGGCACGGTCGAAGAGAACCTCAACCGGCACCTCGCGGCCGCCCAGGAGTGGATGCCGCACGAGTACGTCCCCTGGAGCCAGGGGCGCGACTTCGCCGAGCTGGGCGGGGAGGCCTGGGACCCGGAGCAGTCGAAGGTGAGCCCGATCGCGCGGACGGCCCTCGAGGTCAACCTGCTCACCGAGGACAACCTGCCCAGCTACCACCGCGAGATCGAGCGCGCCTTCGGCCGCGACGGCGCGTGGGGCACCTGGGTGCACCGGTGGACGGCCGAAGAGGGGCGCCACGGCATCTGCATCCGCGACTACCTGCTGGTCACCCGCGCCGTCGACCCCGTCGAGCTGGAGCGGATGCGGATGGAGACCATGCAGGCGGGCTACGACACCGGGGACAAGCCGCTGCTGAACGTCTGCGCGTACGTCTCGTTCCAGGAGCTGGCGACCCGGCTTTCCCACCGCAACACCGGCCGCTACACCCAGGACCCCCTGGCCGAGCGGCTGCTGGCCCGGGTGTCCACGGACGAGAACCTCCACATGGTCTTCTACCGCAACCTGGTCAAGGCGGCGCTGGAGATCTCGCCGGACGCCATGATGCGCGCGATCACCGACGAGGTGCTGACCTTCGCGATGCCGGGCGCGGTGATCCCGAGCTTCGCGCGCAAGGCGGCGCTGATCGCCAAGGCCGGCATCTACGACCTGCGCATCCACCACGACGACGTCGTCCAGCCGCTGCTGCGGTACTGGAAGGTGTTCGACCTGACCGGCCTCGGCCCGGTCGGGGAAGCGGCGCGGGAGGAGCTGGCCGTGTTCCTCAAGGGGCTGGACACGCAGGCGTCCCGGTTCGAGGAACGCCGTGACGCCGCCGAGGCGCGCCGGGTGGCGCGAGGCATAGTGGAGGCCTGAGCCGCACCCCGGGCCCGGGACGGCCAGGGCATACTGGGCGCCCACCGCAGGCACCGGCGTCCCGGGCCAGCACCGCCGGAACGCCCCCGAAGCCCGCCGGGCCGCGCGAGGCATAGTGGACGCCTGAGCCGTACCGCCGGAGGTCGCCGTGCCGCATCGAGGTCGCGTTCCCGGCGCCACCGGGCCCGTGCTGGGGCGCGCCCTGCGGGTGCTCGAAGCGTTCTCGCCGGACCGGCCGGCGCTGCGGCTGAGCGAGGTCGCGCGCCGGGCCGGGATCCCGGCCGCGACCGCGCACCGGCTGCTGCGGGAGTTCTGCGAGTGGGGCGCGCTGGAACGGGACGAAGCCGGCGTCTACCGCGTCGGGCTGCGGCTGTGGGAGCTCGGGTCGCTCGCGCCGCGGGGGCTGGGCCTGCGGGAGCTCGCCCTGCCGTTCCTGGAGGACCTCTCGCAGATCACCCGGGAGAACGTCCAGCTCGCGGTTCGCGAGGGCACCGAAGTGGTGTACATCGAACGGATCGCGGGCACCGGCGCCGTGCCCGTGCTGACCCGCGTCGGCGGGCGGTTCGCGCTGACCGCGACGGGCGTCGGGCTCGTCCTGCTCGCCCACGCCCCCGCCGAGGTGCAGGAGGACGTCCTCGGCCGCCCGATCGAGCGGTACACCAGCGAGACCGTCACCGACCCGGACCGGCTCCGGCACATGCTGGCCGACGTGCGCACCCACGGGTTCTCCATCAGCGAGCGCCAGGTGACCCTCGACGCGCTGTCGGTCGGCGCGCCGATCCACGACGCCCGGGGCCAGGTCGTCGCGGCCGTGTCGCTCGTCGTGCGGTGCGGCAGCGCGGCGCCGCACGCGCTCGCCCCGCTGGTCATGACCAGCGCCCGGGCGATCTCGCGCGCGCTTTCCATCTTATGAAATAGCCCTTCGTGGCACCCGGGCCGGTCGCGCACCCTGTGATCCGGCCCACCACGAAAGGACGTTTCCGATGAGCGCCATCCCCCGCGACCAGTGGTACGTCGCCGCCTACGGCTCCGAGATCGGCGGCGAACTGTTCAGCCGGACCATCTGCGGGGAACCGATCCTGTTCTGGCGGACGCGCGACGGGAGCGTCACCGCGATGGCCGACCGGTGCGTCCACCGGCGGTTCCCGTTGTCGCAGGCGCCTTCCCGGCTGGTCGACGACCAGGTCATCTGCGGCTACCACGGGTTCACCTACGGCGTGGACGGCAAGTGCGTCGCCGTGCCCGGGCAGACCCGCGTGCCGCGGACCGCGCGGCTGGCGCGCTACCCGCTGGTGGAGCAGGACTCCTTCGTCTGGGTGTTCATCGGCGACCCCGCGAAGGCCGACGCGGCCGCGATTCCGCGGGCGCCCTGGCTCGACTCGCCCGGCTACACCACGGTCCGCGGGATGGAGCCGCTCAAGGCGCGGTACTCGCTGCTGGTGGACAACCTGCTGGACCTGTCCCACGAGACGTACCTGCACGGCGGCTACATCGGCACCCCGGAGGTCGCCGAAACCCCGATCACCACCGAAGTCGACGACGAAGCCGGCATCGTCTACGTCTCGCGGCACATGGCCGACGCGGCGTGCCCGCCCTTCTACTCGAAGTCGACCGGCCTCGAAGGCCGCATCACGCGCTGGCAGGACATCGAGTACACGCCGCCGTGCCTGTACAAGCTGCACAGCCGGATCGCGCCGGTCGGGTCGGTGCCGAACCCGGACGGCACCGACCCGGATGCGTTCCACGTCGAGGTCGTCTACGCGATCACGCCGGAGACCGAGCACTCGACGCACGACTTCTGGGCGGTGGCCCGGGACTTCGCGCTCGACGACGAGGGCGTGTCGGCCTTCCTCGCGGAGAACAACCGCACGGTGGTGCTGCAGGACGTCGAAGCGCTCGACGTCCTCGAACAGGTCGTCGCTGCCGAACCGGACGGCTACCAGGAACTGTCGATCAACATCGACACCGGCGGCCTCGCGGCCCGCCGGATGCTGCAGCGGATGGCCACGCCGTGACGCGCCCCATGCTCACCGGTGACCGCGTCTACCGGATCCACTGGGTGCTCGGCACCGACCGCCTGCGCGCGGTCTGCCACTGCGGCGCCGAGCGCGAGTTCGAAGACCCGGTGGAGCTGTGGGAATGGCTCCTCGCGCACCCCGAAGGACACTGATGACTCTCGATCTTTTGGTGGACCGCAAGGAAAATCTGGCCGACGGTGTCGTGGCGCTCACCCTCCGCGCGCCCGGCGGCGAGCCGCTGCCGTCGTGGGAGCCGGGGGCGCACGTCGACCTCCTGCTGCCCGGCGGGATCGTGCGGCAGTATTCGCTGTGCGGTGATCCCGAGGACACGTCGGCGTACGTCGTGGCGGTGCTGCGGGAGCCCGACGGCCGCGGCGGTTCGGCGTACGTGCACGACAAGCTCCTCGCCGGAGATCGTCTCCAGGTGGACGGCCCGCGCAACCACTTCGCCCTCGTCGAAGCCGAGCGGTACCTGTTCATCGCGGGCGGCATCGGCATCACGCCGATCCTGCCGATGCTCGACCGGGTCGCTCGCTCGGGCCGCGAATGGCAGCTGGTGTACGGCGGCCGGACCCGCTCCTCGATGGCCTTCACGGCCGAGCTCGCCCAGCACGGCGACCGGGTGGTCTTCCGGCCCCAGGACGAATACGGCCTGCTCGACCTCCCGGCGCTGCTGGCCTCAGCGGGTTCGGGCACGGCGGTGTACTGCTGCGGCCCGGAACCGCTGCTGGCCGCGGTGGAGGCCCTCGAACCGGGCGACCTGCACGTCGAGCGCTTCACCGCCCGGCCGGACGAGGGTCCGCGCACGGCGTTCGAGGTCGAGCTGGCCGGCTCGGGCCGGGTGCTTCCGGTGCCGGCGGACCGGTCGATCCTGGAGGTGGTCGAGGAAGCCGGGGTCACGGTGCTGTCGTCGTGCCGGGAGGGGACGTGCGGCACGTGCGAAACCGGGGTGCTGGGCGGCGAACCGGACCACCGGGATTCCGTGCTGACCGCCGACGAGCGGCTGGAGAACGAGGTGATGATGCTCTGCGTGTCGCGCGCCTGCTCCCCGCGGCTGGTGCTCGACCTCTGACGAACAGGCGGCCGCGGCTCACAGCCACTTCACCTTGATTCTCGGGCCCGCGCCGACGATCCGGTGCTCGCCGCCGTAGGCCCGGACAGTCAGCCGGACGTCACCCAATCCGGCAAGGTCGATATTCCTTCGATCCTGGTGACTCGACAAGATATCCAGCGTCGTCAGCTGGGTTATCCGGGCGATTTGCGCAAGCTGACCCGGATCGATCGGCGTGGTCGTCGCGAGGACTCGCAGGCTTCCCACAGTGGTGAGCGGAGTGAAGTCCTCGACCTGGCAGTAGCGGATGGACAACTCTTCCAATGCGGAAAACCGGGCAATATGCTCAAGTTCCGCCAAGGGCTGGACGTCGAGGAAACCCAGCCTGCGGATCCCGGGAGCGTCCACAGCCAGTTGACACAGGCCACCGCGGATGCCCAGCCCGGCACCCTCGACAGTCCGCCCGAAATCCATAAAACGAAGGTCGGTCAAATTGCGGAGGAAGCCGAAGTCCACTCCATCGGAATATCGATACAGGCTCAAACCGGTCAAGTTTCGCAGATCGCCGAGAGGGGAAAAGTCCTCCACTTCTTCAAGTCGTTCCAAGCCCAGTGAAGACAAACTCGCCATGGACCGGAAGAACCCGAGGTCTGTCAGTGAGGCAACTCCGGGGTAGAAGAACAGCTGCTGCAAGTTCGGAAAGCCGGAGAGGCCACGGGGATCGACCGCCCCGCGAGGCGCCAGCAACAACGTTTCCAGTTCGGTGCACCGCGCCAGGGGTGCGAGGTCTTCGAAGTCGCCGGCAAGTTGAGCCAGGCGCAGGTACGGCAACCGCGGCAGCACTTCCAGATCCGTGAAGTCGCGCAGATCGATGCTCAAGTTGTTCAAGTGGCGAAGTCTGGGAACCGCGGGGAGGAGAACTTGGTCGTCGACCCAGAGATGCCCGCCGAGCAAAGGAGCATCGGCGAGGACGCGCGCGGCGTACTCGTCGGGGTCGAAGTAGCTCCACGCCGCGATCAGCTCCTTCTGCACAGCCGGCCTCGGATCGCGGCTGAATTTCTCCAGCACCGGCCAGGCGTCCGGGCCGTTGATCAATGCCGCGGTCCGGACGGTGGCGGCTGCCATGGCTTCCGAAAGGTCGGCGGGCGTGTCGAGCAGCCGTGGCAGCAAGACTTCGCCGCCGGCGGCGAGGGACCGGGCTTCGGCTTTCGACCGGGGCGGAATGAGCGCGGTCAGCGCGCTCTCCATGCGCTCGGCGAGCGCTATCGTCAGGGCGGGTGCGGACTCGGTCGCCGCCGCGGCGAGCAGGCGGAGTTTCCGCCGGGTTCTCGGTTCGGCGTCGGCCCGGTCGAACAGGCCCTGGAACAACTGCTCGCGCAGCGGCGCGTTGGCCAAGCCCGCGGCCATCACGATGATGTCCCGCCACTGGTCCAGGTGCGCGTTCTGCACGAGCAAGCCGACATCGCCCTGGTCCGCGGCCTCTTCCGCGGTCAGGAACTCCTGGAACGTGCGGTGCACGAAATCGATCCTGCCCGGGGCCGGCTCACGGACGATCCCGCTCCGCTGCACGAGGTGATCGAGCAGCTGCTCGGCGTCGTGGTCGACTCTCGGCATGGTCGCAAGCCGTTCGGAGAGGCGCCTGAGTGCCTCCTCCCTGCTCAGCTCGGACCGGCCGTTCACCGAGAGCCGCCAAGCCAGGTGCCGGAGCAACTGGCGACTCTCCTGGTTGCCGATCTTCAGCGAAGCGGGGATGCGCCGTTCGGCGTCACGCCGTTCCAGCAGCATCGACAACGCAGTCACGTAGAGCTCGAGCCGGTTGCGTGGGAGAAACGAAGCACGGTCCAGGTTGAGGGCGCACAACATGGCACACAACAGCGGCGTCGTCGCGAGGGCCCTCAAGTGGGCGTTGCCGTCCAAGCGGCTGAGAAGGACACCCTCGTATCGGGGAAGATCCTCCTCGGCACACGGCAGGCTTCCCACCTCCCGTACTGCTTTGTGCCAGTGGCGGACAAGGGCGCGCACATCGGCCTGGCTCATGTGCTCGATCCAAGCGGAATTGAACCCTTCCGCACTCAGCCACGACTTGGCGGCAGCCGACGGCCGCGAGGTGAGCACCAGCCTGATCTCGGGGAAAGCCTGGATCAGGTCTTTGAGCCACGCTCGTACCGCGGCGCGTTCATCGGCGGTGAGTTCGTCGACGCCGTCGACGAGCACGATCGCGCGCCCTGAGGCGAGTTGGCGGTGGACCCAGGCCGACGGCATCAGAGCGGTCAGTGCCTGCGCTGTCCCGTCGAGGAACTCCTCCGGCGACGGCAGCCTCCGGCCGGAGTAGCTGCGCAACTTGATCAGGAACGGGATGTACCCGTTGAGGCCGGCCAGCTCGTCGCGGAACGTCCCACGCGCGGCGTTGATGGCGAGCCAGCGCAGCAATGTCGACTTGCCCGAGCCGGCTTCGCCGCGGATCAGGATGCGGCCGGCCGTTGCCAACGCTCGCTCGGCTCGAACGGAGCCGTCTTGGCCGCGCATCGCATCGCCCCGCCACGAGAGCATTTCGTGGGCCGGCCCGAGCGAATCGGCGCCGGTGTCGCGGACAGTCAGGCTCACATAGGCGACGCTCAACGTCGTCCGGGGCCGGTAGCTGCGGGTATCCACTCCGAAGAGCTCGAGATCGTCGAGGGTTTCACTGATCTGCCGCAGGTACCGGGAGCGGAACTCGGCGTCCGACGCCGTGCCGTCGGGGGCCATCAAGGAAGGCGCCGGGAGCCGGTTGAGGACTCGTTCGAGCTGCTCGGCCAAGCCCGACACCCGGCCGAGCAACTCGGCACCGGCCCTCGCCGCGAACGGCGTCAAGTGCACGACGAGGCGGACGTAGTAGCCGCAGCACTCCTCGAGGACGCGGCGGTGGAACCACGTCCCGGCCTCGCTGAGACCGGCGCGTTCCGCCGCGTCCGGCAGGGTGGCGCGGAGGCGGCGCGCGAGCTTGGCCGGGTCCACATCGACTTCGAACAAGTCGGCGTCGGCCAGATCCGCTCGTTCGAAGGCGTCCACCACCTCGGCCAGCGCCGCCGACCGCTCCCCGTCGTCGAGGTTCGGAACTTCCTGCCGGCACAACAGCAGGAGCCGTTCGGACACCACATCGACCAGGGCTTCGATCTCGCGGTCGAAACGTCTGCGGAAGAAGCCGCCTCCCGTGCGTGCCTGCACCAGCTCCGCCAGCGAACTCTGCTGCTCGAACTCACTCTTGCGGCTGGTGAGCCACGACTTCACGGCGGAGTTCACGACCGCTGCGCCCACCTTCAGCACCAAAGGCTCCATGGGAGTCGAGTCGCGACTGCTTCACTCACTGTTACTGCACGGCGAGCCGGGCCGATCTGTAGTGATATGGGACGGTGAAGACGTTCCTGGACAAGGTGGACGAACGGCTGGGCGACGGGCTGGAAAGTCTTCTGTGCGCCCACCACCGGCGGCGCCTGCGCAGGCTCGGCTGGGGTGACGTGCTGGCACCGGGTGGGGCTCGGGATCCACTCGGCGGCCGGGCGCCGGTCCGCGACGGCAACCGCGTCGAGGTGCTGATCGACGGCGAGGAGTCGCTGCCCGCCGTAGCCGAGGCCATCCGGCGGGCGAAGTCGCACGTGCACATCGCGAACTGGCACGCCAGCGCGGACTTCCGGCTGACGCGGGAACCCGGCTCGCCCACCCTGCGGGAGCTGCTGGCCGAGGCCGCCGGACGCGGTGTCGAGGTCCGGGTCCTGCTGTGGGCGGGGCCGCCGTTCCCGGCGTTCCAGCCGTCGCGGAAGCTGGCGCGGTCCGAACGACGGAAGTTCACCGAGGGCACGAAGGTGCGGTGCGTGCTGGACGCGCGTGAGCGGACGTTGCACTGCCACCACGAGAAGCTGGTGGTCGTCGACGACGCGGTCGCGTTCGTCGGCGGCGTGGACTTCACGGCGCTGGAGGGCGACCGGCACGACAGCCCGGACCACCCGCCGCGCCCGATCGGCTGGCACGACCTGATGGCGCGGGTC
Organism: Amycolatopsis sp. NPDC021455; assembly: GCF_040640995.1. Lineage (NCBI taxonomy): Bacteria > Bacillati > Actinomycetota > Actinomycetes > Pseudonocardiales > Pseudonocardiaceae > Amycolatopsis > Amycolatopsis sp. NPDC021455. The sequence continues at coordinate 40,190 of NZ_JBFACT010000042.1, read as the reverse complement.
GAAGGCCCGGCGGTGGCGGACGTCGCCGTCCACTTCCGCCGGCGGTGGACCGAGGTGGCGGGCGAGGATCTGCCGTCGCCCGCGGTCCCGGACCCGGTGGGCGGCAGCCGGGTCCAGCTGCTGAAGACGGTCCCGAACGACACGTACGACTTCCTGCCTCGTGGGGAGTTCACGGTCCTGGACGGCTACCTGCGGGCGCTGCGCTCGGCCCGGCGGCTGGTGTACCTGGAGAACCAGTTCCTGTGGTCACCGGAGATCGCCGAGGTGCTGCTCGACAAGCTCCGGAACCCGCCGGACGACCGTTTCCGCGTGGTGTTGCTGCTGCCCCGCAAGCCGAGCAACGGCTCGGACACGACACGCGGCCAGCTGGGCAGGCTCCTGGACGCGGACGACGGCAACCGCCGTTTGCTGGCGACGACGATCAGCGCCCACGACGGAGGTTCGGCGGCCCCGGTGTACGTCCACGCGAAGCTGGGCATCGTGGACGACTCGTGGCTGACGGTGGGCTCGGCGAACTTGAACGAGCATTCGCTGTTCAACGACACGGAGGTGAACATCGCGACGGACGACCCGGCGGTGGCCCGGGCGACCCGGCTGCGGTTGTGGGCCGAGCACCTGGGACGCCCGGTGGCGGAACTGGAGGACCGCGACCCGGCGGACGTCGTGGACAACCTGTGGCGGCCGTTGGCGGAGGAGCAGGCGGAGCGGGAACGGCGGGGTGAGCAGCGGACGCACCGGCTGGTCCTGCTGCCGGGAGTGTCCCGCCGCGTGGCTCGGCTTCAGGGGCCGTTGCGGGGGTTGTTGGTGGACGGTTGAGCGGGTCAGCCGCTCTGCGTGCCGAGTAACTGCAGGTAGCCTTCCGGGCCACCGGAGTCCAAGATGGCCTCGAACGCGGAGACCATCGCTGTCACCCCTCCGGACGGGACCACGACGAGATCCCGGCACTGGAAGTAGGCGCCACCGCCTTCTTCTCCCGTGGTCCGCCATCTGTTCATGATCCGCTCGATTTCCCGAGGCGTCATGAACGTCGCACTCCACCGCGTCCCGTCGGGAAGGTGCAACTGGGCGTCGACGTTCTCGACAGACATCTCGTCGTCTTCCGCGCCGAGCATGAAAAGCGCCTTGAAGTGGCCCTTGTCCACCCGGTGAAGCGGATCACCCATCTCGTTGCCCCCCGTGCCGCGCCCAGGCTGGGAGCTGAAGCTCGGGAAGCTTGCGAAGGCAGGGATCGGGGTCGAGAAAATTCGCCCCGGTTCCGTCCTCGGTCACGGTCACGGTCACCCGCACGTACCGCATGCTCCCCTCCCGGTCAGCACCCTCATCGCCGACCGGGACATGACCGTTACCGGATCCGGAACCTCCGCAGCATCTTCAGCCCGGACAGCATGCTCTCGACGTACTTCTCGTACCCCTGCCCCGGCCGGGGTCCCATGACCTGCTTCTTCAGCACCGCCACGTTCTTCACATCGGTGTACTTGAGCAACCCCTGATCACCGTGCCGCGCGCCGACCCCGGAGTTCTTCACCCCGCCCGAAGGCGTCCCCTTGGCCGCATACGCCGTCGCGAGAATGTCGTTGACGTTCACATTTCCCGACTCGATGCGCGCCGCCAACCCACACCCCGCCGCGACGTCGCCACTCCACACCGACGCGTTCAGGCCGTAGTCCGTGTCGTTCGCCAGTGCCACGGCTTCGTCCACCGTGCGGTACTTGTGCAGCGCCACCACCGGGCCGAACGTCTCAGTGACGCCGCAGAGCATCTCCGAAGTGACGCCCTCGAGAATCGTCGGCTCGAAGAACGCCGGGCCGAGGTCCGGGCGGGGCTTGCCGCCGCACAGCACCGTTGCGCCCTTCGACACCGCGTCGTCCACGTGGGACTTCACCCGGCGCATGTGGTCCACCGAGACCAGCGAGCCCATGTCCGGGCCGAAGTCGTACGCCGCCCGGACGTCGAGGGCCGAGGCCGCTGCCACGAAGGCCTTCTTGAACTCCTCGTAGCGGGACTCCGGCAAGTAGATCCGCTCGATGTGCATGCAGATCTGGCCCGTGTTGCCGAACGCGCCGAAGATCGCGCCTTGGACCGCTTCGGCGACCGAGGCGTCCGGGAGGACGATCATCGGGTTCTTGCCGCCGAGCTCCAGGCAGCAGCCGATCAGGTTGCGGCCCGCCCGTTCGCCGATCACCCGGCCGGTGGCCGTCGAACCGGTGAACATCACGTAGTTCGCGTTGTCGATCAGCGTCGGGCCGACGTCCGGGCCCTCGCCGCACACCACCTGGAACAGCCCCTCCGGCAGGCCGGCCTCCTCCAGCAGGCGGATGCCGTAGAGCGGCGAAAGCGCCGTCTTGTTGTCCGGCTTCAGCACGACCGCGTTGCCCGCCATCAGCGCCGGGACGGCGTCGGAAATGCCCGTGGCGAACGGGAAGTTCCACGGCGCGATGATGCCGACGACCCCCTTGGGCTGCCGGACCTCGGTCGACGTCGTCACCAGCGGCACCGGGCCGCCGCGCTTGACCGGCGCCAGCAGCCGGGCCGCGCGCTTCAGGTAGTGGCTCATCACCATCGGCGGGTCGCAGGTCTCCTCGATCGCCATCCGCCGGTTCTTGCCGCTCTCCACCTGGATCAGGTCGGCGACCGTCCGCGCGCGGTCGACGAACAGCGTGTGCGCCCGCTTGAACACCGCCAGCCGTTCCTTGACCGGCGTCGCGGCCCACTTCCGCTGGGCCTCGCGCGCGACGGCGAACGCCCGCTCGATGTCCTCCGGCGTCGACTGCGGCAGCTCGACCAGCAGGTCGCCGGTGTAGACCTCGGTCAGCTTCCAGGTCGCGCCCGACGAACCCGGCACGCGGGCCACGAGTTGCTGCAGGAAGGCGTCGGTGACGGACGCCGGGCGGGTGAGTTCTAGCGGCGTGACGGTCATGACCGGCTCCCGAGGACGAGCTGGGCGCCCATTTCGCCGATCATGATGCAGGGCGCGTTGGTGTTGCCGCCGGTGATGGACGGCATGATCGAAGCGTCGCAGACCCGCAGGCCCTCGACACCGCGCACGCGCAGTTCGGGGTCGACGACGGCGAGTTCGTCGACGCCCATCCGGCACGTGCCGACGCCGTGGTAGACCGACGTCGCGCGGTTCAGGATCGCGTCGCGCAGTTCCTGGCCCTTCAGGTGCGCGCCCGGATGGATCTCCTCCTTGACCGCGCCCTTGAACGCCTTCGACGCGAAGATCTCGCGCACCATCTCCGAGCCCTCGCCGAGCAGCTCGAGGTCGGCCGGGTCGGACAGGTACTGGAAGTCGATGAGCGGGGCCGCCGCCGGGTCGGCCGAGGCAAGCCGCAGCGTGCCGCGGCTCTTCGGGTAGATGAGCGTCGTCAGCACGGTCAGCGCGGGGCGCTTGTCGACGTCGTGCCGGATCGGCGCGTCCTGGTTGGGTGACACGTACGCCCACGGCAGCAGGTGCAGCTGCAGGTCGGGGACCGCGCCGGCCTGCGAGGTCCGCAGGAACGCGACCGCCTCGAAGACCGAGTTCGCCAGGAACGTCGTGCCGGGGCGCAGGAGCTCCCGGGCCAGGCCACGGGCGAAGTACGGCGCCGTGCCCTTGTTCTTGCTGGTCGACACGTGGAACGTCAGGGCGTGGAACATGTGGTCGTGCATGTTGTCGCCGACGGGCAGGTCGGCGACGACGTCGATGCCGTGTTCCTTGAGGTGCTCGGCGTGGCCGATGCCGGACAGCATGAGCAGCTGGGCGGAGCCGATGACCCCGGCGGAGAGGATGACCTCCTTGCCGGCGCGGATGGTGCGGCGGCGGCCGCGGTCGAGGACCTCGACGCCGGCGGCGCGGCCGTTCTCGATCAGCACCTTCTCGACCATCACCCGGTCCTGCAGCTGCAGCGTCGGGGGCGCGAGGTGGTGGATGTAGCCACGCGAGGCGCTGTAGCGCAGGCCGTCGGCGGCGTTCTGCTGCATCCGGCTGACGCCTTCTTGGGACTCGGCGTTGTAGTCGTCGAGGATCTTGCAGCCGAGCGCGTCGGCGGTGGCGTCGACGAACTGCAGCGAGCCCTCTTGGGGGTTCTTCGCGCGGGTGACCCTGATCGGCCCGCCCGCGCCGCGGAAGGCGTTCTCGCCGTCTTCGAAGTCCTCCATGCGCTTGTAGGCGGCGTTGACGCTGTCGGCGTCCCAGCCGGTGTTGCCCTCGGCGGCCCAGGAGTCGAAGTTGGCGCGGTTGCCGCGGACGTAGACCATGCCGTTGATGGAGCTGGAGCCGCCGACGACCCGGCCACGCGGCACCGGCATCCGCCGATCGAGAACGTGTTTCTGCGGCACGCCGTAGAAGCCCCAGTCGAGTGGTTTCTTGAGCTGCGGCACCGCGTGCATCGGGCCGACCAGCCCGGGCTTCTTCACCAGCAGCTGCTCGTCGCTCTTGCCGGCTTCGAGCACGATCACGCTGGCCCCGGACTGGGCCAGCCGTCCCGCGATCGCCGCCCCCGAGCTCCCCGACCCGACGACGACGTAGTCGGCCTCGTCGCCGCGCGCCGCCCTGTTCGCCATGTTCGCTCCTCGGTCCGCCGGCCCGACAAACTATAACGTGTTCTAGTTCGCCAACCGTATAGCGCCGACCCCCGCGAGCGCAACGGCCCGGGCGGCGGGCGGCCAAGCGTCGCGAATGACTCATTCGGGACGTCGGAGGTCCCGAATGAGTCATTCGCGACGTTCGCCGGGCACCTCCGAGCGAGACTCAGCCCCAGGCCAGGAAGCGGTAGTGCAGGCCGGTCGAGGACTCCAGCCACTCCCCCACGGAGTCCGCGGGCCGTCCCACCTCGGGCGCGTAGGTGTCCCCGTCGAAGGACTCCCGGATCTCGGTGACGACGATCCGGTCCGCGAACGGCAGCGCCGCCCGGTACACCGCCGCGCCGCCGATCACCCACAGGTCACCGGTCACCGCGGCCAAAGCGGCAGGCAGGTCGGCGAACGTCTCGACCCCGTCCTGCGGGGTCGCCGACAAGACCAGGTTCCGCCGGCCCGGCAGCGGCCGGAACCGCGGCGGCAGCGACTCCCACGTCCGGCGGCCCATCAGCACCGCCGATCCCGCGGTCACCGTGCGGAAGTGCTTGAGGTCCTCCGGCAGGTGCCACGGGAGCGCGCCGTCACGGCCGATGACACCGTTCGCCGCCTGCGCCCAGACGAGCCCGATCACACCGCCACCGGGGCCTTGATGCCCGGGTGCGGGTCGTAGCCGTCGAGCGCGAAGTGCTCGTAGGTGTAGTCGAACAAGCTGTCGGCCGGCTTCAACCGAAGCCGCGGGAACGGCCGCGCCTCGCGGGCGAGCTGCGTCCGGACCTGGTCGACGTGGTTGTCGTAGACGTGGCAGTCCCCGCCGGTCCAGACGAAGTCGCCGACGCCAAGGCCCACCTGGTCGGCGATCATGTGCGTCAGCAGCGCGTAGCTGGCGATGTTGAACGGCACGCCGAGGAACAGGTCCGCGCTGCGCTGGTACAGCTGGCAGGACAGCTCGCCGTCGGCGACGTAGAACTGGAAGAACGCGTGGCACGGCGGCAGCGCCATCCGCGGGATGTCGGCGACGTTCCACGCGGACACGACGATCCGCCGCGAGTCGGGGTTCTCGCGCAGCGTGCGCAGCACCTCGGCGATCTGGTCGACGTGGCCCCCGTCCGGGGTCGGCCACGAGCGCCACTGCACGCCGTAGACCGGTCCCAGGTCACCGTCGCCGGACGCCCACTCGTCCCAGATCGTGACGCCGTGCTCCTGAAGCCACTTCACGTTCGAGTCGCCGCGCAGGAACCACAGCAGCTCGTAGGCGATCGACCGGAAGTGGACTTTCTTCGTGGTGATCAGGGGAAAGCCCTCGGACAGGCGGTACCGCAGCTGGTGCCCGAAGATCGACCTCGTGCCCGTGCCGGTACGGTCGCCCTTGCGGGCGCCCGTGTCGAGGACGTGGCGGAGGAGGTCTTCGTACTGCGTGTCCGGCATGCCCGGGAGCCTAGCCAGGCCGCTGACTCAGCGTGAACTCCGGATGGCCGACACCCCGCGAACGTTAACTTGACCCATTCCAGAAAACGCCCTAGGGTCACCGGTGATGTCAGACTTCGAAGCGCAGTTGCGGGCGGTCTCGCTGCGGGTCACGCGACCCCGGCTGGCCGTGCTGTCCGCGCTGCGCGACCATCCCCACGTCGACACCGAAACGGTGATCGACCTGGTACGGGCCGAGCACCCGACGGTGTCGCACCAGACGATCTACGACGTGTTGCGGGCCCTCACCGACACCGGGCTGGTGCGCCGCATCCAGCCGGCCGGCGCGAACGCCCGCTACGAGTCACGGGTGGGTGACAACCACCACCACGTCGTGTGCCGCTCGTGCGGGGCGATAGCCGACGTCGACTGCGCCGTCGGCCACACCCCCTGTCTGACCGCCTCGGAGGACCACGGTTTCGTGATCGACCAGGCGGAGGTCGTCTACTGGGGCACCTGCCCCGACTGCGCGGCCGAACGTCCCCGAAATGATTCGCCGCTCCCGGAAGGAAGTAAATGAGCTCCACCCAGGACAACCCCTCCAGCGCGCAGGGCGTGGACAAGAAGGCGGCGGCCGGGTGCCCGGTCGCGCACGACTCGGTGACTTCGCACGGCAGCGAGAGCGAAAACCCGGCGATCGACTCCCCGACGCCGAAGACGGGGGGCCGTCCGCGCACGAACAAGGACTGGTGGCCCAACCAGCTCGACCTGTCGGTGCTGCACGCCCACTCCCCCAAGGGCAACCCGCTCGGCGAGAACTTCAGCTACGCCAAGGAGTTCGCGAAGCTCGACGTCGAGGCCCTCAAGCGGGACATCACCGAGGTGCTCACCACCTCGCAGGACTGGTGGCCCGCCGACTTCGGCCACTACGGCGGCCTGATGATCCGCCTGAGCTGGCACGCCGCGGGCACCTACCGCATCCACGACGGCCGCGGCGGCGCCGGTGACGGGAACCAGCGCTTCGCCCCGCTCAACAGCTGGCCGGACAACGCCAACCTCGACAAGGCACGCCGCCTGCTGTGGCCGGTGAAGCAGAAGTACGGCCAGAAGATCTCGTGGGCCGACCTGCTGGTGCTCGCCGGCAACGTCGCCCTCGAGTCCATGGGCTTCAAGACCTTCGGCTTCGGCTTCGGCCGCGTGGACGTCTGGGAGCCCGAAGAGGTCATCTGGGGCCCCGAGGACGACTGGCTGGGCGACGAGCGCTACGTCAGCGAGTCGGAGATGGCGCCCGAGGTCGGCGCGACCGAGATGGGCCTCATCTACGTCAACCCCGAGGGTCCCCGCGGCAACGCGGACTTCGAGGCGGCGGCCCACTTCATCCGGGAGACCTTCGCCCGGATGGCGATGAACGACGAGGAGACCGTCGCCCTCATCGCCGGTGGCCACACCTTCGGCAAGACCCACGGCGCCTCCACCGCCGACGACCACGTCGGCCCGGAGCCCGAGGGCGCCCCGCTGGAGGCGCAGGGCCTCGGCTGGCTGAGCACGCACGGCACCGGCAAGGGCGCGGACGCGATCACCAGCGGCCTCGAGGTCACCTGGACCGACAAGCCGACCCAGTGGAGCAACCGCTTCTTCGAGATCCTCTTCGGCTACGAGTGGGAGCTCACCACGAGCCCGGGCGGCGGCAAGCAGTACGTCGCCAAGGACGCGCCGGAGATCATCCCGGACCCGTTCGACCCGGCCAAGAAGCACAAGCCGACGATGCTCACGACGGACCTGTCGCTGCGCTTCGACCCGATCTACGGCCCGATCTCGCAGCGGTTCAAGGACAACCCGGACGAGTTCGCGCTGGCCTTCGCCAAGGCCTGGTACAAGCTGCTGCACCGTGACATGGGCCCGGTCAGCCGCTTCCTCGGCCCGTGGGTCGCCGAGCCGCAGCTGTGGCAGGACCCGGTGCCGGCCGTCGAGGGCGAGCTCGTGAGCGACGCCGACATCGCCGCCCTCAAGGCGAAGGTCCTCGACTCGGGGCTCACCACCGCGGAACTGGTTTCCACGGCGTGGGCGTCGGCCGCCAGCTTCCGCTCCACCGACAAGCGCGGTGGCGCGAACGGCGCCCGGATCCGCCTGGAGCCGCAGCGCACCTGGGAGGTCAACCAGCCCGAGCAGCTCGGCAAGGTCCTCGAGATCCTCGAGGGCGTCCAGCGCGACTTCAACGAGGCGGGCGGCGCGCAGATCTCGCTGGCCGACCTCATCGTGCTGGCCGGCTCGGCCGCGGTCGAGAAGGCGGCGCGCGACGCCGGCGTCGAGACGACCGTGCCGTTCCACCCGGGCCGCACCGACGCCTCGCAGGAGCAGACCGACGCCGACTCGTTCGCGGTCCTCGAGCCGCGCGCCGACGGCTTCCGCAACTACCTGCGCGCCGGTGAGAAGCTGCAGCCGGAGGTGCTGCTCGTCGAGCGCGCCTACATGCTCGGCCTGAGCGCGCCGGAGATGACGGTCCTGGTCGGCGGCCTGCGTTCCCTCGGGGCCAACGTCGGCGGCGCCCGCCACGGCGTCCTCACGGACAAGCCGGGCGTGCTCACCAACGACTTCTTCGCCAACCTGCTCTCGCCGGGCACCAAGTGGAAGGCGTCGGAGTCCGAGGAGAACGTCTACGAGATCCGCGACGCGGCGACCGACGAGCTGAAGTGGACCGCCACCGCGGTCGACCTCGTCTTCGGCTCGAACTCGCAGCTGCGCGCCCTCTCGGAGGTCTACGCCAGCGAAGACGCCCGCGACAAGTTCGTGGCCGACTTCGTCGCGGCCTGGACGAAGGTCATGGAGCTGGACCGCTTCGACCTGCGCTGAGTCACCCCGGACGGGCCCGGCCGATCCTCGCGATCGGCCGGGCCCGTCCGTCTTCGCGCCGATCTTGACAAGGAGTGAGCCCCGACCTACCGTGAGTCCACGCCGCCGGGTTGTCCAGACCATTTATCGTGAAAGGACACCCGCCGATGCGTGTTCGTGCCTTGCTCGTCCTCCTGGTGGTCCCGGCCCTGGCCGCGGCGACCGCGTCCCCCGCGCTGGCCGCGGACCCGTCCGTGGCCCCGGGCGGCAACTTCGACCTCTCGATCTGGCAGCTGCAGGAGCCGGTCGGCTCCCCGGGCAGCCCGACGACCATCTCGTCATCCCGGCTGCAGGGGCCGGACGGCTTCCAGGACAGCTACTTCTACACCGACACCCGCGACGGCGCGATGACCTTCTGGGCGCCGGAGAAGGGCGTCACCACGCCGAACTCGAACTACGCGCGGTCGGAGCTGCGTGAGATGAACCGCGACGGTTCCGCCGCGAACTGGTCGCTGAGCGGGTCGCACAAGCTGAGCGCGACCCTGCGCGTGGTCTCGGTGACGTCGAACGTCTGCGTCGGCCAGGTGCACCTCGGCACCGGCGGCTCGTCGACGAAACCGCTGCTGGAGCTGTACTACCGGGCGAGCGGGGACATCGTGCTGGGCACGGAGAACTCCCCCGACGGCGGGCAGACGGCCCACACGGTCGGGCACGTCGCGATCGGCAAGACGTGGACGTACACGATCGGCATCTCCGGCGGCGACACCATCGACCTCACGGTCAACGGGAGCACCACGCACTACGGCATCCCGTCGTCGTTCAAGGCGTACAAGCAGTACTTCAAGGCCGGCTCGTACAACCAGTCCTCTTCGGACAGCACGACGAAGGGCGCGCGGGTCGCCTTCTACGGCCTGAAGGTCACCCACGGCTGAGGACGAGCGGCCCGGCCGCCACCGGGCCGCCGCCGGTCAGCGCCAGCCCAGCTCCGGGGCCACGTGGGTGAGGATGTCCTCCAGGACGTGGACGTTGTAGTCGACGCCGAGCTGGTTCGGGATGGTCAGCAGCAGCGTGTCCGCGGCCTGGACGGCCTCGTCCTCCTTGAGCTCGCGCACCAGCTCGTCGGGCTCGGCGGCGTAGGAGCGGCCGAAGATCGCCCGGGTGTTCTCGTCGATCATGCCGACCTGGTCGCGGGAGTGGCGGTCGCGGCCGAAGTAGGCCCGGTCCCGGTCGGTGGTCAGCGCGAAGATGCTGCGGCTGACCGAAACCCGCGGCTCCCGCTCGTGGCCGGCTTCGGTCCACGCCTCGCGGTAGGCCTCGATCTGCTTGCGCTGCTGGACGTGCAGCGGCTCGCCCGTCTCGTCGTCCTTGAGCGTCGAGCTCTGCAGGTTCATGCCCAGCTTCGCGGCCCACACACTCGTCGCGTTCGAGCCCGAACCCCACCAGATGCGGTCGCGCAGGCCCTCGGAGTGCGGCTCGAGCCGCAGCAGGCCCGGCGGGTTGGCGAACATCGGCCGCGGGTTCGGCTGCGCGAAGCCCTCGCCGTCGAGGAGCTTGAGGAACACCTCGGTGTGCTGCCGGGCCATGTCCGCGTCCGTCTCGCCCTCGGCGGGGGCGTACCCGAAGTAGCGCCAGCCGTCGATCACCTGCTCGGGGGATCCCCGGCTGATGCCGAGCTGGAGCCTGCCGCCGGCGATGAGGTCGGCGGCGCCCGCGTTCTCGACCATGTACAGCGGGTTCTCGTAGCGCATGTCGATCACGCCGGTGCCGATCTCGATCTTCGACGTCCGCGCGCCGATCGCCGAGAGCAGCGGAAACGGGCTGCCCGCCTGCCGCGCGAAGTGGTGCACGCGGAAGTACGCGCCGTCCACGCCGAGCTCCTCGGCGGCGACGGCCAGGTCGATCGACTGGTGCAGGAAGTCCGCGGCCGACCGGGTCTCGGAGTGCGCACTCGCCGACCAGTGGCCGAACGAGAGGAAGCCAATCTTCTTCACGCCTGCTCAAGCGTCCGGCGGCCGGGTTTGATTCCCGGTGTGAGCAGGCCGACCGGTCGCTCGTTCCGGTGAACCGGCGACCGCGGCCGCTCGGTCCGGGGTACTCCGCCCGAAACGAGGAGGAGACGATGCCCGACAACGACCTCACCGGCTTCCTGATCATCGGACTGGTCTTCGTGGTGGCCGACGGCCAGGTCCTCTACCGCGGCGGCCGCCGCTACCTGAGCGGGCCCGACGGCGGCGAGGGGTCCGCGTCGATGGCGTGGATGGTGGTGACCGTCTTCCACCTCGTCTCCTTCGGCGTCCTCGCCCTGCTCTCGGTGGTCGGTCCCCGGTGGTCCGGCTCGACGGCCGCCCTGGTCGGCAGGCTCGGCGTCTTCCTCCTGCTGATGGCCGTGGCGCACGTCCTCACGCTGGCCGTGCTCGCCCGCCGCCGTCAGGACGAGATCGTCGAAACCCGCTTCCAGGAGCGCGAAACCGAGCGGCCGGCCGCCGAAGCCGTCGTCGAGCCGGTGCCGGGGCAGCCCGGCCCGCACCCGCAGGTGAGCCCCGATCTGGGCAGCCACGGCCCGTACCGCACCTGAGCAGCCCCCACGGCGTTCACCGGATCGAAGGAACACCCCGGCGAGCCGCGGTTTTCGCGCTGCCCGTCGCCCACCGGCCGTGATTTGATCTTGCCGCTGGTGCGCGAGGAAGGAAACACGCGGTGCGAACGTCCCGAACCGGTCTGGCGGTGGCCGTCTCGGTCCTGGTGGCGGCCACGGCGCCCGCCGCCGCGACCACGCCCGATCCGCTCGCGCCGTACCTGGCGCAGAAGGTCTCCTGGGGCGCCTGCCCGTTCAAGCAACCGAGCCGGTTCCCGGCCGCGGAGTGCGCGCGGATCACGGTCCCGCGGGACTGGGCGGCCCCGGCCGCCGGCCCGGAGCTCCAGGTGGCGATCAGCCGGGTCGCGGCCACCGGGGACCGGCGGGGCGCGATCCTGCTGAACCCCGGCGGGCCGGGCGGCCAGGGCACCTCGCTCGCCGGCGCGCTGGCCGGGCTCGAGCCGTCGGTGCGCGAGCACTACGACTTCGTCGGCATGGACCCCCGCGGCACCGGGCAGGAAGGCGGCACGGACGCGGGGTTCGTCTGCCGGGTCCCGCTCGGGCGGCTGCCCGACGACGACGGCCTCGACGCCCGCGACCGCTCGGCCCGCAGCATCGCGCTGCACCAGCGGACGCCGCAGGTCCTGGCCGAAGCGTGCCAGAGCGACGCGCTCGCGCCGTACATCACCACCTGGCAGACCACGCACGACATGGACCTGATCCGCGCGCTGCTGGGTGACGAGAAGCTGAACTACCTCGGGTACTCCTACGGCACCTGGCTCGGCGCGAAGTACGCGTCACTGTTCCCCGGGCACACCGGCAAGATGGTGCTCGACTCCAGCGTCAACTTCGAAGGCCGCCTGCAGGCCGCGTTCGAAGCGTTCCCGAAGATCGACCAGCGCCAGTTCGACCGCGTCTACGCGCCGTGGCTGGCCCGCCGCTTCCCGGACCAGCTCGGCAAGACCGCCACGGAGGTCCGGGCCAAGTGGGAACGGCTGCGCGCCTTCTTCAAGGACCAGGGCGTGCCGCCCGACGTCTTCGACCACATCTTCGTCGGCAACGGCAGCACCCGGCAGTGGCTGGCCGGCGCGCTGGTCCTCACCAAGGGCGCGGCCGCGCTCGACGGCACCGCCAAGCCGCCACCCGCCGCGCTGAAGGACGACCTCGACCGCGTCTCGCGCGCGGTCTTCGGCCGCTCCGCGGAGAAGCTGACCGCCGCCGACGTGGTCGCGGCCGCTCCCGAGCTGGAGCCCGACTACGCCGACGTGCCCGGCACCCGGTTCGCGGTGGCGTGCGGCGACCAGCCGGCCCGGGCGTCGACCTGGTACAAGCTGCTCAGCGACCTGCAGGGCCCGGCCTACCCGCTGTTCGGCTGGGCGTACGGCCTCAGCGAGCCGTGCGGCTTCTGGTCCGACCTCCCCCGCCACGAGCTGCCGGTCCTGCCGGTGCGCGCGGCGAAGAACGTCCTCGTCGTCCAGGGCGAGTTCGATCCGCAGACGGGCTACGAACAGGCCGAGACGGCCGCGCGGACGGCCGGGGTCCCGATGATCTCGGTGGCGGATTCGCCGTTCCACGGCCAGTACGCCGTCAGCGGCAATTCCTGTGTGGACGATCTGGTGAACGCGTTCTTCTTGGGGACCACGCGTCCCGCGGCCACCATCTGCCCCGGCGTCCCGCTGCCCGGGGAGAACAAGGTCTTCCCGGTGGCGGGCCCGGCCGGCGAACCGACCGCGCCCTCCGAGCCGGCGCCGCGTGACGCGCATTCGCCCACGCGGCAACGGCTTCAGGACACCATCAGCGCGGTGAACCGCGGGTACTAGCCCCCGCGCCGCAAGTTCTTCGACGTTCGGTCCGATGCGCCCCAATGTGGCGTTCGGTGCGTCCAGCGCACCCAATGTGGCGTTCGGTGCGTTGGACGCAACCAACGCCACATTGGGGCGCTTGAGCCGGGCCGTTGTCAACGGACCTCGGACGGCGACACCAGGCGGCGCTCAGGCGTCGGCCGTCCGGGTGCTCAGGCGTGTTCGGCGAAGGCGTCGAACATCCCGGGCTCGTAGGAACCGCCCTTCTGGTGCACGATCACCGCGAGCCGGTTGGCGGCGTTGATCAGGGCGACCAGCGCCACCAGCGCGGCGACCTGCTCGTCGTCGTAGTGCTCGCGCACCCGGGCCCAGGTCTCGTCCGACACGCCTTCGTGGGCGTCCGCGAGGCGCGTGCCCTCCTCGGCCAGCGCGAGCGCGGCCTGCTCGGCGGCGGTGAACACGGTCGACTCGCGCCACGCGGCGACCAGGGCGAGCCGGACGGCCGTCTCCCCGGCGGCCGCGGCGTCCTTCGTGTGCATGTCGATGCACCAGCCGCAGCCGTTGATCTGGCTGGCCCGCAGGCTGACGAGCTCCTGCGTGGACTTCGGCAGCGGCGACCGCGCGAGCACCTGCCCGAGGTTGGCGAACCGCTTGCCGAGCCGGGCGCCGGTCTCGGTGGTGAAAAGGTCGAAACGGGGTCCCATGGCTGAATCCTCACTGTGTCATCGGGTTCGACGCCCTCAAGACACCGGCTTCGCGAACTCTGTGACAGCGCCTGGTGTGACGCGGACCACGGAGACGCACGCCGGATCGCGATGATTGACAACGACCGTGGCGCGGAGGACTCTGGGAGCGCTTCCAGACGACGGCGTCCACTGGGGTGCGCCGCCGAAAGCGGAAGGAGAGTCCATGGGATCCGCCTCCCGCCGGATCGCCGCGCGCCCGGCCGTCCTCGCCGCGGTCGCCGCGCTCGTCCTCGGTGTTCTGCTGTTGTGGCCGTGGAGTTCGGGCGCCGCGCCGGTCAGCCCGGTGACCGGTTACGCGACCCACTTCGACGGGCTCGGTGCTCCCTACGGCGGCTGCGGGCTGCCCCAGGAAGTGCTCGACGCCCCGGATTTCGTCGCCCTCAACGTCTACAACACCCCCGGCGACTACTCCTTCTACCCCCGGCCACTGCCGCCTTCGCAGGCCGCCAAGATCGGCCTGTGGGACAACGGCCGCAACTGCGGGCGCTTCGTGCAGGTCACGATCGGCGACTACTGCACCGGGGTCAACGACGGCGCGCCCGGGCAACCGTTCTGCCGCAACGGTTCCTTGGTGTCCGACAGCTACTCCGGCGCCCAGCTGACCATGGTCGTCGCCGACAGCTGCGGTGACTCGAACGCCTGGTGCCGCGACGATCCCGGCCACCTCGACCTCTCGACGGCGTCGCTGAACCGGTTCGTGAAGAACGGCGTCCCCGTCGGCGACATGAACCCCGCGCACTGGAACAACCGGAAGATCTCGTGGTCGTACGTGCCGCCCCCGAACTACACCGGCGACCTCAAGTTCGGCTTCCTCCAAGGCTCGCAGCGGTACTGGACGGCCGTCGCCGTGTCGCACCTGCCCAACGGCGTCCACGGCGTCGAGTACCTCGGCGCGGACGGCACCTGGCAGCAGGCGCAACCGGACAGCGACATGGGACAGGCCTTCCTGATCGGCCCGACCGCCACCGCGGGCACGGCGTACGCGGTCCGGGTCCGGGACGCGAGTGACGCGCTCGTGAACGGCGGCCGCGTCTACCGCTTCTCCCTGCCGGACCAGTGCCTGTCGGGCTGCTCGGCCGCTTACACGAGTGTCAGCTACACGACCGACCCGGGCGGCCCCACCACGAGCCCCACCACCACGACTCCCACCACACCGACCAGCACGACGCCGACGACACCCACCACGCCGACCACCACCACGAGCACGCCGCCCGGCGCGTCGTGCTCGGTGACCGCCGCGGTGACGGGCACCTGGGGTGGCGGCGGTCAGCTGGAGTTCACCGTGCGGAACACCGGTTCGACCGCGCTGTCCGGCTGGGCGACCACGTTCACGTTCACGAGCAGCCAGCAGCTGGTCAACTTCTGGAACGCGCAACCGACCCAGACGGGTCGCCAGGTGCGCGCGGTCAACCAGTCGTACAACGGGACACTCGCCGCCGGGGCGACGACGACCTGGGGCGCCGTGGTGAGCGGCGACCCCCAGCAGTTCTCCGGGCTGGCCTGCACCCCGCGGTGACGCCTGCTCAGGACAGCGTCGCCCAGAACGACGTCAGCGCCGCCGCGCCGGGAGCCGGGTCGTCGGTCATCCACCAGTGACCGAGGCCGTCGAGGACGGCGACCCGGGCCCCCGCGCGGGCGGCGGCACGGCGGCGTTGCTCTTCGGTACCCACGACGTGGTCCGCCGTGGCGAGGATGGCCAGGCCCGGACGGGCCGCCGCGCGCTCGAGCGGGATTCCCAAACCGGGAGTGCCGGCTTCGGCGGCCGATCGGTACAGGGTCAGGACCGCGCGGCCCATCGCCTCGTCCTGGCCCGCCGCGACGCGCGCCGCGACCTGACGGCCCATCCCCCGCTCCACGAGGACCGCCGTGCGCTCCTCGGCCGTGCCGCCGAACCGGGCCGCGACATCGGCCTCGCCGACGCCCGGGGTCTGCCAGCGGCGGGCCAGCTCGTGCCACTCGTACCCGGGGTCGTAGATCCCGAGCACGTCGCTGACCCAGCTGCGGACGAGCTCCGGCCGGCTCAGCACCACGTTCACCACGTGCCCGCCGCCCACGTCGTGGCCCACCAGGTCCACCGGCTCGCCGAACGCGGCCAGCTCGCCGGCGAGCCAGTCCCGGTAGTCCGCGTGGGTGGCGCCGAACCCGGCCGGCAGCGGCGCGCCGAAGCCCGGCGGGGACAGGCAGACCACGTCGGACCGGACGTTGGCCAGCTCGGCCAGCAACGGCTCCCAGACCGCCGCGGTCTCGGGGTTGCCGTGGACGAAGACCGCGGGCATCAGAGCACGCCCGGCGTGGTCGGCTGCAGGACCGACTCCACCAGCGCTTCGGTGCGGAGGTGGGTGACGGCCTGGTACTCGGGGTCGCGGATCATGCCGGCGAACGCCCGCCGGTCCGGGTAGCGGACCAGCACGACCATGTCCCAGGCCTGCCCCTCCTCGGCGACCAGCGCCCGGCCGCCGTCGCCGAGGTATTCCACCTCGAGTCTGTACCGGGCGTTGAGCGGGCCGAGCGCCTCCGCGTAGCGCCGGTAGCTCTCGCGGCCGCCGTCCGGGCGGAACCGCAGCAGGTTGAGCATCACCACCGGGCCGCCCGGGTCGTCGGCGAGCAGGGTGTCGAGGGCACGGTCGTCGATCTCGATCATCGGAACCTCCTGGAGTTGGTGCCGCCAGCCTACACATACTTGTTGGTCGACACGCAAGTTACTTTTGCTAGGCTCTGCTCATGACGACCGCACGCCGCACCCAGCGGGAACGCCGCGACCAGGCGGAATCCGCGTTGCTGACCGCCGCCGCCGAACTGGTCGTCGAGCAGGGCGTACGGGCGCTGACGCTCGCCAACGTCGGCGAACGCGCCGGCTACAGCCGCGGCATCGTCACCCACCACTTCGGCGCCAAGCAGGCGCTCGTCGAACGGCTCGCGCGCGCCACGCAGGCGGGGTTCGTCCCCGGCCTCGAAAATCTGCCGCCCAGCCTCGACCGCCTGCTCCGGCTGATCGACGGCTACCTGGCCGAGCTCGGCCGGATCGGGGTGTTCAACCAGGCTTTCCTGCTGCTGTGGGCCGAGTCCGCCACCCAGCCGGAACTGGCCTCGATCTTCCGCGAGCGGGACGCCGCCTTCCGCGCCGACCTCGCCGAAGACGTCGAGGCCGGCATCGCGGACGGTACCGTCGACCCCGGCGTCAGCCCGGCCGACACCGCGGTCGCCA
Source organism: Amycolatopsis sp. NPDC021455 (assembly GCF_040640995.1). Taxonomy (NCBI): domain Bacteria; kingdom Bacillati; phylum Actinomycetota; class Actinomycetes; order Pseudonocardiales; family Pseudonocardiaceae; genus Amycolatopsis; species Amycolatopsis sp. NPDC021455. The sequence goes on along the minus strand of NZ_JBFACT010000042.1, from coordinate 23,072 downwards.
TCGTCGGGCAGCTGCGCGGGATCGCCCTGCAACGGCTGCTCGACCCGGGCAGTGTCGACACCGGACGGCTGCGCCGCGGCGTGACCGCCCACTGGGAGCGGGCCCTGCGCCGATGACGGACGGAGAACGCGTGCCGGATCAGGAAATCACCGGCTCGGACGCCACCGCGCTGGCGGCGCTCATCCGCGGCGGGCAGGTGTCCTCGGTCGAGGTGGTGCGGGCGCACCTCGAGCGCATCGAGGCGGTGAACTCGGACCTCAACGCCGTGATCACGGTGCCGGCCGAGCAGGCACTCGCGGCCGCCCGCGCCGCCGACGAGGCGCTCGCGGCGGGCCGGACGGCGGGTGCGTTCCACGGGGTTCCGTTCACCGTCAAGGATTCCCTCGACGTGGCCGGGGTGGTGACCACGCGCGGCTCGGCGCTGTTCCGGGACCGCGTCGCCCCCTCGGACGCGACCGCGGTGGCCCGGTTGCGGGCGGCCGGCGCGATTCCGCTGGCCAAGACGAGCCTGCCGGAGTTCTCCTACTGGACCGAGACGGCCAACCTGCTCGTGGGCACGACCCGCAACCCGTGGGACGCCGAGCGGACGCCCGGCGGCTCCAGCGGCGGCGAGTCGGCCGCGATCGCCGCCGGGATGTCCCCGCTCGGGCTGGGCAGCGACGTCGCCATCTCCGTGCGCGGGCCGGCCCACGACACCGGCATCGTCGCGTTGAAGGCGACCCGCGGCCGCATCCCGGTCACCGGGCACTGGCCCGAAGTCCCGCGCCGCTACTGGCACGTCGGGCCGATGGCCCGCAGTGTCCGGGACATCGCGGCGGCGTTCCGGATCCTCGCCGGCCCCGACGGCGCCGACGGGTACGTCCGCCACTCGCCGCCGCACGCGGACCGGCCGGGCGGGCCGGCGGGCCCGCGGATCGGCTGGGCGGCCGAGCCCGCGTTCGGCCCGATCGACCCGGCGGTGACGGCCACCGTGACCGCGGCCGCCGAGGCGCTGCGAGAGCTGGGCTGCGTGGTCGAGCCCGCGCCGCTGGACGGCCTGGCCGCGGTCGACGCGACCCTGCTGAGCGCGGTGCTGTTCACCGCCGAAGTCGTCCCGTTCTTCCGCGAGGTCGCCGGCGGCCGCGAAGGAGAGCTGCACCCGGTCCTCCAGCGGACGCTGGCCGCCGCGGACGTCACCCTGGCCGATTACCTCGACGCCCAGCGGCAGGTCGAAGCCCTGAGTTCGCTGTTCGCCGGGTACTTCGAGCGCTTCGACGCGCTGCTGTGCCCGGTCTGCCCGATTCCGGCGCCGCCGCACGCCCGATCGAAGTTCTTGGTTTCGGGCGTGACCGTGCCGGCGCGCGGGATCATGCGCGCCACCGTCCCGTTCAACCTGACCGGGCTGCCGGCCCTGTCGTTGCCGTTCGGCGCGGACGGCGGTGGCCTGCCGATCGGCGTCCAGCTCGTTTCCCGTTGGTACGACGAGGCGACCGCGCTGCGGCTGGGCGCCGCGCTGGAGGCGGTGAGCCCGGTCCGCGGCCGGCGGCCGCCGTCGCGGGCGGAATAAACCTGTTGGTGCTCGCGGGGAAGTGGGGTTAGGTACCGCCCATGGCCCAGACGCGGGGGACGTGTGACGAACGGTTCGAAGCGGTGCGTGCGGCGTTGGAGGCGTCCCTGGACGTCGGAGCGTCGGTCGCGGTCTACCTCGACGGCGAGCCGGTCGTCGACCTCTGGGGCGGGTACGCCGACGCGGAGCGGACGCAGCCGTGGGAGCGGGACACGATCACGTGTGTCTTCTCGACCACGAAGACGATGGCCGCGCTGTGCGCGTTGATCCTCGCCGATCGCGGCGAGCTCGATCTCGACGCGCCGGTCGCGCGGTACTGGCCCGAGTTCGCGGCCGCGGGCAAGGAAAAGGTGCTGGTGCGGCACGTGCTCGGCCACACGTCGGGCCTGCCGACGTGGCAGGAGCCGCTGCGGCCGGAGCAGCTCTACGACTGGGCGACCGCGACGAGGCTGCTGGCCGAGCAGGCGCCGAGCTCGGAGCCCGGCGTGGTGGGCGGCTACCACGCGGTCACGCAGGGGTACCTGATCGGCGAGGTCGTCCACCGGATCACCGGCCGCAGCCTCGGCGCGTTCTTCGCCGAAGAGGTCGCCGGGCCGCTGGGCGCCGACTTCCACATCGGGTTGCCCGCCGAACACGACGACCGGGTCGCCCCGGTCATCCCGGCCACGACCCGCGCACCGGAGATCGTGGCGCGCGGCCCGGGAAACCCGCCGCTCGCCGCCGAAATCGCCAACACCGAAGCGTGGCGGCGCGCGGAAGTCCCGTCGGCGAACGGATTCGGCAACGCGAGATCGGTCGCGGCGGTGCAGTCGATCCTCGCCTGCGGCGGCGAGGCACGCGGCGTGCGGCTGCTGTCCCCGGCCGGCTGCGAGCGGGCGCTGGAGGAGCAGTTCGCCGGCGAGGACGAGGTCCTGGGCGCGCGAATCCGCTACGGAATGGGCTACGCGGTGCAGGGCCGGACGTGTTCGTGGGGCGGCTGGGGAGGTTCGATCGTCACGACCGACCTCGACACGCACCTGACGGTGGCGTATGTGATGAACCAGATGGTGGAGCAGGGACCGCTGGGGGACGATCGCGGGCTGGGCATCGTGATGGCCGCTTACGAAGGGCTGGGGAACCTGCGCTGAGGGGATGGTGACGCTCGGCTGGCGGGACCGTCGCGATGTCTTGAACGACTCGTTCCTGTCGTCGGACGACAGGAACGAGTCGTTCAAGACATCCGGCTCGGCCCTCAGGGCAGGTGGTCCGTGCGCAGCGCATAGCGGCGTTCGGCGTACGCGAGGTCGTCGCGCCAGAGGCGGGCCGCCGCGCGGCGCATCAACGGCCGCACGACCGGTGCCAGCCTGGCCGCTGCCGCGAACCCCGGCCGGCCCGACGCGGCTATCGTCGCCTCGATCACCGCTGTGCGCGGGTGGCCGTCCTTGCCTGGGCCGAGCGGGGTCGCGTGCGTCTCCACCACGCTGCCGGTGCCCTCACCGTCCACAATGGTCATCAGCACCGTGCGCGGGCCGGGGCAGGTGAACTCCGCCACCACCGGCACGCCGAGCTTTCCCGCCAGCCGGAACGTCACCTCCACGACGAACCGGTCGTCCGCCTCCGCGACGTCGATGCCCCGCGGTGCCGACCGCACCCGCAGGCGGGCGAACGAATACGGGTGGAACCACGCGCCGTGCCACGGGTCGAGGCGGTTGGCGACGACGTCTTCCGGCTCGCAGACCCCGGTGAGCGTCGCGACCGCGTCGACGGTCGTGCCGCGCGGGCGCACCGGCACCGCCGGGCGCTCGGTCGGCGGTTCACCGCCGGGCCCGTCGAGGCGGACCCACGCCAGCACCCCGTCGTCGTACGACGGCAGCGCCGACCACCCGGGACGGTCACCGCCCACGCGCAGGCCGTGCCACCGGCAGACCAGCTCGCCGCAGTGCACCCGGGCCTGCTCCAGCGGCGCGCCGAGGTGCGGGCACGCGCCCGGGCCGACCCGCAGCTCGCCGCCGGGTCCGCGCCACGCGACCAGCTCGCGGCCCGCCACCCGCACACCGGCCGGCCGGTCGGCGCGGACTTCCCGGGCGGCCGCGAAGACGAACCAGTTGCCCGAGGGGCGGGCACCGGCCCGTTTGACCGCCGCTTCGATCAGCGCCGGGCCGCACTCCGCGTAGGTGGGTTCCTGCCGGGCCCAGGCCGGCTCGCGGAACGGCCGCACCGGCCACCGTTCCGGCCAGCGCCCGATCAGCTGCCGCTTGAAGTCCACGCCCCCATCCTCAAGCATGCGGAGCGGTTGTGCAACGCTTCAGGCGTTCGGTGGCCAGCTCCAGCGCGGCGGACAGGTCGTCGACCCAGGAGCGCCGTCCGGCCAGGGCCTCCCAGCCCGGCCCCGCCATGACGACGTCGAACCCGCGGTGCCGCAGCCGGCGGACGAGCGGCTCGTCGGCGGTGGTGACGGACATCGACCACAGGAACACCACCACCGGGTCGAGCTCGGCCGCGCCGGCGACCGTCGTCTCGGCGGGCACCATCTGTCCCATGTGGACAGCCGGGATCCCGGCCTCCGCCAGCGCCGCGCGCAGCACCTCCATCGGCAGGCCGTGGCGTTCGCCGGGGCAGCACGCCAGCAGCACCCCGCGGCCGGGCGGGGCGGTCGCGAACCGGGCGGCGCACCGCTGCAGCGCGAGCGAGATCTCGCCGGTCAGCACCCACTCGGACGCGAAGCAGGCATCGCCGCGCACCCAGCGGTCGCCGAGGTGGCGCAGGACGGGAACGAGCACCTCGGTCCACGCCCCGCCGGGCCCGAGCGCCTCGAGTGTTTCGTCCAGCAGGGCGGCCAGCGTCCCGTAGTCGTACCCCTCCGCCGCCCGCTCGAGCTCGTCGGTGCGCTCGACCGGAGAGATCTCGGGGACCGCGCCCGAGAACGCGGCCGCGGCGGCCTCACGGGCGCGCATGCCCCCGTCGATGAGCCGGCGCATGTGCTGCAAGCGGCGGACATCCGCGTCGGAGTACCGCCGATGCCTGCCGTCGTCCCGCAGCGACGCGCCGACGCGATAGCGCGCGGCCCAGGTGCGCAGCGTCACCGGGGAGACGCCCAGCAGCTCGGCGACCTTGCCGGGCGGCCACGAGCGTTCCATCGGCACCACGCTCCCCTATTGTGACCCAGTTCACAGTTTGTCAAGGTGATTGGGCGGTATCACCCCGGTCAGGTGGACAAGCTACCCCTCATGTGAAACGGTTGCGCATCGAATAGCTGGCGACCGGGAGGGCGGCGGATGACAGCGATCATGACGGCGGGGGTGGCCTCCGCCGACGAGGCGGCCGCCGGGTGGCTGGACACCGTGGGCCGCCACTGCATGGCCGAAGCGCACGCCTTCGTGAGCGCGCGGGCGGCGGAGCACTTTTCCGGACGCAGCGAAGGCGCGCTCGCGGAAACGGCGCTCCCCGAGTTCGTCGCGGGCGGAAAAGGTCTCCGCCCGCTGTTCGCCTGTGTCGGGTGGCGGTGCGGGCAGCCGGATTCCCCCGCCGCGGTGCGCGCGGCGGCCGCCCTGGAACTGCTGCACTGCTTCGCCCTCGTCCAGGACGACGTGATGGACGGCTCGCCGCTGCGGCGGGGCCGCCCGGCTCTGCACGTCCGGTTCACCCGGTGGCACGAGGAGCAGGGCTGGGCCGGATCGGCGGCCCGGTTCGGCGAGTCGGCGGCGATCCTCTTCGGGGACCTCTTCCTGGTGTGGTCCGAGCAGCTGCTGCGCGAAAGCGGGCTGGCCGCGGCCCAGCTGGCGCGGGGCTGGCGGCACTACGACGTGATGCGCGCCGAGCTGGCCGCCGGCCAGCTCGCCGACCTGGTCAACGACGCGCGCGCCCTGCCCAGCTGGGACACCCTGCTCGACGTCCTGCGCCGCAAGTCCGGCAACTACACCGTCCGGCGGCCGCTGGAGTTCGGGGCGGCGCTGGCCGGGTGCGGCCCTGAGTTGCTGGCCAGGCTCGCCGAGTACGGCGGCCTGCTGGGTGAGGCGTTCCAGTTCCGCGACGACCTGCTCGGCGCGTTCGGCGATCCGGCCGTCACGGGCAAGCCCGCCGGCCAGGACCTGCGTGACCGCAAGGCGTCCAGCGTGGTCGTGCTCGCCGCCGCGATGGCCGGCCGCCGTCAGCAGGCCGAGCTCGCCGAGCTGCTCGCACTCCCCGCCGTCGGCGACGACGCTGTCGCGCGGTGGCAGCAGCTGATCGTGGCGACCGGTGCGCGGGACCGCATGGGCGAGCTGATCGCCGAACGGGCCGGCAAGGCGCTCGCGGCGATCGACCCGGCGGTGGTCCCCCGCCACGCCGCCGACCTGCTCGCCGCGCTCGCGGCCCGGTGCACCGAGCGCGACCGATGAAGACGGTGCCCGGGCCGTCGGACCGCGTCGTCGTCGTGGGAGCGGGCCTGGCCGGCCTGGCCGCGGCGGCACACCTCGCCGGACGCGGCCGGGAGGTCACCGTCCTCGAACGCGACCCGGGCCCGGGTGGCCGCGCGGGGCGCGTCGAGCGCCACGGTTACCTGCTCGACACCGGCCCGACCGTGCTCACCATGCCCTCGATCCTGCGCGACACCTTCGCCGCGGTGGGCGCCGAGCTCGCCGGCGAACTGCCGCTGACCCGGCTCGATCCGGCGTATGTCGCGCGGTTCGCCGACGGCAGCACGCTGCCCGTGCACACCGGCGCGGACGCGATGACCGACGCGGTCCGGGACTTCGCCGGCCCGGCCGAGGCCGCGGGTTATCTCCGCCTGCGCGACTGGCTCACGAAGCTGTACCGCGTCGAGTTCGGCCGGTTCGTCGACGCGAACATCGACTCCCCGCTCGGCATGCTCCGGCCGGAACTGGCCCGGCTGGTGGCGCTGGGCGGGTTCCGGCGGCTGGACGGCCAGGTCGGCCGGTTCCTGGCCGACGAGCGGCTGAAACGGGTGTTCACCTTCCAAGCGCTCTACGCGGGCGAGTCCCCGATGCGGGCGCTGGCCCTGTACGCGGTCATCTCGTACATGGACACCGTCGGGGGCGTGTACTTCCCGGCCGGGGGCATCGCGGCCCTGCCCCGGGCATTGGAACGCGTCGCGGCCGGCGCCGGGGTGAAGTTCGGCTACGGCGACGCCGTGCGGGCTCTGGAACGCCGGGGCAGCCGGGTCACGGCCGTCCGCACGGCCTCCGGTGCCCGCTATCCGTGCGACGCCGTCGTCCTCACGACCGAACTGCCGGAGAGCCACCGGCTGCTCGGGCGGCGCCCGCGTCGGCCGGTGCCGCTGCGGGCCGCGCCGTCGGCGCTGGTCGTGCACGCCGGGGGGCCGGCCACGCGGCAGGAGATCGCGCACCACACGATCTCCTTCGGGCACGGCTGGCGGTCCACGTTCGACGAGCTGATCACCCGGGGACGGCGGATGAGCGATCCCTCGCTGCTCGTCACGCGGCCGACCGCGACCGATCCCGGGCTCGCACCGCCGGGGCGTCAGCTCTACTCCGTGCTCGCCCCGGTGCCCAACCTCGACCGCGGCCCGATGGACTGGGCCACCGAGTCGGGGCCCTACGCCGAGGAGGTCCTCGAAGTGGCCCGTGACCGGCTCCTGCCCGGCTTCGAACCGGAGTTCACGCACGTGATCGGCCCGGCCGACTGGGCGGCCCGCGGCCTGGTCGCCGGAACGCCGTTCAGCTACGCGCACTCGTTCGTCCAAACCGGACCGTTCCGGCCGCGGAACCTCCCCCGCGGGACGGACAACGTCGTCCTGGCCGGCGGCGCGACGGTCCCCGGTGTGGGCGTGCCGACCGTGCTGATCTCCGGCAGGCTCGCCGCGGACCGGATCACCGGAGGGCAGCGATGACCCGCCGCGAACTCGACGCCGCCGGCATCCGCGAACCGGGTCTGCGCTCGGCCTACACGTGGTGCCGCGAGCTCAACGCGCGGCACGGCCGGACGTACTTCCTCGCGACGCGGATGCTGACCCCGGCGCAACGGCCGGCCGTCCACGCGCTCTACGGTTTCGCCCGGTGGCTCGACGACATCGTCGACGAGCCCGGCGCGGGTGCCACTCCCGAATCGCTCGCCCGGCGCCTGCACCACGTCGAGGCGCGCTTCCGCACCGATCTCGACGCGGGCGCGAGCGACGACCCGCTGCTGACAGCCGTGATCGACACGGCCTCCCGCTACGCGTTGCCCGAGGCGTACTTCCGGGCCTTCTTCACGTCGATGCGGATGGACCTCACCGTCACGGGTTACGCCACCCGCGCCGATCTCGACGGCTACGTGCACGGCTCGGCCGAGGTGATCGGGCTGCAGGTGCTGCCGGTGCTCGGCACGGTCGCGCCCCGCGACGAGGCCGGACCGCGGGCCGCCGCGCTCGGAAAGGCGTTCCAGCTGACCAACTTCCTGCGCGACGTCGCCGAGGACCTGGCACGCGGGCGCGTCTACCTGCCGACCGACGAGCTGGCCGCGCACAGCGTGGACCGCGAGCGGCTTGCGTGGTGTGCCCGGCACGGGCGGGCGGACGAGCCCGTCCGGGCGGCGATCCGGGAGCAGATCGCCGTGACCCGCCGGGTGTACGCCGAGGCCCGGCCGGGGATCGCGATGCTGCACCCGGTTTCCCGCCCGTGCGTGGCCACCGCGGCGGCCTTGTACGGGCGGATCCTCGACCGGATCGAAGACGCCGGCCACGACGTCTTCGCCGGCCGCGCCACCGTGTCCCGCGGGCGGCGGCTGGCCGTCGCGTGCGGAGCGCTCGCACGCACCCAGTGGGCCCGGCGGCGGCACCCGGCCCCGGCGCTTCCGGTGGCGGTGAGCTGACGTGGGCAAGGCGGAATACCTCGTGGTGCTGGCCGCTTGTGTCCTCGTCACGCTGCCGCTGGAGTTCGCCGGCGCGCGCGTCTACCGGCAGCCGCGGCGGCTGGCGCGCGCGGTGCTGCCGGTGGCGCTGGTGTTCCTCGGGTGGGACGCGCTGGCGATCGCCGCCGGGGTCTGGGACTTCGCGCCCGGCCACGTCACCGGGATCCGGGCGCCCTTCGCCGTGCCACTGGAGGAGGTCCTGTTCTTCGCGGTGATCCCGATCTGCGGCGTGCTGACCTACGAGATGGTCGAGCTGACGCGCGTGGTGGTCCGGCGGTGGGTCCGGCAGGAGGCCCACCGGTGATTCCCTGGGGCTACACCGTGCCGGCGGCCGCCGCGGTGGCCGTCGTCGTCCTCCTCGAGGTCTTCCTGCTGCGCACGGGGTTGTTCCGCCGTCCCGGCTACTGGGTCACGATCGCGGTGGTGACCGCCTTCCAGATCCCGGTGGACGGCTGGTTGACCAAGCTCTCCGACCCGATCGTCCGGTACGCCCCCGAGCACATCACGGGCTGGCGGTTCCCGTGGGACATCCCGGTCGAGGACTTCCTCTTCGGCTTCGCCCTGGTGACCGCCGTGCTGCTGGGGTGGGAACGGGCCAAGCCCCGCGAGGAGCGGTCATGAGCGCGATGGCGAAGGACGGGCTGCCCCGCGGCCGCGTCCCGGCGGCCTTCGACACCGAAGCCCGCTGGTACGACCGGCTGGTCGGCGCGAACCCCGGCTACCACGACCACCTTCGCCTGTCGGCGCGGCGGCTGGGTCTGCCCGAGGGCGTCCCGGGTCTGCGGCTGCTGGACGCCGGCTGCGGCACCGGCGCGTCGACGGCCGCGCTGCTGTCCGCCGTCCCCGGGGCGCGGGTCATCGCCTTCGACGCCTCGGCGGAGATGCTCGCGCGGGCCCGCGCGAAGGAGTGGCCGGACGGCGTCGAGTTCGTGCACACGCCCGTCGAGGAGCTGAGCGGGATCCGGGGGCCCTTCGACGCGATCCTGGCGGCGTACCTGCTGCGCAACGTCACCGAGCCGACCCGGCAGCTGCGGCGGCTGCGCGGGTTGCTGCGCCCGGGTGGCCGCATCGTGGTGCACGAGTACTCCGTGCGCGACTCGCGGCGGGCCCGGTGGGTGTGGAACGCCGTCTGCGCGGGCGTGATCATCCCGCTCGGGAAGGTCACCACCGGCGACGCGACGCTGTACCGCCACCTGCGTCGCAGCGTGCTGGAGTTCGACGGGCTCGCCGCGCTCTGCCACCGGCTCTCCGACGCCGGGTTCACCGACGTCCGGACCGCGTCGATGCCCGGCTGGCAGCGCGGCGTCGTCCACACCGTTCTCGGCACGAACCCGAAGGAGGACCCGTGACCCCCGGCACCGACCCCCGGATGGTCACCCGGCCCGCCCCCGCGGGCCTTCCCGACGCCGGGCTGCTCGGCAGGCGCCCGGCCGCGGCGGTCGTCGGCGGGGGCATCGCGGGTCTCACCGCGGCGACCGGGCTGGCCGAGCGCGGCGTCACCGTGACGCTGTTCGAGCGCGAGGACCACCTCGGCGGGCGGGTCGGCGGCTGGGGCGACCGGCTGCCGGACGGCACCGGGGTCACGATGAGCCGTGGCTTCCACGCCTTCTTCCGCCAGTACTACAACCTGCGGTCGCTGCTCACGCGCACCGATCCCCGGCTGGACCGGCTGACCCCGCTGGCCGACTACCCGCTGCTGGACGCCCAGGGGCGCACGGACACCTTCGCCGGTCTCCCCCGGACCCCGCCGTGGAACGCGCTCGCCTTCGCCTGGCGCAGCCCGACCTTCACCCCGCAGGACCTGGTGCGCATCAACGGCCGCGGCGCGCTGCCGCTGGCGACCGTCAGCGTCCCCGAGACCTACCACCGGCTCGACGACGTCGACGCGGCGAGCTTCCTGGAAGCGATCAACTTCCCGGAGGCCGCGAAGCACCTGGCGTTCGAGGTCTTCTCCCGGAGCTTCTTCGCCGATCCCCGGGAGCTGTCCGCGGCGGAGCTGGCGACCATGTTCCACCTGTACTTCCTGGGCTCCAGCGAAGGTCTCGTGTTCGACGTGCCGGCCGAGCCGTTCCCCCAGGCGCTGTGGGACCCCCTGGCCGGCTACCTCGGCGATCGCCGGGTGAGCATCCGGACCGGCACCGCGGTGGCGTCGCTCGAACGCATTCCCGGCGGCTTCGCGGTCACGACCACGGACCGCACCGAGCGGTTCGACGCCGTCGTGCTCGCCTGCGACGTCCCGGGACTGCGCGAGATCGTCGCCGCTTCCCCGACGGCCGGCACGGCGGAATGGCGAGCCGCCGTCGCCGGGCTGCGCACGGCACCGCCGTTCCTGGTCCGCCGGCTCTGGCTCGACCGGCCCGTGGACGCTGCCCGGCCGCCGTTCCTGGGCACCGGGAGCGTGCCGCCGCTGGACAACATCAGCCTGCTCGACCGCTACGAGGGCGAGGCACGGCGGTGGGCCGCCCGCACCGGCGGGTCGGTGGTCGAGCTGCACGCGTACGCGGCCACGACCGGGGATCGCCTCGAGAAGGCCCTGGACGAACGCCTGCACGAGATCTACCCCGAGACCCTCGACGCGCGCGTCGTCGGCTCGATCTCGTTGTGGCGTGAGGATTGTCCGCTCTTCGGGCTGGGCGACTTCGCGCGCCGCCCGACGGTCGAAACGCCGGACCCGGCGCTGGCGCTCGCCGGCGACGGCGTGCGGATCGACCTCCCGGTCGCGCTGATGGAACGCGCGGCCACCACCGGCTGGGCCGCCGCCAACACGCTCCTCGCGGGCTGGGGACTCGCCGGGCACCCGGTGCGCTCGGTGCCCAACCGGGGCCGGATCGGCCTGCTGAACCGGCTGGCGGCGGGCCGCCGGTGAGCGGGCGGCACGAGACGGACGTCGTCATCGCCGGCGCGGGCCTCGCCGGCCTGGCCGCCGCGGTGACGCTGCATCGGGCCGGCGTGCCGTGCGCGGTGCTGGAGGCGTCCGACGACGTCGGCGGCCGGGTGCGCACCGACGTCGTCGACGGCTTCCGCCTCGACCGCGGGTTCCAGGTCCTCAACCCGGCCTACCCGGCGATCCGGCGCCTGGTGGACGTCGACGCCCTGCGGCCGGGCCGGTTCTGGCGCGCGGCGCGGGTGGCCGGCGACGACCGCGTCGCGCTGCTCGGCAACCCGGTCGACACGCCGAAGGCGGTGCGCGACATCATGGCCCGGCGCCATTTCTCGGCGAAGGACCTGGCGGCGCTCGGAGCGCTGTCCGCCCGCGTCGCCGCGGGGCCGGTCCGCGGGATCCTCGACCGCGACGACCGCACGACGCTGGCCGAACTGCGCCGCGCCGGGCTGTCCGAGCGGGCGGTGGAGACCGTGCTGCGCCCGTTCCTCTCGGGCGTGTTCCTGGAGAGCGAGCTGACGACGTCCTCGCGGTTCTTCCAGCTGGTGTGGCGCAGCTTCCTGCGCTCGGCGCCGTCGCTGCCCGCCTTCGGCATGGGCGAACTGCCGCGGCAGCTGGCCCGGGCACTGCCGGCCGTTCACCTGAACACGCCGGTCGAGGAGGTCCGGCCGGGCGGCGTCCGCACCGCCGGCGGAGAGACCTGGACGGCACGCGCGGTCGTCGTCGCGACCGACGGCTCCACGGCCGCCCGGCTCGCCGGTGCCGGGGAGCCGAAGTGGAACAGCGGGACGACGTGGTACTTCGCGCCGCCGCGGTCGCCGTTGCGCGAACCGGTCATCGTGGTCGACGCCCGCGGCGGGCCGGTCGCGAACACGAGTGTGGTCAGTGAGGTGTGCCCGGCGTACGCGCCGCCCGGTGCCGCGCTGGTGAGCGCGTCTGCGCTGACCACGCTGCCGGAGGACGTCGTGCGCCGGGCGCTGGGGCGGATGTACCGCACGGACGCGAGCCGCTGGCCGCTGGTGGCCCGCTACGAGATCGCGCACGGGCTGCCGGCCATGCCGCCCCCGCACGACATCCGCCGCGAAGTCCGGCTGGGCGAAGGGCTTTACGTGTGCGGGGACCACCGGGACACGAGCTCGATCCAAGGCGCCCTGGCCTCCGGCTGCCGGGCGGCTCGCGCCGTCCTCGCCGATCTGGGCCGATAGGTTTCACGGCCTCGGCTGGGGGACGCGGTCGCCGAGCCCGGCGGTGGCCAGGGTGCCCGCGATCGCCACCCCGGCCGCGACGAGCAGGCCGGCGGTCAGCTCCGGCGGGACGGTGTTCAGCGCCACCACGCCGACCACGGCGGTGCCGATCGCCGAGCCCAGCTGGGGAGCCGTGTTGAGCAGGCCCGAGGCGATCCCCCGGTGCTCGTCCCCGACGACCTCGGTGCCCGCGCTGGTCGCGGCGACCGACGCGGCACCGAGCCCGAAGCCCGCCCCGGCCAAGGCCACCGTGAACAGGACCGTCGAGCCCATGGCCACCGCGAGTGTCCCCAGCAGCAACGCGGTCACCACGACGCCGAACCCGCCCGCGGCGACCGGCCGGGTCCGCCGCCGGTCCAGCAGCCGCGTCGCCGCGGTGCCGCCCACGACCACGCCGGCACTGAACGGGGCGAACAGGACGCCGGTCAGGCCGGCCGGAAGTCCTTGCGCAGTCTGGAAGAACGCCGTCCCGGCGACGCTCGCCGGGGTCGTCGCGCAGGTCAGGGCGAAGGCCGCGACCAGGGCGGAGCGGAATCGCGCCGAGCCCACGAGCCGGCCCGGCACCAGCGGGTTCGGCGACCTGAGCTCCACGAGGACGAACGCGCCGAGCAGCAGGACGGCCACGGGCGCCAGCACGACCGGCAGCACGCCGGAAAGTCCCGCGATCCCGGCCAGGAGCCCGCAGGTGACGAGCGACGCCCCCGGCAGGTCCAGCGGGACGCGGGGACCACCGCCGTCGCCGCGGCCGGCGAGCCGTCGCGGGGCGAGCACCAGGACGAGCACGCAGATCGGCACGTTGACCAGGAACACGGCCCGCCAGCCGAGGGCCTGCACCAGCACACCGCCGCACAGGAACCCCGCGGCGCCGCCGGCCGCCGCCGTCGCGGTCCACCAGCCCACCGCCCGGACCCGCTCGCGGCCCTCTTCGGTGAGCGCCAGCACCAGGGCGAAGGCCGAGGGCACGACGAACGCGGCCGCGAGCCCCTGCGCGGCCCGCGCGACGATCACCACGAGCAGCGTGGGAGCCAGCCCGGCGGCAAGGGAGGCCACGGCGAAGGCCGCCACGCCGCCGAGGAACGTCCGCCGGTGCCCGAAGCGGTCGCCGAGCCGGCCCGCCGGGACGAGGAACCCGCCGAACAGCAGGGCGTACCCGCTGACGACCCACTGCGTGGCGGCACCGGAACCACCGAGCCCGCGCCCGATTTCCGGCAGCCCGACCACGGCGACGGTCACGCCGAGGACGTCGACGAACTGTGCCAGGCACAGCAGCAGGACAGCCCCGCGTTCCCGCATCCGGTCAGCCTCCTCCGGTGCCCATCGTCCGGGAGGACCGGCGGTTCCGCACGACGGCGCGTCCAGCGGTGCGAGCCGACGCGGCTGGTGCCGCGCGTCGCAAGCTGTTCGACGTTCGGGCCGATGCACCCCAATGTGGCGTTCGGTGCGCCCAACGCACCCAATGTGGCATTCGGTGCGCCCAACGCAACCAACGCCACATTGGGGCGCTTGAGTCGGGGCCGCCGTCAACGAACCTCGGACGCGCAACACTAGCCGTGCAGCAGGACCTGCCGATCGCGCACCGCCTGGGAAACCGCGCGCAGGACGCCGATCGGGTCCTCGCCCACGGCGTGCACGCCGACTTGGTTCGCTCCCGCCGCGATCTCCGCCTGGATGCCCGCCGCGATGGTCGTCGCGTCGCCGTGGAGCACCAGCGCGTCGATCAGCCGGTCGCTGAAGGGGTCGGTGAGGTCCTCGTCGGTGTAGCCGATCCGCCGGAGGTTGCCGGCGTAGTTGGCGATACCCAGCATGGGCCGCACGCCGGCGCGGCCGGTCTCCCTGGCCCGTTCTGCGTCGGTGTCCAGCACCACGCCGTGGCCGGGCACCACCAGCTTGTCCGGGCCGAGGATCTCGCGGGCGCGGCGGGTGTGTTCGGGGGTCACCTGGAGCGTGAGCGTGCCCGCGGCGCGGTCGGCCGCCAGCCGGAGCATGCGGGGTCCGAGCGCGGCCAGCAGCACGCGGTCGGCGGGGACGCCGGCCGCGGTCAGGGTGTCCAGGTAGCTCGCGATCTTCGCCACCGGGGACGTGTACCCGGCGTCGACTTCACGGTGGCCCGCGCCGATGCCGATGAAGAGCCGGTCGGCGTGCTCGCCCGCGATCCGGTGGTAGGAGCGCGCGACCTCGTCCGCGTCGGCCTGCCAGACGTTGAGCACGCTGGTGCCGACCACGATCCGGCTGGTGGCCTCGAGCAGCCGCTGCACCGCGAGGAGATCGGCGGCCGGCGACGCGGCCAGCCAGATCGCGTCGTATCCGGCTTCCTCCAGCGCGACGGCCTGCGCCACGGTCGCCTCGGCAGCGGTCAGGTAGGCGCCGAGGGGGCCCAGTTCGATTGTCATGATCACGACTTCAGCACCGGCCGGCGAGGCAAACCAGATCCAACCGTTACGTGCTGCGATAAGCTTTCCTTATCGTCGAGAGGTGAGGCACTGTGGAGTTGCGGGCACTGCACTATTTCGTCACGGTCGCCGACGAGCTGCACTTCGGCCGGGCCGCCGAACGGCTGCACATCGCGCAACCCGCCGTCAGCCAGCAGATCGCCCGGCTGGAGCGGGAGCTCGGGGTGCGGTTGCTGGACCGGTCGCCCCGGCGGGTCCGGCTCACCGCGGCCGGGCAGCGGGTGCTCGACGCGGCCCGCAGCACGCTCGCCGCCGCGAGCCAGGTCGAGGCCGCGGCGAAGCAGGTCATGACCACCATGCGCATCGGCACCGCCGCCGGCATGACCGCCCGCCTGGAACGCGGGATCGACGCCCTCCGCGAGCGGGCGCCGGAGTTCGACGTGGTGCTGGTCGACCTCCCCGTCGAAGCCCGGCTCAACGCACTCCGGCAGGGTGAGCTCGACCTGGCGCTGACCCGTGGCGTGCGTTCGGTGCCCGGGCTCACGGTGCTGCCGACCTGGACCGAACGCCTGTACGCGGTGGTCTCCCGCCACCACCCGGCCGCGGGCCGGCCCGCCGTCGGCCTCGCCGAACTGGCCGAGGACACGCTGCGCGTCCCCGCCCGCCGGCACGACCCGGCGCTGCACGACGCCGTGGTCCTGGCGCTGCACGACGCCGGACTGCACCCGAGGGCGGGCCGGCCGACCGGCACGCTCCAGGACACGATCGTCGAAGTCGGCTCGGAGCCCCGGAGCTGGACGGTGCTGCCCGCCGACCAGGTCGCCGAAATCCGCTCGACCCGGGTCCGGGCGATCCCCCTGGAACCGGCGATCACGATCGCCGGCAGCCTCGTCGTCGCCACGGAAAACGCGGGCAACGCGGCCGAGTGCGCGGTGACGGCCTTCCGCGACGAGGTGACCGATCACCATCCATAGTGGACGGCGGCGACGGCTCTGGCTCCGCCGGGCGCGTCGCGAGCAGTTTGACGCTCGGGCCCCAGCGCCCCAATGTGGCATTGGGTGCGTCCAACGCACCCAATGTGGCGTTCGGTGCGTCCAACGCACCCAACGCCACATTGGGGCGTTTGAGACCCGGGCCGTACCCCGGCCGCTCACTTCGCGAGCAGGGTGAGCAGCCGGGCCACCTCGTCGCGCACCGCCTCCCGCCCGGGGGCCAGGTAGCGGCGGGGGTCGGTGACCGTCGCCTGCTCCCCCAGCGTCGAGCGCAGCGCGGCCGTGAGCACCTGGTTCAGCCGCGTTCCGATGTTGACCTTGACGATGCCGCTCGCCACCGCGCCGCGCAGGCCTTCGTCGGTCACGCCGGAGGAACCGTGCAGCACCAGCGGCACCGGAACACTGCGGGCGAGCGCGGCGATCAGCGATTCGTCGAGCACCGCGCTGCGGTCGGCCATGGCGTGCGACGATCCGACGGCCACCGCGAGCGAGTCCACGCCGGTGGCCGCGACGAACTCGCGGGCCTCGTCCGGGTCCGTGCGCACGCCGGGGGCGTGGGCGCCGTCCTTGCCGCCGATCTCGCCCAGCTCCGCCTCGACGCGGCAGCTCGCGGCGTGGCAGCGTTCGACGACGGCTCGCGTCCTGGCCACGTTCTCGGCGTAGGGCAACGCGGCCGCGTCGAACATGACGGACTTGATGCCCAGGTCGAGCCCCTCGCGGATCAGCTCCTCGTCCTCGACGTGGTCGAGGTGCACCAGGACGGGCACGGTCGCGCTCTCCGCCAGCCGCAGGCAGGCGAGCGCGAACGGCGCCAGCGCACCGTGATAGCGCACCGCGTTCTGCGAGATCTGCAGGATCACCGGGAGCCCGCTGCGCTCCGCGCCGGCCACGACGGCTTCGGCGTGCTCGATCAGGATCGCGTTGAACGCCCCGATCGCGCGCCGCTGCGTTCGCAGGTCGTCCAGCAGGCCGGCCCAGTTCATCGGATCCTCTCCACTTCCACCGCTCGAATCCACCGTTCCCTGGCCGCGACGTCGATCTCGCCGGCGACCGGCCGCAGGACCGCGGCCGCCGACGTCGCGACCACGTCCGCGAGCGCGACCGGCCAGTCCACTTCGGACACTCCACCGGCGCTCAGGTGCACCGCCAGCGCCGCGGCCGCCGCGTCGCCGGCGCCGGCCGGGTTGCCGGTGACCACCTCGGCGGGCCGGGCGCGCCAGGCACCTCGGGCCGTCACGGCGGTCGCGCCGTCCGGGCCGGCGGTGGCCACGACGGCCGGCGCTCCCGCGGCCACGAGGTCCTGGCAGGCTTCGGCTCCGGATCCGGCCAGTTCCTTCAGCTCGTCCTCGTTCGGCATGAGCACCGCGCCGCTCCCGGCGGCCTCGCGCAGCGCCGCGCCGGAGACGTCGGCGATGACCGGCACGTCGTGCCGTCCGCACAGCCGGACCAGCCTGGCGGGGACGTCGGCGCCCAGCCCCTCGGGCACGCTGCCCGAGATCACGACGGCTCCCGCGCCGGCCGACAGCTCGGCGCGGAGGGCGGCGAAGATGCCCGCTTCCGCCGTCTCGCCGGCCGGAAAACCGTTCTCCTGCAACATCGTCGTGCCGTCCGCACGAGTCACCACGGCCACGGTCCGCCGCACCGCCGGCAGCGCGGGGACGAGCCGGTGCGCGAGCCCCAGCCCGTCCAGGCCGTCCCGGAACTCGTCCGGCGTCCGGGTGGTGGTCAGCGCCAGCACCAGGCTCTCGCCACCCAGCCGGCGGACCACGGCCGCGACGTTGACCCCCTTGCCGCCGGCGCGCGACCGGACGTCCGGCACCCGCACGGTCTCCCCCGGGCGCAGCACGTCCACCCGGTAGGTCACGTCGATGGCGGGGTTGAGGGTGACCGTGAGGATCCGGCGTGTCACGACTCGCCGCTCTTCTCCGCGCGGTAGACCATCAGCGTCGATCCGGCCAGGGCCAGCACGATGCCCGCGACCTGGAACCCGGTGGGCGCGGCGCCGAAGAACAGCAGCGACAGGCCGATCGTCAGCACCGGGGCGAGGGCGTTGGTCACCGGTGCCACGATCGAGGCCTTGCCCCGGCTCATCGCCATCACGAGGAACAGCGCGCCGACCGAGTTGAGCAGCTGGGTACCCGCGGTCAGCGCGGGTGCCTGCCACGGGAACGCCAGCGGCAGCCCGCCCATCATCAGCACGGCGACCGGGATCAGCAGCAGCCCGCTGACGGTCATCCAGCCGAACGTCGAAGCGTCGTCCACCCCGGCGAGCGCGGCCTTGCGCATGAAGAACGCCTGCACACCCCACGCCACGCAGACCAGAACGGCCAGCACGAGGTAGAGCCACCCGCTGTCCCCGCCGTCCCCTGTGGACACGGAGAACAGCACGACGGCGACGAGGGCGAGCAGCACGCCCGCCCACGACCACCCGCCGAGCCGTTCCCGCAACGCGACGAACGCCAGCAGCACCGTGACGGCGGGCGACAGCGCGACGATCGGGAAGATCACGTAGGCCGGCCCGATCGTGAGGGCCTTGAACAGCACCAGCTGCCCGCCCGCGCCGGTGAGCCCGATCAGCAGCCCGTACCCGGCGGCGACCCGGCCGCGGTCGAACTTCCTGCCGCGCAGCGAAAACCACGCGGGCACCAGCATGGTCAGGGCCCAGACCACGTACACCATCGGGTCGGGATAGGCGTAGAGCTTGGTGGGCAGGCTGGAAATGGCCCCCCACACGCCCCAGAAAACCACCAGCAGTCCCGCGTACGGGATCCAGCTGTTCACCCGGCGGGATACCTCTGTCCCGGTCATCTCGGCTCCTCAGCGGTGCAGGGACGCGGTCGAGTGGACTTGCTCGGCCCGCAGCGGGTGTCCGTGCAGGCGTGCCGCGTAGAGCGCGGCGCCGATGTGCGGTTCCAGCAGTGGCTCACGGAGGTCGTACTCGAGGGAGAGCGCGTCGCGGAACGACGCCAGCACGGGTGCCGAACCGAACATGCCGCCGGAGTACGACACCGGAACCCGTTGGGCGGCTTCGAATCCGAGAGCTGTCCGGCCGACGTCCACGAGGAGGGCGAGCTCACGCCCGGCCTCTCGCAACACCCCGGTCGCGACCGCGTCGCCGGCGTCCGCGGCCCGGGCCACGACCTTGCTCAGGGACGCGATGCGGCCCCGGTCGCCCTGCCACTGGTTCACGACGACGTCGATCGCGTCGAAGTCGACGGCGAGGCCGAGCGCCTGCCGCATCTCCCCGGCCAGCGGCCCGGTGGGCAGCCGCCCGTCGACCATCCGGCTGAAGGCGTTCAGGCCCTGGATCGCCACCCAGTAGCCGGAGCCTTCGTCACCGAACAGCTCGCTCCAGCCACCCCCGCGCCACTGCCGGCCTTCGCGTTCGCCGTAGGCGATCGAGCCGGTGCCGGCGACGACGTTGATGCCGTCGACCGCCCCCAGCGAGCCGGCCCAGCCGCAGATCATGTCGTTGCCGCAGCGGTAGCCGCCCGTGCCGAGGATCCGGGCGGGGATGGCGTCGAGCACCGGCACGTCGGCGCTGATCTCCCCGTAGGCGGGCAGGCCGAAGAAGCCGTACGTGATGTCCGAGACCGAAATGCCCGCGGCGTCGCAGACTTCGCCGATCCCCTGCCGCAGCAGGGGTTCCACGATCCGCAGGCCTTCGCTCAGGTAGTACACGCTCGCGGTCCTGGCCTCCGCGACGACCTGGCCGTCGAACCCGACCAGGCAGAACGCCGTCTTCGTCCCGCCACCGTCGACACCGAGGAACACCTCAGCTCACCTCCGCGGGATCGAACTCGTGGATGACCACGCCCTGCACGACGCGGTTCACTTCCCCGCCGGGGAACGGGTTGTCGGGGGTGATGCCCAGCGCGAGCGAGCACGCGAGAGCCGTGGTCTGCGCCGCGATCACGGCGAGCAGCGCGTAACCGGCCACGGGGAGGCCAGGAGGCGAGGGCACGGGCCAGATCCGCGCGCCGGCGAACTCGTCGGCGTCGTTCCCGCCCACCACGACCACCCGTTCTTCGCCGAGTGACCGCACCAGCTCGCGCGCGATGTCCCCGTCGTACCGCCGCGCGTGCGGATCGGTGGACAGGAAGACCACGGCGATCGTGCGCTCGTCGAGCACCGACTTCGGGCCGTGCCGGAAGCCCAGCGCGGAATCGGCGATGCCGACCACCTCACCCCGGGTCAGCTCCAGGCACTTCAGCGCGGCCTCCCGGGCCAGCCCGTGCAGCGGGCCGGAGCCCAGGAACACCAGGCGGGCCGGCTTGGCGCCGGAAATCGCCGACGCGTGCTCCGCGGCGCCATCGAGCACAGTGGACCCGGCGCGGGCCAGCGCGTCGACGTCGACGTCCAAGCCGAAGGCGAGCAGCGCCGCCAGCGCCATCCCGGTGAACGAGGAGGTCATCGCGAAGCCGCGGTCGTTGACCTCGTCCGGGAGGGCCACCACGACGGCGTTCCCGGCACCGGACCACCGCCGGGCCAGCTCCCCTTCCGGGTCACAGGTGATCACCAGGTGCCGCAGTTCGGGAGCCAGCCGGGCCAGCAGGTCCGCCGCGGCGACGGACTCGGGGCTGTTGCCGCTGCGCGCGAAGGACACCAGCACGATCGGCCGGTCGTCCACGACCACGGCAGCCGGGTCGGCGACGATCTCCGTGGTCGCGATCGCCTCGACCGGCCGGCCGAGGTGGCGTGCGAGGTCGCGGGCCACGACCTCGCCGATGAACGCCGAAGTGCCCGCACCGGTCAGCAGGATCCTGAAGCGGGCATCGGCGAGGGCCAGTTCTCCGATCTCCGGCCGGGCCTGCCGCACCACCCGCGCCACCTGGACCCAGCTGGCGGGTTGCTGCCGGATCTCCCGCGCGGTCCGGCTGTCGCCGGACCACTCCCCGCTCCTGCTCATAGGTGCTGCCTCCGATTTCCGGGACGTACTCCCGGAGAGTCATCCGCGCCCGTGCGCGGAGGCAAGGTCCGGTGTCCAAATGCGCATTCGGATTGAGCGTTTCGCCGGCTGTCGTAGGCTCGGCCCATGTCCACGCGGAAACGGCACACCACCCGGGCCGAACGGCTCTCGGAGCTGTTGCGGGTGCTCGCGGACACCGGCTCGCTGCACGTGGGTGAGCTCAGCGCCCGCTTCGGCGTCTCCTCCGCCACGCTGCGGCGCGATCTGGCCAAACTGGAGGAACAGCGGCTGCTGACCCGCACCCACGGCGGCGCGCGGCCCCGGGGGCGCACGAACGAGGTGCCGCCGCCGTACCGGGAAAGCCGGTCCCGGGACGCGAAACGCGCCATCGTGCGCGCGGCGATCCGCACGCTGGCGACCGGGCCGCACGTCATCGCCCTCACCGGCGGCTCCACCACGAGCGAGCTCGCCAGGGAGCTGCCGGGCCGGGCGGACCTGACCGTGGTCACGAACGCGTTGAACATCGCGATGGAGCTCGCCCTGCACCCCCGGCTGAAACTGGTCGTCGTCGGTGGTGTCGCCCGGCCCCAGTCCTACGAGCTGGTCGGCCCCTGGGCCGAGCACGTGCTGGCGTCGATCAGCATCGGCACGGCGTTCGTCGGCGTGGACGGCATCGACGCGGCGGCGGGCATCACCACGCACGACGAGAACGAGGCGCGGACCAACCGCGCGATGCTCGGCCGCGCCCAGCGCGTGGTGGTGCTGGCCGACGGCAGCAAGCTCGGGCGGACCACCCTCGCCCGCATGGGCGACATCCACGACGTGCACGAGGTCATCACCGACTCCTCCGCCGCGCCCGGTGCGGTCGCGGCGATCCGCCGGGCCGGCGTCCGGGTCACCGTGGTCGAAACCGTCTCCGCGAAGGACCGGTGAAACGCTCATCGCGAATGCGCGTTTCGTTGACCGCGGTGGGTGTTCTCCCTACCTTTCGCCGACGACAGCCCCCGACGATGATGGAGTCCGTATGAAGCGTTTTCTCCCCGTCCACGGCAAGCGATTCGCTTCGTTCACGGCGGCGGGCGCGCTCGCCGTCGGCACCCTCACGGCGGTGGCCGCACCGGCTTCGGCCGCGGTCACCCTGCCACCGCTCGCCGCCGGGTTCGACTACCAGATCGGCGGCGCCTACACCCCGCCCTCGGGCGTGCAGATCGTCAGCCGCGACGTTTCGGCGGCACCGGCGAGCGGCAAGTACAACATCTGCTACCTCAACGCTTTCCAGGCTCAGGAAGGCCACGACGGCGACTGGCAGAGCGACCTGCTGCTCCGCGATTCCAACGGCAACAAGGTCGTCGACCCGGACTGGAAGGAGACCCTGCTCGACCTGCGCACCGCGGACAAGCGCACCCGGGTCGCCGCCAAGGTCTCCGGCTGGATCGACACGTGCGCCTCGAAGGGCTACCAGGCGATCGAGCCGGACAACTTCGACAGCTACAGCAGGTCCAAGAACCTGCTCACCACCACGCACGCGCAGGAGTACATCAAGCTCCTGTCCGCCTACGCGCACGGCAAGAACCTCGCCATCGCCCAGAAGAACACGCCGGAACTGGCCGGGAACCGCGTGGCCAACGGCCTCGACTTCGCCGTCACCGAGGAATGCGGCGAGTACGAGGAGTGCGGCGACTACGCCGGCCCGTTCAACAACCGGGTGGTCGACGTCGAGTACACCGCCTCGGGCATGAGCAAGGGCTGCCCGGAGTGGAAGAGCAAGATCAGCATGGTCCGGCGTGACCTGTACGTGGTGCCGCAGGGAACGAGCGGGTACGTCCGCAAGACCTGCTGACCTCCGGCCCTGCTGTGCTTTCTCCGGGGAACGGGACGAGACCCACCTGGAAACCGCGCACAGCGACCCGCAGCTTTCACGTGAAAGCGAGCTGGAGTGCTCACTCCGGTTAGCTTTCACGTGAAAGCTGCAGTCAGGGGCGGGCGCCCCGAGGCCGGCCCGTGGAGATGCCGGCGCCGGGGCGGCGGGCACGTTCGTCCCGGATCGTCCACAGTGACCATTGGCGCTGGTGGCCGCCGTCGTTCCGGAAGCCGGAAGGCAACTGCCGCACCGCGCGGAGGCACCCGCCGCCCTCACGGATTGATGGATTGATAGAGTCATCAAACCAGGAGGTGCCGATGCCCGCCCGTTCCCGCACGACCGAGCCGCTCTACCGGATCAAAGCCGATCTCTTCAAGTGCCTCGCCCACCCGATCCGGATCCAGGTCCTGGAGGTGCTGGCCGC
>NZ_JBFACT010000041.1:0-79390 GCF_040640995.1 Amycolatopsis sp. NPDC021455 | reverse complement strand
GCGTGAGTGGAGTTCTGTCGTGTGAAAAACCAACCAGTCCGTGAAGGCCTCCTTCCCGGCTCTTAAGGCCGGGAAGGAGGCCTTCACGGACTTTCAAGCCGCCGGTCAGGTCCGCGCTGGCCGGAACACGACGAGCGCCGGACAAGATCCCCCTTGTGGAGGGCGCTCGGGACACAACAGGGGTCGCACGGCCCGATGGCGCTGCGGCCGGTCCGGCCGGACCTCCACCAGTCGGGAATCCCCTTGCCGAGGCCTGGGTTCCTCCGGTCGAGCCGATCCCGGGCAGGTCCGCTTCGGCCGGGAACCTTCGGACCAGTGCCGCTCCGGCTCCAGCCAGTCCCGTCCGGCCTCCGGCGGCCACCATCCCGGCCGGGCCGCCGGACGAAATTCCCGGTGCGGAGACGGTCTTCGCCGAAGCCGCTCCGGCCGATCCCAGTTTCGGCAACTCCACAACGGGAAAGGCCGACCGCACCGAAGCCGCCGCCCGGACCTCACCCGACGAAGGCGCTCCGGACCGAGCCGCACCCCCTCGGCGAAGAACCGGGCCGGGCAAAGCCGCTCGCGCCGGAGTCGCTCCGGCCGGGTCCGCGCCGGGTGAGGCCGCTCGCGACCGGGCAACGACAAGACGGCCCCGGCGTGGCCCCAGACCTCGACTCCCGGTACCGGAAATCTCCCGGCGGCCGCGAGCCACCGACCGCCGTGCGGTGAGGGCGATCGTCTTCGGCAGCAGGGGTTTAGGCGCAGGCTGCCCGGGGGCGATCAATCGCTGTGACACCGCGGCGGCCGCCCGGTCCCCACCACCCTGGCTCCGGCGGGTCACCAGCCACCGGGCGACCACGCGCCACCAGGGCGGCCGCACCGGCAACCCGGCCACCCCGCCGGCCGACCCGTGCCCGGACCGCGCACGGCCCGGCAGCAACCGCCGCGTCACGCGGGACAGCCGTCCCCGCGCCGCACAACCGGGGCTACTTCTCCGGCTTGAAGCCACAGTGGCACACCTCCAGCTCCTCGACGGCGAGATCACGCGAGGACGCCGCCAGGCGCGGTCCGGTCCACTTCACCGGATACGCCTCGACGAAGCTCCACCGGCGGACCGTCCGGCCCTTGGTGTCCAGCAGCTTCACCGATCCGCCGAGCCGCTCGAGGCGGTTTTCCGCCTTCGCGAACCCGTCGCCGGAGCACTTCGCGAACCACTCGAACAGGTTGTCCGAATCCGTGATCCCGCGCTTGAGCACCAGGTTCGGCCACTTCATCCGGCCGGGCAGCTTGTGCGTGTAGTGGTTCTGGCCGCCCTCGGCCAGCTCCTCGGTGTCGATCTGCACCGACAGTCCCGACACCTCGGTGAACGCGCCGATCGTCAGGCCGTCCACCAGGAACACGAACCGGCCGGTGAACGGCGGATCAGGCGTGCGTGCCGTCCCGGTCACCCTCCACCCCCTGCCAGAACCGTTCGTTCAATCCGCCTACCTCGGTGAGCAGCCTGATCCGGTCGCCGTGTTCGAGGTCCAGCAGCTGGTCCAGGCCCCAGTGCAGGTGGTAGGCCAGGTACGCGACCTCCCGCCAGAGCTCGTCGACGGCGTAACGTGCTAGTCCACCGCCAGCACCTCCTGCGGGAAAGGGGTGCCCGGCTCCAGCGTCTCCAGGATGCTCGCGTCGCCGAAGTTGATGATCCGGTAGAAGTCCTGCAGGTACTGGTAGTCGCTGACGAACAGCTTCTCGACCACCTTCGGCGTCACCTGCGCGATGTCACCCAGCTCGGTGATCACCTTCGCCAGGACGATCACCGTCGCGTAGGCCTCGTTCTCCTTGACCCGCGGGTCGCGCAACGGCTCGATCTCGTCACGGGCGCAGGCCAGCCGCATCACCCCGGTGCGGTGCAGCGAACCCTCGTCGTCCACATAGCCCTTCGGCAGGGTGAAGGGGTATTCGGTGTGCAGGCTCACGCGCGGACCAGGCCTTCGTGGGTGATGACGACCTTCTCGGTCGCGACGTCGTTGGCGCCGGCGTCGAAGTCCGCGCCGGTCCACTTGGACGGCCACCCGTCGGTGAAGTTCCACCGGGCGACCTCCTCCATCTTGGAGTTCTTCGCGACGATCGACCCGTGCCGGCGGGCCTTGTCGATGTCGCCGTCGATCACTTCCTTGCGCCACTCCCACAGCGAGTGCGAGGTGTCGATCCGGCGCTCCAGGGTGATGTCGGACCACTTCATCGCGCCCGGCTGCTTGCGGATGATCATCCGGCCGTCCTTGGTGACCTCCTTGTACTCGATCGTCTCGGTCTCCGACTCGATCCCGGAGACCTTGCGGAAACTCCCCATCTCGACACTGTCGATCTCCAGCACGAAGACCGACGTCGTCGCCAGATCCGGCACTTGCTACTCCTTCCGGGAGCTATTCCGAAGTGGTGGCGCCGCCCTGCCACTGGCTGATCCGGAACACGACGAACTCCGCCGGTTTCACCGGGGCGAGCCCGACGTCGACGACCAGTTTTCCTTCGCTCACCGACGACTCCGGGTTGTTGGACTCGTCGCACAGGATGTAGAACGCCTGTTCCGGGGTGGCTCCGACCAGGGCGCCCTGCATCCACAGGCCGTGCAGGAACGCCGCGACCGTGCGCCGGACCCGCGCCCACAGGTCGCTGTCGTTCGGCTCGAACACGACCCACTGCGTCCCGCGCCGGATCGTCTCCTCGATGAAGATGAACAGCCGCCGCACGTTGATGTAGCGCCAGCTCTGGTCGGTCGCGGCCAGGGTGCGCGCGCCCCAGATCCGGATCCCGTTGGCGCCGAAGGACCGGATGCAGTTGACCTGCGCGGGGTTGAGCAGGTCCTGCTCGCCGTCGGTTACGTCGTTCGCGAGCCGCGCGACGCCGCGGCAGACCTCGTTCGCCGGGGCTTTCCACACGCCGCGGTTGCCGTCGGTCCGCGCCCAGACCCCGGCGACGTGCCCGCTCGGCGGCACCGTGAGGAAGCGGTCCCCGTTCGTCGAACCCGGCCGGGTGAGCGGGTTCGGCACCACCAGGTGCGGGTAGTACGCGGCGCCGAACGCGCTGTCCTTGCCCAGCGCGTTGCGCCATTCCAGGGCGCGTTGCGCGTCGAGGCCGGGCGGGGCGTCGAGGATCGCCATCTTCGTCCGGCTGCGCTCGCACCAGTCCACCAGCCGTCCCTGCGCGGCCAGGTAGACCTCGTCGTCGAACGAACCGTCGTCACGGGTGGCGAGGGTGATCAGGTCGGGGATGGCGACCATGCTGACCGTGTCGGCGACCGCGAGTCCCGCGTATCCGGTGCGGGCCGCCTCGGATCCCTCGAACTCCTGCGGCGAAACGCTCGCCGCGGCCGGGCCGGCGGGCTCGATCGAGTACCGGCCGGGGGCGGGCAGCCGGTCGGCCAGCGCCGTGCCGGGGACGTTGTGCACCTCGACGCGGATGAGCTTGGAGTGCCCGTTGACCAGTTTCTCCACGCCGCGCTGGCCGCGGCCGAGGCCGACCGCCGGGTAGTCTTCCCGGACCTGCCCGTCTTCCACGACCTTCAGGGTGAACTCGCCGCCGGAGGGTTCCTCGCCCTCCGCGGGTGGCGCGGGCGGTTCGATGACGACCTCGCAGTTCACCGCCGGGTCGAGCGCTTCCACCGTCAGCGTTTCGATTTCCTGTTTGCCGCCGGACACCAGCACCCGCCGGGGCCGCTCGGCGCCGTCCGGGGCCGGGATGCGCACGATGTAGCAGGTGGTCCCGCCGTTCTCGAAGAAGCCCTTCACCGCGTGCGGCAACAGGATGCCGGGCGCGAACCCGCCGTAGATCCGTTCGTACTGCGGCCAGCTCGTCACCAGCTGCGGTTTGACCCCGTCCGGGTCGGCCGGGTCACCGGCTTCGGCGTGGTAGGCCGCGGTGAAGCCGACGAAGGCCGCGACCGCGGTGCCGACCCCCTGCAGCGGCATCGACCCACTCGGGCGTTCCTCGATGTAGACCCCTGGGGCGCCGTAGGTCGCCGCCATGTTCGACTCCTCGGTTCGGACGTGCATTTCTCGCCGAATGATTCGGCGCTCCGTCAAGAATTCGCGCGAAGGTGCCCGATGCCGTGCCGTCCTCCCCTGTTCGTCCGCCGTCCCAAGCGGTAAACATTGCCCACGGCGCAATTCGCCGTCAAGACCCCGCCGGGGTTCGTCGCCGGACGGCAACCGCCAGGGCGGGACCGCGAATTCCCCTTTGCCCACCCCAAGGGGCAGCGAAGATCAACGGCGTCGGCGTTGGGCCGCATGCCGCAGCAAGGTATGACCCGATCGACGCAACCCGGCCCACCGAACCGCGCTGCCCGAGGCGAATTCAAGATCATTTCCGCCACCCGTCGAAAGGCTTCGCGGAAAATCGCGGGTCCCCTTTCCCCATTGTTCGCGAACCCGGCTCCGACCGCTCGCCCACCGGCTGCCCACCACCGCGGGGCAACGTGACCGCGGCAGGCGTGGGCGGCCAATCCCGGCCGTCCCATCGGCACCGAGGAGAAACGCATGTCCGATCACGAAATCATCCGGTCCTGGAAGGACGAAGAGTTCCGGAACAGCCTCGGCCCCGCCCAGCGGGCCGTGCTGCCGGGCAACCCGGCCGGCCTGATCGAGCTCACCGACGAGGCGCTCGACGACCTCATCGCCGGCGCCGCCGCGCTGGACTCCTGCTGCTGGAGCAGCTGCACCTCCACGCAGTAACGGTGGCCGCGGCCCCGGCGGCGCACTCGCCGCCGGGGCCGCGTGGACGAGGTCGTGGGGAAGACGTCGCGGGGTAGAGGAGAGCAGATGGCCGAGGAACCCGGGGCACGCCGGTCGATCTTCCGGGCGCAGGCGCTGGAGTACCACCGCACCGGCCGGTGGGCGGTGGTCCTGCCGCCGTCGGCCCGGCCACGGGTCTTCCGGCGGCTCTGGTTGGTGCTGGCGGTGCTCGGGCTGCTGATGGCCGCCCTCGCCGCGCTGCCGGAGCCGGTTTACGGGACGGGCAGCGCGTTCGCCGTCCCGGGCCGGGACGTGGGCAGGCCCGCGGAGGCGGTGGTGCTCGTGATCGCGTTGCCGGCGACGGATCTGCCCGGCCTGGCCGACGGCGCACCGGCGGTACTCCAGCAGGGCGACGTCCGCGGCACGGTCCAGGAGCACGAGCGAGTTCCCTTGGCGGCGGCCGAACTGACGGCCCGGTTCGGGATGACCGGCACCGGGGTGCCGGATCCCGCGGCGGTCGCCGTGGTGAGCCTGGACGCCGGCACGGTGACGGCCGGCGACCGTCTCCCGGCCAGGGTGCGGGTCGGCTCCCGCAGCGTCCTGGCCGGACTTCCGGTGCTCGGCAAGGTGTTCGGATGAGCGCCCGGTGGTGGCACCAAGGCGGGCGCCTTCCCCGGCGTGCTGACCGGATTGCCTTGGCCCGGCTGACTTTCCCGATGAGCGCCCGGTGGCGCGCGCTCGCCCGCCGGCTGCGCTCCCCGCGCCGGATGCCGATGCGCCCGGACATCGGCGCAGTCGGCGACCGCCTCCCCGCCAACGTGCGGATCGGATCCCCCAGCCTGCCCTGGCCCGGCGAGGTTTCGCGATGAGCGCCCGGTGGTGGCGCGCGCTCGCCGGATGGCTGTTCCCCCGGCGCCGGGTGCCGGTGCTGTTGCAGCTCAGCGCCACCGAATGCGGTGCCGCGTGCCTGGCGATGCTGCTCGGCTTCCACGGCCGCGTCACCCAGGTCTCGGAGTGCCGGGAGTTCTTCGGCGCCGCGCGCGATGGCATCACCGCGCGGGCGCTCGTCCAGGCCGCCCGGTCGTTCGGGTTGCGCACCAAGGTCTTTTCGCTCGACCTGCCCGCACTCGGCCGGCTCGAGCTGCCCGTGATCGCGCACTGGTCGTTCAACCACTTCGTGATCATCGAACGACGGCTGCGGCGCGGTTACCGGATCGTCGACCCGGCGGTCGGCCGCCGGATCGTCGACGACGAGGAGTTCGCGCGCGAGTTCACCGGCGTCGTCATCACGGTGGCTCCAGGGCCGGGACTCGCCGCGCGCCGGCCGGGGCAGTCGGCGTGGTCGGTGTACCTGCGGCAGGTGCTGCGGATGCGCGGCTGGCGGCGGATGCTCGTCCAGGTCGTCGCCGCTTCCCTGATCCTGCAGGCAATGGCGCTCGCGGTCCCGGTGCTCACCAAGGTGCTCGTCGACTACGTCATCCCGCTGCACCTGACCGATCTGCTGGGGATCATCGCCGTCGCCACGGGGCTCATCGTCGTCACCAACCTCGTCGCCGGGTACCTCCGCTCGGCGATCCTCATCCACCTGCAGGGCCGCTTCGACACGCAGATCATGCTCGGCCTGTTCGGCCACCTGCTGAGCCTGCCCTACACCTTCTTCGCGCAGCGCACCAGCGGCGACCTCCTGCTGCGGCTGGGCAGTTCCGCGGTGATCCGGGAGATGCTCACCGGCCAGGCGTTGTCCGCGGTGCTCGACGGCGGGTTCGTGCTGGTGTTCCTCGTGGTCCTGTTCACCCAGAGCTGGGTGTTCGGGCTGCTCGCGTTCGGGATCGGCGCCGTCCAGGTGGTGGTGCTGCTGGTCACGGCACGCCCGCTGCGCGACCTGACCCAGCGCTACCTCGTGGCCCAGGCCGAGTCGCAGGGGTTCGGCGTGCAGCTGCTCAAGGGCATCGGCACGCTCAAGGCCAGCGGCGTCGAGGACCGGGTGCTGGACTTCTGGTCCAACCTGTTCCACCGCGAGCTCGGCTTTTCCCTGCGCCGCAACCAGTTCGCGGCCGTCGTGGACACGGTCCTGAACGCGCTGCGGACGTTCGCGCCGCTGGTGCTGCTCACCGTCGGCATGGTGAGCGTGACCGGCGGGTCGATGCCGCTCGGCACGATGCTGGCGCTCATCGCCGTCGCCACGGCGTTCCTGACCCCGCTCGCCAACCTCGTCACCACCGGCCAGCAGCTGCAGCTGGCGGGCGCGCACCTGCGCCGGATCATCGACGTCGTCGAGGCCGAGCCCGAACCGGCCACCCCCGCGGGCGAACCGCGGCTCACCGGCCGGCTGGAACTGTCCGGGGTCTCGTTCTCCTACGACCCGCACGGGCCGCGCGTGCTCGAAGACGTCTCGTTCACCGCCGAACCCGGGCAGAAGATCGCGCTCGTCGGCCGCACCGGGGCCAGCAAGAGCACCCTGGCCTTGCTGCTGCTCGGGTTGTACCAGCCGACCGGCGGGACCATCCGCTACGACGGGACCCCGCTGGCCGAGCTCGGCATCCACGGGGTGCGCCGCCAGTTCGGCGTCGTGCTCCAGGAACCCTTCCTGTTCAACGGATCCATCCGGGCGAACATCTCGATCGGCGACCCCGCCATGCCACTGGACCAGGTGGTCGAAGCGGCGCGGCTCGCCGGCATCCACGACGAGATCGAGCGGATGCCGATGCAGTACGAGACGTTGCTCGGCGAAGGCGGCAGCGGCCTGTCCGGCGGCCAGCGCCAGCGGCTCGCCCTGGCCAGGGCACTGGCCACGAACCCGACGTTCCTGCTCCTCGACGAGGCGACCAGCCACCTGGACATGGCGACCGAAGCCCTGGTGGACACCAACCTCAGCGGGCTGGCGTGCACCCGGATCGTCATCGCCCACCGGCTGTCCACCATCCAGAACGCCGACCGGATCCTGGTGCTCGACCGGGGCCGCGTCGTCGAGTCCGGCCGGCACGAAGAGCTCCTCGAACTCGGCGGCCACTACGCCGACCTGCTGCGCACCCAACTGGAGCGAACCCCATGAACGACCGGGCATTGACGGCGGACCTGCGCGGACTTCTCTCCGGCCGCGTCTCGGACGACCCGGCGGCGCTGACGGCGCACGAGACCGACTACGGCCAGATCGTGTACCGCCGCCCGGCCGTGGTGGTCCGCCCGGACGGTCCCGCGGACATCGCGGCCACCCTGCGCTACGCCACGAAGCACGGCGTTCCGGTGTCTGCCCGGGGTGCCGGGCACTCGCTGCGTGGACAGTCCACAAACGACAGTGGCATCGTGCTGGACCTGACCGGCTTGGCTCACCTGTCGGTGGACGCCGGCGCGCGGCTGTTCCGCTGCGGTCCGGGCGCCCGGTGGCGCGCGGTGGTCGCCGCCGCGGCCCGGCACGGGCTGGTGCCGCCGGTGCTGACGAGCTATCCGCACGTCACGGTCGGCGGCACCCACTCGGCGGGCAGCTGGGGCGAGTCGTCGTTCCGCCACGGGGCCCAGGTCGACAACTGCACGGGCCTCGAAGTCGTGACCGGGGCCGGCGAGCTCCTGCGGTGCGGTCCGGAGACCGAACCCGAGCTGTTCGGGCACGTCCTCGGCGGGATGGGCCAGTTCGCCGTGATCACCGAGGTGGAGCACCGGCTGCGCGAGTACCGCCCGATCGCCCGGACCTACCCGCTGCGCTACGAAACGGTCGAGGAGATGCTCGCCGACCTGCGGCGCCTGGTGGCTGTCGGCACCCCGTTGGACAGCCTGGAGTCCACCATCGAAGCCGCTCCCGACGGCACCTGGCGCCACCGGGTGCTGGCCACGCTGGAGATCGACGACGTTGACAGCGCTCCGCCGCGCTGCCCGGTGGCGGGTCTCGTGGGTCGCCAGGATCCGCCGTCCGACCAGCCCGCGTCGACGTTCCTGGCCCGCCCGCAGGCCGGCGAGGTTCCGCCCGTGCCGGGCGTCGCCCAGCCGTGGGTGGTGGCCTACCTGCCGTGGTCGCGCGCGCGGGTGTTCCTGTCGGTGTGCCAGCGCCGCCTGCACGGCCTGCTCGCCGGCGCCGACGCGATGGTGCTGTGGCCCGCCCGGCGGGCCGTGACGGCCACGCCGATGCTGCGGGTCCCGGAAAGCGAAGCGGGGATGGTCATGGTCGCGCTCTTCCCGCGCGTCGCCACCGCGAAGCTGCCGGGCGCGCTGGCGCTGCTCAGCAAGGTCAGCGACCTGGCGCTGGAACTGGGCGGCACCCGGCACCTGGCCACGTGGGTGCATTTCGACCTGCCGCGCTGGCGGCTGCACTTCGGCACCGAGTGGCCGAAGGTGAACGAGCTGAAGCACCGTTACGACCCGGCCGGGATCCTGAACCCGGGTTTCGTCGAGTACGAGCCTTCGACCACACCCCCGCCAGCAGCTCGAAACTCCGCACCCGCGTGGCGACTTCGGCGGACTCGGTGATCACCATCAGCTCGTCGGCCGCGGTTTCCCCGGCGAGCGCGGTGAGCCCGGCGGCGACGGTGCCCGGCGCGCCGGCGATCAGGTTGATCGGCAGCCGCCGGGCCTTGTCGAGGTACGGGTGCGCCGCGGCCGAGGCCGGGCTGAGCAGCAGCTGTTCCCGGCGGCCGGTCAGCATTTCCAGCACGCGCACGCGCTGCGGGTCCGCCAGCCGGTTCGCCTCGTCGTCGGAGTCCGCGGCGAGGACATTGATCGTGACGATCACGTAGGGCCGGTCCAGGACCGCCGACGGGACGAACGTCTCGCGGTACAGCCGCAGCGCGGGCAGCGTGGCGCCGGTGCCGAAGTGGTGGGCGTAGGCGTAGGGCAGGCCGAGCCGGGCCGCGAGCCGGGCGCTGAAGTCACTCGACCCGAGCAGCAGGACGCTCGGCGAGGTGACGGCGACAGGGGTCGCGGCGAACCGGTCCCAGACGCCGTCGCTCGTCCGCGGGTCACCGAGCAGCCCCAGCAGATCCTGCAGGTAGCGGGGAAACTCGGCATCGGTCAGCCCGGCCGGCGCCCGGCGCAGCATCGACGCGGTGGCCGGATCGGTCCCGGGTGCCCGGCCGATCCCCAGGTCGATCCGCCCGGGATGCAGCGCTTCCAGCATGGCGAACTGCTCGGCGACGACGAGCGCGGGATGGTTCGGCAGCATCACGCCCCCGGACCCGACCCGGATCCGCGAGGTCACGGCGGCAAGGTGAGCGGCGAGCACGGCGGGCGAGGTGCTCGCGACACTGCGCGCGTTGTGGTGCTCGGCAACCCAGAAGCGGTGATAGCCGAGCTCATCGGCACGGCGGGCGACCTCGGTGGTGTCCCGCAGCGCATCGGCACTGGTGGCGGCGCTGCCGAGGAGGGCGAGGTCGAGCACGGACAGCGGAACGGTCATCGGAGGCTCCTCGTTTCGGGTGGGTCAGGTCGGGCATCCAGCGCAGTGCGCGAGTTCCGGTGGCTCCCGGCGCCGATCGGGAGAGGGCCTGGAGCGCCCCAATGTGGCGTTGGTTGCGTCCAGCGCACCCAATGTGGCGTTGGTTGCGCTGGACGCACCGAACGCCACATTGGGGCGCTTGAGCCGGGCCGAGCACGCCGGGCTAAGCCGGGCCAGGCTGGGGCCGCGGCTGGGCGCGGCTTGGCTGGGGCCGCGGCTGGGCGCGGCTTGGCGCGGCGGCTGGCTCCGGGGCCAAGCCGGGACGAGCCAAGCCAGGCGAGGCCGAACCAAGCCAGGCCAAGCCGGGCCGAGCCGCGGCAGGCCAAGCCGGGCCAGGCCGAGCCGGGCCTGGCTGGGGCCGCGGCTGGGCGCGGCTCGGCGGTTGGCTCCGGTGGATCCGGGGCCAAGTCCGGCCAGGCCAAGCCAGGCGAGGCCGAACCAAGCCAGGCCAAGCCGGACCGGGCCGAGCCGCGGCAGGCCAAGCCGGGCCAGGCCGAGCCGGGCCGAGCCGGGCCTGGCTGGGGCCGCGGCTGGGCGCGGCTCGGCGGTTGGCTCCGGTGGATCCGGGGCCAAGTCCGGCCAGGCCAAGCCAGGCGAGGCCGAACCAAGCCAGGCCAAGCCGGACCAGGCCAAGCCGGACCAGGCCAAGCCGGACCGGGCCAAACCAAGTCGTGCCGGACCAGGCCGTGCCGGACCAGGCCGTGCCGAGCCGGGCCGGGCCGGGCCGGGCCGAGCCAGGCCAAGCCGAGCCGAACCGGGCCAGACCGAACCGGGCCAGGCCAAGTCGTGCCGGGCAGGGCCGAGCCGGGCCGGGCCGAGCCGGACCCAGCCACATTCCCGTCGGCGCCAACGCACTACGGTCTGGGCGGTTCGAGGGCAAGCACCGACGGAACGTGAGCCGGATCCGCGGCGCGCAGCAGGCCGTAGCCGATGCCAGCCAGCCCGGCCAGCAACCCCGGTGTCTCCGCGCCCGTCGGGACGCCGCAGCGCCAGCCGTGGCGGTCGATGCTTGCCAGCACCGCCGCACCACGGTCCGCCGCCTCGTCGTGGCCGGCCGCCAGCAGGAGGTCGAGGCTGCCGAAGTCGCCGTGGCACAGGCTGTGGTTGGCGCCGAAGCCCGTTGCCAGCGCCGCCGTCGTCGCGGCCGTGATCTCCGCGGTGCGTTCCGCGTCCGCGGGGCCTGGCAACCCCAGCCTGCCGAGGCCGATTCCCACCGCGCCGTGGCACCACGCCGTCATGCCCGACGCAGGGCCGTCGGCCCGCAGGTCCGGCCAGTTTCCGCGGTCCGGCAGGAACTGCGCCCGTTCATAGCCGATCGCCCGGGCCGACGCGTCGGCGAAGCGCCGTCCCGCGCCGAGTTCGGCGACCGTCGCCAGGGCCCAGCCGATGCCCGCCGCGCCGTGGGCGAAACCCGTCAGCGGCCGGTCGGCCATCGGCGACGGCCAGCCGAGCGTGTCGCCCGCCGGCAAAGCGTTGGCCAGCAGGTGGTCGCCGCAGCGCACCACGGCGTCGATCAGGCCGCTGTCCGGCCGGTGGCGGTGCAACGCGGCCAAAGCGCCGATGCACCCGGCCGCCCCGCCCATGACGTCGAACTGCGTGTCCGCCTCGACCAGCCCCGCCACGCCGGCCGCGAGCTCCACCGCTTCGTCGAGCAACCCCGGCCGGTCCCACAGGACACCGAGGTGCGTGAACAAGTAGACCGGGCTGCCCAGCCCGGAGAAGGCGCCGATCTGTCCCGTGTGGACGCTCCCCCGGCGGGCCAGCCGCCGCACGGTCGACAGACCGCCCTCGGCCAGCGCCGTGTACCGGTCCTCGCCGGTGACCTGGCCCAGGTGGGCGAGGAACAGGACGATGCCGGACACGCCGCCGTAGAGGTCGACGTCGAGCGCGGTCAGGTCCCAGTACTGCTCCTGGAACGCGGTGAGGCCGAGCCAGTACAGGTCGTCACCGCGCCGGACGGCGAGCTTCTCCAGCCGGTTTCCGACGGCCTTCGCCGCGGCGAGGTAGTCGGCCGCGCCCGCGATGCCGGGCACGAGCTGGCCGCCGTAGGTCGCGGGGCCGGCGGTGCCGTCGCCCAGCGCCAGCGACGTGAGCGAGCCGCGGACGATCCAGGTCTGCCAGTCGAGGTCCGCCACCGAGAGCCCTTCGATGCGCTCCCGCGCCACCTCCATGCTCGGCCGCTCCAGGAAACCCGGGACCCGCTCCCCCTCGCTGGTCCGGACGTCGACCGACTCCGGCGTGGTGACGAAGATCGGGATGTCCCCGCGCCACAGGTCGGCGCGCTCGGCGCCGATCACCCGGCCGAGATAGGGGAAGTCACCGACCGACACCCACAGCTTGTCGAAGAACCGGTCGCGGTCGAGGCCGTCCCGGAGCAGGTCCGGGTGGAAGCTTTCCCGAAGCAGCAGGCTGTAGATGTGGGTGGGCCGCACGATGACCCGGATCTCGTCCGCCGCGAACCGCGCCAGCGGGCCTTCCGGGGCCAGCAGGTCCGCGCGGTGCTCCAGGATCCCGCGGTAGGTGTCGCGGAAACCGTCGACGAGCTCGTCGGCGTAGTCCAGTACGTTGACCTCGGCGTCGCGCAGGGTGGGCCGGTTGTGCCCGCCGGAGGTGGCCATCCGCTTGCGGTCGGTGCGCATCCGGTCGGTCCCCGTCTCCGCCCAGTACTGCGACGCGCGCGGCGACAGCTGGTTCTCCTGGTAGCCGAGGCCGGACAGGTCCAGGCCGGGCGCGCCGGTGTGCCCCCAGGAGCGCTGCGGCAGCAGGCCGACCCGCAGCACGGAGTCGAGCGACGCCGTCGGGCCGCCGAGCGGGATCTCCGACTGGACGGCCATGTTCGGCTGGAACAGCGACTCGAGGTCGACCACCACCGGGTGCTCCCCCGCCGCGATGAGGTTCTCGTAGTGCATGTCCGTGCCGCCGAGCCCGTACATCAGCGCCAGGTAGGCACCCAGCCTGCGGTAGAAGCGCGCCACCTCCGCCTCGGTGCGGCACGTCGTCCGCGCGCAGAACTCGGTCCAGCCGTACTCGCCGCGGTCCAGCACGGTGAGCGTCCGCAGCCCGAGGCCGGGCACCACGGTGCCGAGCCACTCGAGCAGCTCCTGGAAGTGCGCGTCCACCGCCAGGGACTTCGGCTTGTACACCAGCCTGAAGCCGCCGGCGAAGCCCGCGACCAGCACGGCGCGGCCGCCGCGGTGGCGGTCGCCGAGGTTGGCCTCCACAGTGGACAGCAAGCCGGGGTCGGCCGGGGAGAACCGCTCGAGGATGTCCGGCCAGTCCGCGGTGAGCCGGCGCAGGAACTCCACGTGCACGGCCGTCTGCCGCCGGACGTGCTCGGCCAGCAGCCTGCCGAGCAGCGGGTACTCGGCGAACAACGCCTCCACGGTGGCCGGCTCGCGCAGGCGCCGCACGAAGCTGAGGTAACGCTCCTGTGGCGTGTCGCCCGCCGTTTCCCCGCGCAGCCGCGCCACGTTCAGCTCGAGCGCCAGCGTCCGTTCGACCATGGTGGGCACCGTCGGCAGCAGGTGCGCGCGCAGCAGGTCCGCCGCGCCCGCCGGGTCGAGCGGGCCCCCGGCGGCGGCCAGCTCGGCCGCGGCCGCCGTCACCTCGGCGCACGCGTGCCGCACCAGGGGCTCGACCAGGGCGAGAAACCCGTCCGCGCCGCCGTCGCCGGGCGACGGCGGCTCCGCGAACGCGGCGACGTCGGCGAGCCAGGCCGGCCGGTCCAGCCGGGTGTGCAGCGCGGCGTCGTCCTCCCCGAGGACCGCGGCGAGGTCGGCTTCGGTGATCCCGTCGGCCGCCAGCCGCCGGGCCAGCCAGTCGCCGGAGTCGAACGGCCGCTGCCGCCGCCACCGCGCCAGCCGCCGGGCCCCGCGTTCCGGGTCCGCCGCGGCCCCGGCGGGCAGCCGCTCGGCCAGCGACAACCCGCGATACCACTGTTCGGTCAGCACAGCTCAAGCTCCTGTTCCGTCGGGAAAAGCGGTGAACCTGGCCTGCCGGGTGACCGGGTCGAAGGCCAGCCAGTCGTGCGTCAGCTCGAGGTAGGCCTTCGCCACCACCGGGCGGTCCGGCTCGAAGACGACCTTGACGTGCGCGAGCTTGCGCAGGAGCACGCTGAGCACGTTCGGCCCGTGCCGGTCGGACGCGGCCCGCAGGCCGGCGGGCCAGCTCTCCTGGTCGATCCGCTCGTGGTCGAACCCGATGCAGGCCAGCAGGGGGTCGCGTTTGTGCCGGGCGCACAGCCCGTCCTCGACCAGCCGGTCCAGGAACGGCCGCCAGCGGGCCGCGCTGTCGTGCAGGCTGCGGCGGGCTTCCAGGTTGTACTCGATCCCGAGCCGCGGCCGCACCGACGTCCCGACGTCCAGGGCCAGCGTGGACAGCGTGGTGAAACCGTCGAGGCTCTCGCGGACCGCGTGCAGCTGCGCGGCCGAACCGGTCCAGCCGATCCGCTCGAGGTAGGCGGGCACCCCGCTCGCGGGCAGGCCGGCGACGCAGACCCGGACCGGATCCGCCGGCCTGCCGAACATCACGCCCAGCGAGAGCCAGCGCGCTTCGGGCGGCAGTTCGGTGACGCAGGTGGCGATCGTGGCCAGCACGGCGGGATCGACGTCACCGGCGCCGAGGACGGCGAGCGCGGCCCCCGCGGTCGCCGCCGGGTCGGCGGACCGCGCGGCGGCCGGGTCGACGTCGGCGAAGAACGACGGCGCGGGCAGCGCGGCTCCGGCGTGCGGGCGGGGCAGGTCGAACTCGAGCCACGTCTGCGCGAACGCGGCCAGCGGCGAATCCGGCGCGGCCCAGAGGCGGGCGAAGGCACGCAGCCGCGTCCACGTGGCCGGGGCGGCCGCGCCGTCCGCGTTCGCGAGCGCGCCGGCTTCGGAGCGCAGGAAGCGGATCAGGAAGTCGGCGCGGGGCTCCTCGAGGCCGAGGTGGCACTCGACCATGCACGCGGCGGGCGGGAACGCGCCCGACCACCGGCCGAGGCACTCCGCCGCCGTGGGCGAGAGCAGGACCGGCGCGATCCGGGGCAGGGCCACCCGCAGGTGGTCACGCAGGGACGGAACGGCTGTCGCGGTCATGGTTTCTCCGTGGGTGAGGGGACCCGGCGTCCGCACCCGGGGCTTCACCCTGGAGCAGGCGGGTCGGCGGATGGTGGGCAGCCGGTCGGAACGGCTCGTCGAGGCTCGCGGCGTACGCCCGGAGCAGTCCGGAAACGACGTACCGGCCTGCCGCGCCGGGCGCCACGAGGTGTTCGGCGGCGAGCAGCTCCAGGACGCGGCGGGCCGCGCAGGCCCCGCCGCCGAGCGCCGCGGCCACCGTTTCCGCGTCCAGGCTCCGGAACCGCGCGGCCAGCCGGAACACGCGGCTCGCTTCGGGCGGGAGCCGCCGGGCGGACCAGGAGAACGCCGCTCGCACGCCGGCCCGCGGGTCACCGCCGGCTTCCAGCACCTCGAGCCGGTGCTCGCCGAGTTCGCCGGCGAGGACGGCGAGGTGCTCCGCCGGGCGGCCGGTGACGTACTCGGCGGCGACCCGCAACGCCAGCGGCAGCCGGTCGCAGTGCTCGGCGAGCGCCGCCGCGGCCAGGGGCTCGGCGTCGGCCCGCTCGCCGATCAGCTTGCGCAGCAAGGTTCTCGCGTCTTCCGGGGGAAGCGGCCCGAGCCCGAGCCGGTGCGCGCCGTGGAGCGCGACCAGCCCGGGCAGCGTGTTGCGGCTCGTCACGACCACGGCACAGGACGGCGTGCCGGGCAGCAGCGGGCGGATCTGTTCGACCGTGGCCGCGTTGTCGAGGACGAGCAGCACCCGCCGGCCGGACACCGCGGTGCGGAACCGGGCGGCCCGCTCGTCGA
Source organism: Amycolatopsis sp. NPDC021455 (assembly GCF_040640995.1). Classification (NCBI taxonomy): domain Bacteria; kingdom Bacillati; phylum Actinomycetota; class Actinomycetes; order Pseudonocardiales; family Pseudonocardiaceae; genus Amycolatopsis; species Amycolatopsis sp. NPDC021455. The sequence goes on along the minus strand of NZ_JBFACT010000041.1, from coordinate 63,431 downwards.
CCTCGACGGCGTGGTCCGGCTCCGCGACGCCGAGCCCGGCCAGGACTCCCGCCAGCGCGACCGCCGGCGCCAGTGGCGGGCCGGGGTCGTAGCCCCGCAGGTCGACGTACAGCTGCCCGTCCGGGAACCGGTCCCGGACGGCGTGCGCCCACCGCAGCGCCAGCTCGGTCTTGCCGACGCCCGGGGCGCCCAGCACGGCGAGGATCGGCACCGCGGAGCGGGACGCGGTGAGCAGGTGCGTCAGCTCGGCCAGCTCGGCGTCGCGTCCGGTGAACCCGGCGGCCACCGCGGGCAGCTGCGCGGGCACCGGCGAGGCCCCGGCACGCGCGGTGGTCCGCGCCGCCGCCTCGGGCGTCCCGGCCAGCACGACGCGGTGTGCCTGCCGGAGCGTCGCACTCGGCTCGACCCCGAGCTGCTCGACCAGCGAACGCCGGATCCGCCGGTACACGGCGAGGGCGTCGCTCTGCCGGTTGGCGCCGTGCAACGCCAGCATCAGCTGCGCCCACAGGCGTTCCCGCAGCGGGTGCTGCCGGACCAGCGCCTGCAGCTCGGCCACCAGCTCGGGATAGCGGCCGATCCGCAGGTCGAGGTCGACCCGCTGTTCGAGCACCGAAAGCCGGCGCTCGTCCAGCCGCGCCGCCTCCGCCCGGCACGCCTCCGGGACCAGCCCGTCCAGCGCGGGCCCGCGCCAGCACGACAGCGCCTCGCGCAGGGCCGCCGCCTGCACCGGCGGGTCGTCCGGCAGCCGCCCGGCGGTCTCGACCAGCTCGTCGAAGCGGTCGAGGTCCCGTTCGCCGGGCAGGACTTCCAGCAGGTAGCCGGGCGGGTGGGTGAGCAGCCGGTCCGTGCGCCCGACCCGCAGCGCCTTGCGCAGCCCCGCGATGCACCCCTTCAGCAGGCGCCGCGCCGAGTCCGGCGGGCGCTCGCCCCACAGGTGGTCGATCAGCCGGTCGGCCGACACGACGGAGTTGGCGTTGACCAGCAGGACCGCGAGCAGCGCCCGCTGCTGCGGGCCGCCGAGGTTCAACCGCTCGTCGCCGTCCCACACCTCGAGCGGGCCCAGCATGCCGAACTTCATGGCGGCGACGGTCGCAAGGCTCGTCGACAGTTCGTCGACAATCGGTCGACAGCTCCTCCGGCACTTCGTCACCACCTTACGCCACAATGGGTGATACACCAACGAGTACGGTTTCCCGGCGCGGTGTTTTCGACGCTTTTCCGTCGCCGAATCGGCGAAAAATCCGCCGTACAATGACGCGATGAGCATCCAGGAGCAGCAGGCACTCGATTCCCTTTACGACATCGACAATGTCCTGACGATCAATATCGTGATGCCGGCCGCGGACTGGGAGGCGGTGCGCACCGAGCAGCCGGCGGGCGGGGTGTGCAACTTCGACTGGACCGGCGGCAGCCGTTACACGTGGCGGAAGGCGACGTCGGTCGAGCTGTCCGGGACGAAGTTCCCGAAGACCACGTCGTTCTCCGACGTCGGGATCAAGAAGAAGTCCTTCTGCGGCTCGATCAACAGCGGCAAGCCGTGCCTGCACATCGACTTCGGGAAGTTCCTCGACGACAACAAGGCACCGGTCCAGAAGCTGATCGGGTCGCGTTACCTGACGCTCAACAACTCGGTCCAGGACCTCTCCTACGTCCGCCAGCTGCTCGGCTACAAGCTGTTCGAGCTCGCCGGCCTGCCCCATTCCCGGGGCAATTTCGCCAAGGTGCTCGTGAACGGCACGCCGATCGGGCAGGGCGTGGCCGGTGTCGACAGCCCCGGCGTCTTCGTGAACGTCGAGCCGATCATGCCCCGCTACATCGAGCGCAACTTCGGCCACACGAAAGGCAACCTCTACGAGCTCGAGCACAAGGACGATTTCGTCGACGGCCGGTTCTCGTTCATCGGGGTGGAGTCGCTGTCGGCGTTCGACGACAAGGCCGACCTGCGGTTCGCCATCGACCACATCGCCGCGCACGGGGTGGCCGGGGCCGGGGAGGTCTTCGACCTCGACCAGTTCATCCGGCTCTACGCGATGGAGTTCTTCCTCAAGCACTGGGACGGCTATTCCCGGAACACCAACAACACCTACGTGTACAACGACGTGGACGCCGTCGAGAAGCCCGGCGTGCACGACATCAGGTTCAAGATGATCCCGTGGGGGCTCGACCAGACCCTGCAGCCCGCCCGGCACTTCCGGATCGACACCGCCGGGCTGCTCGCCAAGCTCGTCCGCGACGACCCGGGCCGCCGGGCGCAGCTGATCGACCGGATCCGCGGCTACCGGGACACCGTGTTCGGCTACAAGACGCAGCAGGAGGTGGTGAAGCCGCTGCTCGACCGGATGGGCACGGTGCTGACCGGGCTCGGCGTGGCCGATCTGCCCACGAAGCTCACCGAAGTGCGGAAACAGCTCCGGCTCGCCACCTCCGCCGGCTATCTGTGCTCCGGCCTGCCGGGGACCGACGGCGCCTACGTCCGCGAGGACGTCACCAACGAGTGCATGCACGCCAGCGGCAGCGAAACCCTGCCCGCGCCCGACGCCGGCGGCTTCGAGGTCGTCCACCGCCTGCGGCCGGCGAGCGTCGACGACACCGATCTGTGGTGCTTCGCCGCGCTCGGCACCGGGCAGTCGCTGAGCAGCAAGGCGTCCGGCCGGTTCCTGCACGCGACCACGACGACGTCGGCCCAGGGCCACGAACTGCTGTGCACGCGGGCGGCGGACGACGCCGAGCACGCCGAAGAGTTCACCGTCGCGCCGCTCGACCCGCCGGACGATCCCTTCACCTACAGCGGTTACTTCACGGTGACGAGCGTCCGGACCGGCCTGGGCGCGGCTTTCGGGACCGACCCCACACCGGGCGGGAAAGCGCGGGTCCACCAGGACCCGGCCCCGTCGAAACTGTACTTCTCCTGATCAGAGGACCGCGTAGCCGCCGGCGTCGTCGACGACGAGGATCCGCTGCTCGCCGCCGGCCGAAAACGGCGTGACGCCCTCCGGCTTCGCGGTCCGGTGGAAGGTGATGCCGAGCAGCTCCACCCGGTCGCTGCCGCGCGTCCACGTGCCGAGCCGGAACGGCGCGTCGCCGTCGCTCGTGGACCGCCCGAGCAGCAGCAGGAAACCGCCGGTCCGCGGGTCGGGTGAAATGTCGCGGACGCCTTGGACCACGTCCGGCTCGGGCAGGCGTACGGGCACGACGACGGGACGGCCCAGCGCCGCGGTCGTCCACCGCCCGCCACCGGCGTCGACGGGCACCTCGACCAGCGTGACCCGCCCGGCCGCGGCCGGTCCCCGCAGGCCGAACAGCAACGCGCCCGCGTCCCAGGCCAGGCCTTCGACGTTCAGCCCGCCCGCGTCCGGCGCCAGCAGGCCCGCCGCGGCGAGCGTGGGTTCACGAGCGAGCAGCCAGTCGCGGAACCCGTCCATCGGTTCGGCGGGCAGGTCCCCGTCGGGGCGGTAGTGGACGCGGACCAGGCCGTCGCAGATCCGGTGCCCGTTCTCGGCGCACAGCGAGGAGGAGACGATCAGGAAGATCTCCCCGTCCCGGTCGACCCGCGTGAGCCCTTCCGGATCCCGCAGGTTTCCGGCGTCCACCCCGGTCAACCGGCGCCGGTGAATCCGTTCGACCTCGCGCAGGCCGGCGTCGAACTTCATTTCGAACAGCGATCCCGGGTCCTTGTTGTCGACGAAAACGAACCGCCGGGCACCCACTCGCACGACTCCCGAGGCGTTGAACGGAAATTTCCCGTTCCGTTCGGGAAACGGTGTCGGCTTGACCTTCTTCCGCCCCGCCACGTCGCCTCCCCTGCCGCGTTCGCCACCGAGGGAAGTGTAAGGCCCGGGAACTCGGAAAAGGGTGTATCACCGCGGCTCCTCGGCGGCTCCGCGCACCGAGGAGGAAACACCATGAAGCCGTTTCGTTCGATCTTGCCGCTCCTGGCGCTGGCGGCCGGCCTGGCCGGCTGCTCGACGCCGGCTGCTCCCGGCAGCACCGGCGCGGACACCGCCACGGTGGAACCGCCGCCGTCGACCCCGGGCACCGAGCCGAGCGGGGTGGAACCGCCGAGAGCCGGCGACCACGGCGTCTCGATCTCGATCCCCCGGCTGCCGATCGGCGGGAACGCCGACCCCGACGGGCCGCAGCGGCAGTGCGCGACCGCGGGCTGGCTGCAGCCCGAGGTGTTCCCGGAGGGCGGCGTCACGGTCACCGAGGTCACCGCCGATCCGCCGGAGGGCTACCGCGTGGGCGGCGGCTGCGGCGGGCTTCGCGGGTGCGCCGGGTTCACCTTCCGCCCGGGCGGCGGCCGCTGTTCCGTCGCGGTAACCGGGCCCGGAACTCCCGATGCGCAGCTGAAGTTCGCCGGTGTGTTCACCTGCGCGCCCGCGCGTGAAAGCTCGTGCCGGGAGCTGCTGCCGCAGGTGAACCCGGGATCGATCGGACTGTCCCAGCCGGAGGAAACGACCGGGCCGGAGTCGTCGGCGACCGAGGCCCCGCCGACCTCGGCGGAATCCTCGCCGAGCCCGACCGGGTGAGCCCGATGGCCGAGGAGAGCACCGCGCCCGGCCGGCTCGAGCGGCTCGTCGAGTCGGGCAAGGCCGTCATCCCGCCGCTGACCCTGCTCAGCGCGCTGCTGTTCTACTTCGGCTACGTTTCGGCGCGGTCGCAGTACGAGTACTTCGGCGTCGACGTCGACACGATCGGCCTGGGCACGCAGGACTACATCATGCGCAGCCCGCAGCCGCTGCTGACGCCGTTGCTGGTGTTCGCCGCGGCCGGGGCCGGCGCGGTCGCGGCGCACGCGGCCGTCCGGCGACGGATCCACACCCCGGCGTCCGCGCGGACGGCCGTCCGGCTGCGCGGGCTCGGCCGCGCCGCCCAGGTGGCGGGCGTGCTCGGCCTGACGGGCGGTCTCCTGCTGGTCCTCGGGTACGCGTTCCTGCGTGGCTGGCCGCTGTACGGGCTCGTGACCCCGCTGCTGATCGCGGCGGGCGGCACGCTGGTCCGCTCGGGCGCGGCCCTCCGGAGGCTCCTGCGGCCCCCAGCCGCCTCGGAGACGCCGTTCCGGCGGATCTCCACGGCGATGGTGTACCTCGTCATCGCCGTCAGCGCGTTCTGGATGACCGCCACCGTGGCCCAGTGGTCCGGCCGCGGGCTCGCGATGGACGAGGCGACTCGCCTGGACAAGCTCCCCAGCGTCATCCTCGACACCAAGGAGAGCCTCTTCCTGCACAGCCCCGGCATCCAGGAAACGAAGCTGCCCGTTTCCGAAGGGCAGACGTTCCGCTACCGGTACCGGCACCTGCGCCTGCTGATCCACGGCAAGGACCGGATGTTCCTGGTGGCCGACCAGTGGTCGCCGAGCAGCTCGACGATCATCGTCCCCCTGGACGACTCGGTGCGCGTCCAGTTCCAGTTCCAGAACCAGGAGCCCTGAAGCCCTCGGCCCGGGCCGGCGGTGGGTCCCCGCCGGCGGCGGGGTCTCGCGCCGGGGATAGCCCGCGGATAGCGCAGCGCAAGCCCGCCCGGTCAGACTGGGCGTACCCGCCGGTCCCGGCGGCGGTCCCGGCCCGGGCTTCGCCACCCGGACCCCCCGCGAAGACGATCAGTGGAGGGACGCCGAAATGGCGCCAGCTGGAGCAGGAAAACACGCTCGGCCGAGTGCCGCCGCCGGCGCGTTCGGCATCGACCACGTGCGGCTCAGCTACCACTATCTCGATATCGGGGATCTCGACGGATACGGTTCCCTTTTCACCGCCGACGCGGTTCTGCATTTTCCGGGAATGGCGCCGATAAAGGGCCGCCGCGCCATTGAAAGATTCCGGGCCGCCAGGTCACCGGCGGGACACACCCTGCAGAGCGTGACGGTGACGCACGGTGAGGTCGTGGTGAACGGCGTCATTGCCGCCATTGGGCCGAACGGCGGAAGTACAAATACCGCCTTCGTCGACAGCTTCACGCTTTCGGACTATGGGCTTATCGAGGTCCAGAAGACAGACTTCGGTTCCGGGGAAAATTCACGAGCAGTCGGATGAGGACGGGTGGCTTGTTCCGCCCGCCCGCGCCGGCCACGGAATCGGCATTGAGGGAACAGCGTGAGTTTGACCAGCGGGCCGCCGGGCGATGAGCCCGTCTACAGGATCCTCGGTCCCCTGGAGATCCGGGACCTCGCCGGGGGTGAGCTCCGCATCCCGCCCGGCCGCCAGCAGACCGTCCTCGCCGCGCTGCTGGTCGAGGCGAACCGGGTGGTGAGCCTGGACCAGCTCATCGAGGCGATCTGGTACGACGACCCGCCGGCGACCGCGCGCACGCAGGTCCAGATCTGCATCTCCCGGCTGCGTCGCGCGCTGGCCACCGCCGTCGGCCCGGACACGCTGGTGACCCGCGGCCCCGGCTACGAACTGCAGGTGGCCGACGGGCAGCTCGACGCCCGGACGTTCGCCGGGCTGGTCTCCGGCGCCGCCGAGCTGACCAGGACCGGGGCGCTGGAGGACGCGTCCCGGATGCTCGGCACCGCGCTCGCGCTGTGGCGCGGCCCCGCGCTGAGCGGGACCGGGAGCCGGCTGCTGGAGGCCAAGGCCAGTCACCTCGAGGAGCAGCGGCTCAACGCCGTCGAAGGCCACTTCGACCTCGGGCTGCGGCTCGGCCGGCACCACCAGCTGATCGGCGAGCTGGCGAGCCAGGTGGCCGCGAACCCGCTGCGGGAACGGCTGCGCGGGCAGCTGATGCTCGCGCTCTTCCGGTCCGGGCGGCAGGCCGAGGCGCTGGAGACCTACCGGGCCGGACGGGACCTGCTCGTCGAACAGCTCGGTCTCGAGCCGGGGGACGACCTGCGCCGGCTGGAGGCCGCGATCCTGGCCGACGACGCGGGGCTGCGCCGGAGCCCGGCCCCCGAAACGCCGGTGGTGCCGGCGCACCCGCCGGTGGTGCCGTTCCAGCTGCCGGCCGACATCGCCGACTTCACCGCCCGCGACCCGCTGATCGAGCACACCGAACGGCTGCTGCTCGGCCACCCGGGGCGCCGGGCGACGCCGGTGGTGGTGCTGGCGGGCAAGCCCGGCGTCGGCAAGACCGTGCTCGCGGTGCACGTCGCGCACCGGATCGCCGAGGACCACTGCCCCGACGGCCAGCTCTACTGCGATCTCGGCGGGACCCGCGCCCACCCGGCCGACCCGCTCGACGTCCTCGGCCGGTTCCTGCGCGCCCTCGGCGTCCCCGGCCCGGCGGTGCCCGGCTCGGTCGACGAACGCGCGGAGATGTACCGGCACCGGCTGGCGGGCAAGCGGATGCTCGTGGTGCTGGACGACGCGCAGTCCGAGCGCCAGGTCCGCGACCTGCTGCCGGGCAGTTCCAGCTGCGTGGTCGTGGTGACCAGCCGGGTCCGGCTCACCGGGCTGGCCGGGGCCGGCGTGCTCGACGTGGACGTCCTCGACCCGGAGCAGGCGACCGGGATGCTCGCCACGATGATCGGGACGGACCGCGTGGCCGCCGAACCGGCCGCCGCCGACGCGCTGGTGCGGCTGGTCGGCGGGTTGCCGCTCGCGCTGCGGATCGTGGCCGCCCGGCTCGCCGCGCGGCCGAGCTGGTCGCTCGCGTGGATGCTGGAACGGCTTTCGGACGAACGGCGGCGGCTCGACGAGCTCGCGCACGGCGAGCTGATGGTGCGGGCCAGCCTCGCGCTGACCTACGACGGCCTGGCCGGCGACGCCCGGCGCCTGCTGCGGCTGCTCAGCTGCCTCGACCGCCTCAGCTTCCCGGTGTGGGTGGCCGCGGCGCTGCTGGAGGCCGACCCGATGCGGGCGGCCGACCTGCTCGAACGGCTCGTCGACGCGCAGATGCTGGAGATCTCGGCGATCGAGCGCGACGGCAGCCCCCGCTACCGCTTCCACGACCTCATCCGGCTGTTCGCCCGCGAGCAGCTCGACGAGCACGAGCAGGCGAGCGGCCGCCGGGCGGCGCTGGCCCGGGTCGCGAGCGGCTGGCTGGGCCTGGCCACCGAAGCGCACCACCGCATCTACGGCGGCGACTTCACCGTGCTGCACGGACCCGCACCCCGGCAGCGGCCACCCGCCGGCGCCGTCGACCGGATCCTGGCCGACCCGCTGCTGTGGTTCGAAGACGAGCAGGACAACCTGTGCTCGATCGTCGCGCTGGCCGCCGAGGCCGGGCTGGACGAGTGTGCCTGGGACCTGGCCGTCACGATGGTCGCGCTGTTCGAGAACCGGTGCTACTTCGACGCCTGGGAGCGCACGCACCGGCAGGCCCTGGCCGCCGTCCGCGCGGCGGCCAACCGCCGGGGCGAGGCGGCTTTGCTGTGCTCGCTGGGTTCTCTGCAGCTGAGCCGGTCACGGCCGGACGCCGCGGCCGAGCCCCTCTCCGCCGCGCTGGCGACGTTCGAGGACCTGGGCGACGCCCACGGAACGGCCATGGCGCACCGCAACCTGGCACTGCTCGACGAAGCCCGCGGCACGGACCCCCGGCCCCGCTTCGAGCGGGCACTGGCCGAGTTCCGGGTCGCCGGGGACCCGGTCGGCGAGGCGTACGTGCTCGGCAGGCTCGCGCAGACCGCGCTCGACACGGGCGACGAGGAACGGGCGGGGGAACACCTGGCCGAGGCCCTGCGGATCTGCGACCGGACCGGGACGCCCCGCGTCGAGGTCCAGCTGCGATACCGGCTCGGCGGCCTCCTGATGCGCCAAGGCCGGCACGACGAAGCGGCGGAGCTGCTGACCGGGCTGCTGAGCCGGGCACGCGCGGCCCGCGACGTCGCCGGCGAAGCCCGCATCCTGCACCGGCTGGGGTTGGCCCACGCCCGGCTGGGCCGGCGCGAGACGGCCGAGCGGCTGCTGGTGGAGGCCCTGGAACTGCAGAGCCGGATCAGCGGCGGCGCACCCGATGATCGGGTGCGGGCCGACCTCGCGGCGTTGCAGGCGCTGCCCGGCTGAGCACCGGGTCACCGCGATGGCTCCCGATGTCTTGAACGAGTCGTTCAAGACATCCGACGCCATGAACGAGTCGTTCAAGACCTCGCCACGGAAGGGTTCACCACGGGGTGTCGGCGGAGGTGCCGCTCCACGGCGTGTCCAGCGGCGCCGCCCACGGGGTGTCCGCCGGGGCGGTGGCCCACGGGGTGTCCGCCGTGGCCGCCCAGGGGGTGTCGGCGGGGGCCGCCTGGGCCGCCGTCGCGCCGAGGACCGGGAGGAGAACCGCAGTGGCGATCGCCGGGAGAATACGCACCGTCGTCTCTTTTCGTTCGGGGGGCGATGATTTTGTCCGTTCCTTGCCCCACCGACGTTAGGAACGCCCGGCATCGCGTCGCTATCGCCGGGCTGCTCCGGCCGTTATCGCCGGAGTTATCGTGCTCGCGGTGGCTGCGTGATAACGCCGGGATAGCCGCGCTCACGATGCTCGTCCCGTGGTGGAAATCGCAGCCGGACAGCCGGATCCCCGTATCGGGAACGGCGCTGACAGGAACGGACGATTCGTGCAGCGGAATTTCGGTGAACTGCTGAAGGCGCACCGCACAAAACGGGGTGCCACCCAGCGGCAATTGGCGGACCTGTCCACGGTGAGCATTCGCGCCATCCGCGATCTCGAGTCCGGCCGGGCGCACCGGCCGCGCCGGGACACCGTGCGGCTGATCGCGGACGGCCTGGGCCTGCGCGGCCGCGAACGCGCGGACTTCGAGGCGGCGGGCTGCCACCCGGCGGCCGGCGACTTCCGGCTGCGGTGCGCCGACCCGGCCCCGCCACCAGCCCCGTTGAACGCGCTGCTCGGCCGGGACGAAGAGGTCACGGCCGTGCGCGAGCTCCTGGCCGCGGGCAGCCACCGGCTGGTGACCATCACCGGGCTGAGTGGCGTCGGCAAGAGCCGGCTGGCCCAGGAGGTCGCCGTCGGGGTGCACGAATCGGGCGGGGTCGTCGTGCTGTGGTCGTCCGCCGGGGCTGGGGAGCAACCCCTGCCGAGAACCGGCGGCGAGCTCGCGGTCCTGATCGGCGACCGCCCGGCCCTGCTGGTCCTCGACGGCCACGAGCCGGACCGGGTCCGCCTGGACGACTTGGCCGTCCTGCTGCGCGAATGCCGCGGGCTGCGGATCCTCGCCACGGCATCGGTGCCGTTCGGCCTGCCGGGCGAGCGGGTCTTCCCGCTGACGCCGCTCGCCGTGCCCGAGCCCGGAAGCGGTGACCCGGTCGCGCTGGCGGCCGTGCCGTCGGTCCGGCTGCTGGTCCGCGAGGTCCGCCAGGTCCGCACGGGGTTCACCCTCGACCGGACGACGGCCGCGGACGTGGCCGCGCTCTGCCGGCGGCTCGACGGCATCCCGGCCGCGCTGGAGGCGGCGGCCTGCTGGTTCCTGGTCTACGAACCGGCGGCCGTGCTGGAGCACGTCCGGACCGACCCGTTCGCCCTGACGGCGGACCACCTGCCCGGCCTGCGCGACACCCTCGACTCGGCGGTCCGCGGCCTGGACGCCACCGAGGTCTCCCTCCTGGCGCGCTTGACGGGCTTCGACGCGGGCTGGTCGGTCGGCGACGTGGCGGGCCTGACGGGCATCCCGGCGGCGGCCGGCGCCCGGTTCGTCCGCCGCCTGGTCCTGCACGGCCTGGTGCGCCCGGCCGGCCCGGACCGCACCCGGTTCCGCACCCTGGACCTGGTCAACGCCCTCGGCCTGGACCACCGGGTGGCGGTCTGAGCGGGGCCCACCCCGGCCGGCCGAATCCCGGAACGTCTTGAACGACTCGTTCCTGTCGTCCGGCGACAGGAACGAGTCGTTCAAGTCACCCGAGCGCGAGCCGCCGGGCCAGCACCGGGCCGATCGCCGCCCACGCCTCCGGCCGTGCCAGCTCGCCGTGGCGGGCGCGGACCTCGTGCACCTCGAGAGCGCCCCCGACGTACGGTTCCCACGCCGAGACACGAGGAGAAGCAGCGTGTTTCCCTTCCGTGGCGCGGAAGAACAGCACGTCGCCGTCGAACGGCGTGGGCTGGTGCGCTCTCGCCAGCGTGCTGTTGTGGGCGAACACCTCCGGCAGCGCGTCCACCGCTCGCGGCGCGAGCGCGGCCAGCGCACTCCCCTCCGCGAGCAGGATCGAGCGGAACTCCGGCAGCCCCGGCGGGCGCCCGGAGAGGCCCAGCGACGCCAGCAACGCCGCGAGCGGGTCGTCCGGTGCGGGTGCCCCGGTGGGCGGGTACCCGTCCAGCATCGCCAGCAGCCCGACCTCCTCGCCGTCGGCCCGCAGCTGCGCGGCCATCGCGTGCGCCACCTGCGCGCCGAACGACCAGCCGAGCAGGTGGTACGGCCCCCGCGGACGCACCCGGCGGATCTGCTCCAGGTAGTCCTTGACCAGTTCGTCGACGGTCGCCGGACGGCGGTCGGGCTCGGTCAGGCCGCGGGACTGCAGGGCGTGGACCGGGCGGTCGACGTGCGCCAGCAGCCCCGAGTACACCCAGCCGATCCCGGCGGCCGGGTGGACGCAGAACAGCGGGGCGCCTTCACCCGTCGAACGCAGCGGCAGCAGCACCGCCAGCTCGTCGTGGTCGGTTCCGGTGGCGGTGCCCGTCCCCAGCCGGCGCGCCAGCCCGGCGACCGTCGGCGTCTCGAACAGCACCCGGATGCCCAGCTCGGCCCCCAGCTCCCGGCGGATCAGGCTGATCAGCCGCCCGGCGAGCAGCGAATGGCCGCCGAGGTCGAAGAAGCCGTCGTCGACCGACACCTCGGGCACGTCCAGCACCTCGCTGAACAGCCCGCAAAGCGCGCGCTCCAGCGCTGTGCGCGGAGCACGGCCGAGAGCCATCGGCGCCTTCACCGGGGCGGGCAGCGCGGTGCGGTCGAGCTTCCCGTTCGGCGTGAGCGGGAGCGCGTCCAGGACGACGAACGCCGACGGCACCATGTGCCCGGGCAGGAACGCCTCGGCGTGCGGCTTCGGCGTGACGCCGGAGTCCGCGGCCAGGTAGGCGACCAGTTCCGGGTGCCCCGGACGGTCTTCGCGCAGCACCGTCACGGCCTGCCGGACGCCGGGACAGCGGCCGAGCACGGCGTCGATCTCGCCCAGCTCGATCCGCACCCCGCGGACCTTGACCTGGTGGTCGGCGCGGCCGAGGAAGTCCAGCCTGCCGTCCCGCCGCCACCGGACGACGTCGCCGGTGCGGTACATCCGTTCCCCCGGCCCGCCGAACGGGTCCGCGACGAACGTCCGCGCGGTCAGGCCCGGCCGGCCGAGGTACCCGCGCGCGAGCCCGGCGCCGGCCAGGTACAGCTCCCCCGGTACCCCGGCGGGCACCGGGTTCAGCCGCCGGTCGAGCACGTACACCCGGGTGTTCGGCACCGGGCCGCCGATGTCCGGCGGGCCGTCGCCGTCCGGGGTGACGTCGCCGCCGGTGGCCATCACGCTGCATTCGGTCGGCCCGTAGCCGTTGACCAGCCGGAAGCCGGCGCCGGCGGCCGGACGGCGGCGCAGCCGGTCCCCGCCCGCGACCACGACCCGCAGGTCCTCCCCGGCGAACGCGGGTTCGTCCAGCATCAGCTCCAGCCGGGGTGTGGGCAGGAACGCCACGGTGATCCCGGAATCGGCGAGCCACGCGGCGAGCGCGCCGGTGTCGTCGAGCGCGCGCTGCGACGGCAGGTGCACCGACGCGCCCGCGGTGAGCAGCGGCCAGGTCTCGAAGACGGCCGCGTCGAACCCGAGCGCGGCGACGTGCCCGGCCCGGTCCGCGGGCGTGACGCCGAATTCGCGGTGGTACCACGCGCAGAGGTGGGCCAGCCCGGTGTGGTCGAGGACCACGCCCTTCGGCGTCCCGGTCGAACCCGAGGTGTAGATGACGTATGCGGCGTCGCGCGGGCTGAGCGTGACCGCGGGCGCGTCGGCGGGCTGGGCGGCGATCGCGACGGCTTCGGCGTCGAGGCACACCACCCTCGCCGTCCCGCCGACCCGCGCAGCGAGGTCCGTCGTGGTGATCACGACTCCGGCGGCGGCGTCGGCGAGCATGAACGCCAGCCGGTCGGCCGGATAGCCCGGGTCGAGGGGCACGTACGCGCCCCCGGCCCGCAGCACGGCGAGCTGGGCGACGAGCAGTTCGGGCCCGCGGGGCAGGCAGACGCCGACGAGCGCGCCGCGGGCGATGCCGAGGTGGTGGGCCAGCTGGTTGGCGCGCCGGTTCAGCTCGCCGTAGCCCAGTTCCCCGAACTCTCCCACGACCGCGACGCCGTCGGTGCGGTCGGCGATCCGCGCCGGAACCGGGCGCCACGGGCCGAAGTCCACCGGATCCGGCGCGGTGAGCAGCCGGCGTCGTTCGCCCGGCGCCAGCAGGTCGAGAGTCCCGACCGGGGTGTCCGGCGCCGCGATCGCCGCGGCCAGCACCCGGACCAGCCGGGCGGCGAACCCTTCGACGGTCTCGCGGTCGAACAGGTCGGTGCGGTAGGCGAGCCCGCCGCCGATGCCGGAGGGCCGTCCGGGGTCCAGCTCGTGCAGCGACAGCGCCAGGTCGAACGCCGCGGTCCGCACGGCGACCGGCTCACCGGTCACCTCCAGGCCGGGGAGCTCGAGGTCGGCGTCGCCGGCGTTCTGCAGCGCGAACAGCACCTGGAACAGCGGGTGCCGGGCCAGGGACCGGGCCGGGTTCAGCTCGTGCACCAGCCGCTCGAACGGGACGTCCTGGTGAGCGAAAGCCCCCAGGTCGGTTTCGCGGACACGGGCGAGCAGCTCGCGGAACGTCGGCTCCCCCGCGGTGTCGACGCGCAGGACCAGCGTGTTGACGAAGAACCCGATGAGGTCGTCGAGGGATTCGTCGGTGCGGCCGGCGACCGGGGTGCCGATCGGGATGTCGTCTCCCGCGCCCAGCCGGCTCAGCAGCACGGCGAACGCCGCCTGCAGCACCATGAACAGGGTGACTCCGCCCTCGCGCGCGAGGTCCCGGAGGCCGGCGTGGAGACCGGCGTCGATCTCGACCGGGACCGAGTCGCCGCCGTGCCCGGCCACCGCGGGGCGTGGCCGGTCGGCCGGCAGCACCAGTTCTTCCGGGAGCCCGGCGAGCCGCTCGCGCCAGTAGGCCAGTTCGGCGCCGAGGACCGAGCCGTCGTCGTCCGGGTCGCCCAGGACTTCGTGCTGCCACAGGGCGTAGTCGCGGTACTGGACCGGGAGCGGTGTCCACTTCGGACTGTCACCGGCGCGGCGGGCGGTGTAGGCCGCCGCCAGGTCCCGGACCAGGGGTCCCATCGACCAGCCGTCGCTGACGATGTGGTGCTGCACCAGGACCAGCACCTGGTCGTCCTCGCCGAGCACGAGCAGCTCGGGCCGGAAGGGCCGGTCGGTGGTGAGGTCGAAGGTCGCGGCCGACGCCTCGGCCAGCGCGTCCCCGAGGTCCGCTTCGGCCACGGCGCGCACGGTGAGCGGGACGTCGGCGACACCGAGGATCTGCTGGCACGGGCTCCCGTCGACCTCCGGGAAGATCGTCCGCAGGGCCTCGTGCCGGCCGGTGACGTCGGCCAGGGCGGCCGCCAGCGCCTCGCGGTCGAGCCGTCCGGTGAGCCGCAGGGCGCAGACGACGGCGTAGCCGGCGTCCCGGCCGTGCAGCTGGTTGAGGAACCAGAGCCGCTGCTGGGCGTGGGAAAGCGGGATCCGGTCCGGGGCCGGCCGCGGGCGCAGGGCGGGCCGGACGGGCCTGCCGTGGTCGATCCGGGCCGCGAGCCCGGCGACGGTCGGGTGCTGGAACAGGTCGCGGATGCCCAGTTCGGCGCCGAGCGCGGTCCGGACGCGGCTGATCAGGCGCGTCGCCAGCAGGGAATGCCCGCCGAGGTCGAAGAACCCGTCGTCGATCCCGACGCGGCCGACGCCGAGCAGTTCGGCGTACAGCCCGCAGAGGATCTCTTCGGCCGGGTCACGCGGTGCGCGATAGGTGTCCAAAGTGGATTCCACATCGGGCACGGGGAGGGCTCGACGGTCGATCTTCCCGTTGGGCGTCAAGGGGAACGAAGGCAGGACGACGACGGCGGCCGGGACCATGTACTCCGGCAGGACGGCCGCGAGGTGGCTCCGCACGTCGGCCGGTCCGGTGTCGCCGGTGCAGTACACGACGAGCCGCCGGTCCCCCGGGACGTCCTCGCGCACGACCGCGACAGCCTGGGTGACAGCCGGGTGCCGGGACGCCGCGCCGGAGACTTCGCCGAGTTCGAGGCGCTGGCCGCGCAGCTTGACCTGGTCGTCGGTGCGGCCGAGGTACTCCAGCTTTCCCCCGTGCGTCCACCGCACGAGGTCACCCGTGCGGTACATCCGCGCGCCCGGGCCGCCCGCCGGGTCGGGCACGAACCGCTCGGCGGTCAGGCCCGGCCGGTGCAGGTAGCCGTCGGCGAGCTGGATCCCGGCGAGCCAGAGTTCGCCGGGGACCCCGGGCGGGACGGGCGCGAGCCGCCCGTCGAGGACATAAGCGCGGGTGTTCCACACCGGACGTCCGATAGGGACAGTGTGCTCACCCGGCGTGACCGGGTGGTGGCTCGCTTCGACGGCGAACTCGGTGGGACCGTAGAAGTTCGCCAGCCGGGCCGGCAGTGCCGCGGCACAGCGCTCGGCCAGCGCCGGGGTCAGGGCCTCGCCACCGCAGAACACCTGCCGCAGCGAACTCACGTCACCCGGTTCGGCGAGGAAGGCCTCGAGCATCGCCGGGACGAAGTGCGCCATGGTGACTTCTTCGGTGCGGATCAGCTCGCGGAGGTACGCGGGGTCGCGGTGCCCGTCGGGTCGCGCGACGACCAGGGCAGCCCCGGTCAGCAGCGGCCAGAACAGCTCCCACACCGAGACGTCGAAGCCGGACGGCGTCTTCTGCAGCACCCGGTCGCCGGGGCCGACGGGATAGTCGCCCTGCATCCACGCCAGGTGGTTGACGATCCCGGCGTGCGACATGAGCACGCCCTTGGGCCGTCCGGTCGAACCGGACGTGTAGATCACGTACGCGGGGTGGGCCGGGGTGATGGCGGGCAGCGGCCCGTCACCGGTGAGGGCGGCGTCGGTCAGCACCAGGGACGGCCGGGCGTCTTCGAGGAGGAACGCGAGGCGATCGGCCGGGTAGCCGGGGTCGACCGGCAGGTACGCCGCGCCCGCGCGGTGGACCGCGTGCACGGCGACGACCAGGTCGGGCGAGCGCGGCAGCTGCACGGCGACGACGTCACCGGGCCGGACGCCGTGGCCGCTGAGGGCCCTGGCCAGCCGGTCGACGCGGGCGTCGAACTCCGCATAGGTCAGGGACCCGCCTTCGAAGACCACGGCCGTCGCGTCCGGGGTCCGCGCCACCTGCCGGGCGAACAGTTCCGGCAACGTCTCCGCCGACACCGGCGCCTCCGTCGCCGTCCACCCTTCAAGGGATCTCCGGTCCACATCGGACAGGAGGTCGATCCGGTCCACCGCCGTGTCCGGCTCGGCCGCCACCGCGTCCAGGAGGCGGACCAGCCGGCCGGCGAGCGCCTGGGCGGTGGCGTGGTCGAACAGGTCGGCGGCGTAGGACAGCGAGCCGGTGATGCCGTCGGCGTGCTCGGCGAGGTTCAGCCCGAGGTCGAACTTCACCGCGTCGGAGTCGAGGACTTCGGGGGTGACGTCGAGGCCCGGCAGGGCCGGATCGGCGTCGCCGGTGTTCTGCAGGACCAGGAACACCTGGAACAGCGGGTGCCGCGCCAGGGACCGGGCCGGGTTCAGCTCGTGCACCAGCCGCTCGAACGGGACGTCCTGCCGGGCGTAGGCGGCGAGGTCGGTTTCGCGGACGCGGCCGAGCAGTTCGCGGAAGGTCGGGGCGCCGCTGGTGTCGGTCCGCAGCACGAGGGTGTTGACGAAGAACCCGATCAGGCCGTCCAGTGCCTCGTCGGTGCGGCCGGCGATCGCCGTGCCGATCGGGACGTCCTCCCCCGCGCCCGAGCGGGTCAGCACGGTGGCGAGCGCGGCCTGCAGCACCATGAACAGCGTCGCCTGCGCGGAGCCGGCCAGCGCGCGGAGGCGGCCGGCCAGTTCGGCACCGATCTCGACCCGCACCGAGTCGCCGCGGTGCGACGCCACGGCGGGGCGCGGCCGGTCGGACGGCAGTGGCAGCTCGTCCGGGATCCCGGCCAGCTGATCCCGCCAGTAGGCCAGCTGGGCGGCCAGCAGCGAGTCCGGGTCGTCGGCGTCGCCGAGCAGGTCCCGTTGCCAGAGTGTGTAATCGGCGTACTGGACCGGCAGGGGCGCCCACTCCGGCGCCCGGCCGTCCCGGCGCGCGGTGTAGGCCTCGGCGAGGCCGGCGACCAGCGGGCCCATGGACCAGCCGTCGGCGGCGATGTGGTGCAACTGCAGCAGGAGCACGTGCTCGTCCGGCGCTTCGGCGCGCAGCACCGCGCGGAACGGCGGTTCGCGGGTCAGGTCGAACGGCCGGGCTTCGGGAGCGCCTTCGACGACCGTCAGCTCCGGCCGCCAGTCCGCCAGGACCTGCTGGCGCGGCTGCCCGTCGACGGCGGGGAAGATCGTGCGCAGCACTTCGTGCCGTTCCACCACGTCGCCGAGGGCCGCGCTCAGCGCTTCGCGGTCGAGTTCGCCCCGCAGCCGCAGCAGGCACGGCATGTCGTAGGCACCGGTGTCGTCGCCGAACTGCAGGATGAACCAGAGCCGTTGCTGGGCCGGGGAAAGCGGCATCGGCTCGGGACGCGGGAGCGGCCGCAGCGCCGGCCGCGCAGTGTCCGCGGTGGACAGTCGTGGGGCGAGGGCGGCGACGGTCGGCGCGTCGAAGAGGTCGCCGATGCCGATCTCCGCGCCGAACGCGGCCCGGATCCGGCTGACCAGCTTGGTGGCCAGCAGGGAGTGGCCGCCGAGGTCGAAGAACCCGTCGTCGATGCCGACCCGCTCGACGCCGAGGACATCGGCGAAGAGCCCGCACAGGATTTCCTCGCGGGCGTCGCGGGCCTCCCGGCTCGTGGTGACGGTCAAGTCCGGCGCCGGCAGCGCCTTGCGGTCCAGCTTGCCGTTCGGCGTCCGCGGCAGCCCGGCCAGCGGGACGAACGCCGAGGGCACGAGGTGCCGCGGGACGAACGCCGCGACGTGGTCCCGCAGCTCGTCCGGGCCGGCGTCGCCCGCGAAGTAGGCGACCAGCCGCTGGTCGCCCGGCCGGTCCTCACGCAGGACGACGGCCGCCTCGCGCACGCCCGGGTGTTCGGCGGCGACGGCCGCGATCTCGCCCGGTTCTACGCGCAGGCCGCGCAGCTTGACCTGCTCGTCGGTCCGGCCCAGGTAGTCCAGGACGCCGTCGGCCCGCCACCGGACGAGGTCCCCGGTCCGGTACATCCGCGCGCCCGGCCCGCCGAAGGGGTCGGCGAGGAACCGGTCCGCGGTCAGGCCGCCGCGGTGCAGGTAGCCGTCCGCCAGCTGGGCCCCGGCGAGGTACAGCTCGCCCGGGACGCCCGGCGGCACCGGGCTCAGCCGGCCGTCCAGCACGTACGCGCGGGTGTTCCACACCGGCGCGCCGATGGGGACGGGTGTCCCGGTGACGACGTGGGCGGTGGCGTCGACCGCGACCTCCGTCGGGCCGTAGAGGTTGACCAGTTCGGCGGTGAGGGTCTTCGCGCAGCGTTCGGCGAGCGCCGCGGTCAGCGCTTCCCCGCCGCAGAACACCTGGCGCAACGACGGGGAGTCCTCTTCGGACAGCCCCAGGATTCCGTCGAGGATGCCGGGGACCACGTACAGCACGGTGATCCGTTCGGCACGGATCGTTTCCAGGAGGTACGCGGGATCGCGGTGCCCGTCCGGTTTCGCGACGACCAGGGCCGCCCCGGCGATCAGCGGGCGGAAGAACTCCAGGACCGAGACGTCGAAGCTGGACGGCGTCTTCTGCAGCACCCGGTCTCCGTCGGCGAGCGGGTGTCCGGCCTGCATCCACGCCAGGTGGTTGACGATCCCGGCGTGCGACATCAGCACGCCCTTGGGGCGGCCGGTCGAGCCGGACGTGTAGATCACGTAGGCCGGGTGGTCCGGGCTGACGGTGGGCAGTGGCCCGGAACCAGGCTCCCCGAGATCCGTGTCGGGCGTGAGGACCAGGGCGGGCCGGGCGTCGGCGAGCATGAACGCCACCCGGTCGGCCGGGTAGCCGGGATCCACCGGCAGGTACGCCGCACCGGCCCGGTGGACCGCGTACACGGCGGTGATCAGCTCGAGCGATCGCGGCAGCCGCACCGCGACGACGTCGCCCGGCCGCACTCCGCGGTCGCGCAGGGCTCGTGCGAGCCGGTCGACGCGGGCGTCGAACTCCGCGTACGTCAACGACTCGCTTTCGAAGACCACCGCCGTCGCGTCCGGGGTCCGCGCCACCTGCCGGGCGAACAGTTCCGGCAGCGTCGCGGCCGGGACGGGCGCCGCGGTGTCGTTCCACTTTGCCAGGTTCGAATGGTCCACATCGGACAGCAGTTCGGCGCTCTCCACCCGGGAGTCCGGGTTCGCGGCCACCGCTTCGAGGAGCCGGACCAAGCGGTCGGCGACGTCCTGGGCGGTGCTGCGGTCGAACCGGTCGACGGCGTACTCGAGGCTGCAGCCGAGCCCGGCGGAACGCTCTTCGACTGTCAGGCTCAGGTCGAACTTGGCGGTGCCCGACACGGTGTCCCCGGCCGTCACGGTCAGCCCCGGCAGGCTCCAGCCACCCCCGGCGGTTCCCGCGCCGAGGAAGGACAGCAGCACCTGGAACAGCGGGTGCCGGGCCAGCACGCGAGGCGGGTTGAGCTCCTCCACGATCCGCTCGAACGGGAGGTCCTGGTGGGCGAAGGCGCCGAGGTCGGCGTCGCGGACGCGGGTGAGCAGCTCGCGGAACGTCGGCGTGCCGGAGGTGTCGGTGCGCAGCACCAGGGTGTTCACGAAGAACCCGACGAGGTCGTCGAGGGCCTCGTCGCCGCGGCCGGCGACCGGAGTGCCGATCGGGACGTCTTCGCCCGCGCCGAGCCGGGTAAGCAGCAGCGCGAACGCCGCCTGGACGACCATGAACAGCGTGGCCTGGTTGTCGCGGGCCAGCGCCAGCAGCGCGGTGTGGGTGGCCGTGCCGACGTCGGCCGAGACGACGTCCTTGCGGTGGGTCGGGACCGCCGGGCGAGGCCGGTCGGCCGGCAGCGCGAGTTCGTCGGGCAGGCCCGCCAGGGTTTCGGTCCAGTAGGCCAGCTGGCGGGCGGCCAGGCTGTCCGGGTCGTCCTCGTCGCCGAGCAGGCCGGCCTGCCACAGCGCGTAGTCCGCGTACTGCACGGGCAGCGGCGGCCACTCAGGCGGCTTCCCGGCGAGGCGGGCACCGTAGGCGGTGGCGAGGTCGGCCATCAGCGGGCCGGTCGACCAGCCGTCCGCGGCGATGTGGTGGAGGCAGAGCACGAGGACGGTCTCGTCACCGGCGCGGAACAGGCGGGCGCGCAGCGGGATCTCGCGGGCCAGGTCGAAGGGCGCGCTCCCGGCGGCCTCGGCGAGGGCGCCGAGGTCTTCCGGGGCGCAGTCGACGACCTCGAGGACGTGCTCGACGGCCGGCAAGATGCGCTGCCACGGCTCGCCGTCGTCCAAGGGGAACACCGTCCGCAGGGACTCGTGGCGGGCGACGACGTCCTGGCAGGCGGCCTCGAGCGCCGGGACGTCGACCGGCCCGGTGAGCCCGAGGGTGAGGGGGATGTTGTACGCGCGGTCCTGGCCTTCGACCCCGGCGAGGAACCACAGCCGCCGCTGGGCGGACGACAGCGGCACGCGGTCCGGGCGGGGCCGGCCGACGAGGGCCGGGCGGACCGGGCCCGGCGCCTGGGCGTCGAGGGTGGCGAGGATCCCGGCGACCGTCGGGGCCCGGAAGAGCGCGCGGACGCCGAGTTCGGCGTGCAGCGCCGTGCGGATGCGGCTGATCAGCTGGGTGGCGAGCAGGGAGTGCCCGCCCAGGGCGAAGAACCCGTCGTCGAGGCCGACGGTGTCCAGCCCGAGCACGTCGGCGAAGAGGCCGCAGAGGATTTCTTCCCGCGCGGTGCGGGCGGCGCGGAAGGTCACCGGGGCGACCTCGGCAGTGGTTTCCGTTGCCACGGCGGCGACCTGCGCCAGCTCGAGCGTCCCCAGTGGACTTCCGGGATCCGCCAAGGCGAGTTCGAGGAGCCGCACCAGCATGGTGGCCATTTCGTCCACTGTGGACTCGTCGAAGAGGTCCACGGCGTACTCGAACTGGCACGTGACGCCGTTCGCGTGCTCGGCGAAGACGACGCTGAGGTCGAGCTTGGCCGTCGCCAGGTCCAGGGGCACCGGCGTCACGTCCAGGCCGGGCAGGGCGAGCGCCGTGCCGTCGTGCTGGAGGACGACCATCACCTGGAACAGCGGGTGCGCGGTGGCGGACCGGCCGGCGCCGAGGCGGTCGACCAGCCGGTCGAACGGCACGTCCTGGTGGGCGTAGGCGTCGAGGCCGGTGTCGCGGACCCGCGACAGCAGTTCGGCGAAGCTCGGGTCCCCGCTCAGGTCGGTGCGCAGCACGAGAGTGTTGACGAAGAACCCGACGAGGTCGGCCAAGGCCGCTTCGCCCCGGCCGGACACCGGCGTGCCGAGCACGATGTCGTCGCCCGCGCCCCAGCGGTGCAGCAGCGCGGCGAGCGCCGCCTGCAAGCCCATGAACGGCGTGCAGCGCGCGGCCCGGGTGACCGCGACGAGCCGTTCGTGCAGCTCCGCCGGGATGTCCACCTCGACGAGCCCCGCCGCGCCGGTCGTGCCGCCGTCGCGGTGGGCGGGCAGCACCATCCGGCCGGGGACGCCCGCGAGCCGCTCGGTCCAGTACGCGAGCTGGGCGCTCAGCAGGCTTTCCGGGTCGTCCTCGGTGCCGAGCACCTCCCGCTGCCACTCGCTGAAGTCGACGTACTGCACCGGAAGCGGCTCCCAGGCCGGTGCCCGGCCGTCGAGCCGCGCGGTGTACGCGGCCGCCAGATCGCGGCCCAGCGGACCGAGCGACCAGCCGTCGCAGGCGATGTGGTGCAGCACGAGCAGCAGGATGTGGTCGTCGGGGCCGAGTTCGAACAGCGTGACGCGCAGCGGCAGGTCCGCGGCGAGGTCGAACGGCCGGGCGATGGCTCCGGCGAGGTCGTCGCCGGGCCGGACGTCGAAGACGAGCCGTGCGGTCGCGTCCGCCACGGACAGCACCTGCTGGCCGGGAACTCCGCCGGCGACAGGAATGACGGTCCGCAGCACCTCGTGGCGGCCGAGCACGTCGGCGACGGCCTGGCGCAGCGCGCGGCGGTCGAGCCGGCCGCGCAGCCGCAGCGGGAACGGGACGTTGTAGGTGGCGCCGGGCCCCTCCAGCTGGTCGAGGAACCACAGGCGCTGCTGGCCGAACGACAACGGACGCACGGGAGGATCCCTTCACTCGGGCAGGCGCAGGGCCCGGGCCGCGGCCACCGGCCCGCCGAAGGCGAGCAGGGCACTGCAGATCCAGGCGACGACGGGGGTGGTGAAACTGGCGATGGCGCCGGAAACCGCGTAGGCCAGCGGCGCGCAGCCGATGCCGGACAGCGAGACCATCGACATCGCGACGCCGAGCCGGTCGGCGGGCGCGGCCTGCTGGTAGAGCGTCACCGCGGCCGGGCCGTTCTGCCCGGAGCACACGCCCAGCGCGACGGCCATCGCGGCCATCGCGGGCAGGGACGGCACCAGGACCATGCCCAGCAGCAGGACGGCGATCCCGATCCCGCTGCCGACGAGCCGCACCGACATCGGCACGCGGTCGCCGAGCAGCGCGCCGAGCCCGGCGGACACCAGCGCGCCCGCCGCCCAGCAGGCGATGAGGACGCCGACGGCGGAGACCGCCCAGCCGCGTTCGATGACGACCTCGGGCAGGCCGGGGTTCATCGGCCACGCGAAGGCGAAGTCCAGGCACAGCCCGGAAAGGAACAGCAGCCGCAGCCGCCGGTCGGCGCGCAGCAGCTTGACGCCGTCGCCGGAGCGGCGCCACAGCGGGACGTTCGACACCGTCCGCGGCGCGTCGATCGCCTTCGTCGCCGGGGCCAGGCACGCCAGGGAGACCACGCAGCCGGCGCAGACCACCGCCAGCGCGACCCCGAGGTGCCCGGTCGCGACGAGCCAGGCCCCGAACGGCGACCCGAGGATCGGGGCGAACCGCGCGACCATGGTGCGTACGGAATTGGCCGTGCTCAGCCGCTCCTTCGGTACCATGCGCGGCATCAGCGTGCCGAACGACGGCGAGCCGAGGCCCAGCATCGCGCCTTCGAGCGCCGCCACGACGACCAGCAGCGTGACCGACTGCGCGGACAGCGCGACGACGACCGAGACGGCCAGCACGGCGATCCGCACCGACGTCGTGCGCAGCAGGACCGCGCGGGGGCCGAAGGCGTCGCAGATCACGCCGCCGAAGATCATCGCCAGCGCCCGCGGCACCGATTCGGCCAGGGTCACCCAGGTGACCGCGGCCGTGCCGCCGAGCTGGGCCGCGGCCCAGACGGCGGCGATGAAGAACACCTGGTCGCCGATCAGGGAGACGCCCTGGCCGGTGAGCAGCAGGCCGACCCGGCCCCAGATCGCGGGCGGCGCCGGTGCTTGTGTCGTCGTCATGGCTGGTGTCCGTTCCGTCGCGCTCAGCGGGCCCGCAGGCGCACCGGGAGGTGGTCGAAGCCGAAGTTGATGATCGAGCGGTTGTGCACCGGGTCCCCGGTGAGCTCGAGCTCGGCGACCTGGTCGAGCAGGGCGGTGTAGATCGCCTTGAGCTCGGCCTTGGCCAGCGGGGCCCCGACGCAGTAGTGCGCGCCGACGCCGAGGGCGAGGTGCCGGTTCGGGGACCGGTCGAGCACGAGGTCGTCGGGCCGGTCGAACACGGTGGGATCGTGGTCGGCCGACCAGGTCCAGACGGCGACCTTGTCGCCGGGCTCGATGACGTGCCCGCCGAGTTCGGTCCGTTTCGTGGCGGTGCGCAGCACGTGCAGGCCGACGGAGGTGAACCGCAGCAGTTCGTCGGTGGCCAGGTCGAGGTCGGCACCCGCGGCCAGCTCGTCCCACTGGTCCCGGTGGTTCATCAGCGCCCAGACGCTCATGGCGGCGGTGTGCCGGACGGTCTGCACCCCGCCGACGACGATGTTGTCGAGGTTGAGCACGACGTCTTCGATCGGCAGCAGCCGGCCGCCGATGCGGTGCGTGGCCAGGGTGCTGATCAGGTCGCCTTCGGGCCGCTTGCGCCGCCGGACGACCTTGTCGAGCAGGTAAGGCAGGAGCTTCTGGTGCCCGGCGCGGCGCGCGTCCGGCGTCTGGGCGAGGAAGGCTTCGTCGCAGACGGAGACGACCAGGTCGCGGTCGTCCCCGGGGATGCCGAGCAGATCGCACATGACGACGAGCGGCACGGTGGCGAGGACGTCGACGAGGTCGACTTCGCCGCGCTCGACGGCGTCTTTCACGACTTTTGCCGCCAGCTCGGTGATGCTCTGGGCGGCGCCGCGCACGCCCTTGGGCGAGAAGTACGGCAGGACGGGGGCCCGCAGCTCGCGGTGCCGCGGCCCGTCGGACAGCGCCATCATCTTGCCGGAACCCGCCGGGGTACCGCCGGTCCCGAGCAGCGAGCCCCCGGTGGAGCTGAAGCCGGCGGCGTCGGTGAGGACGCGGGAGCCGAGTTCGTAGCCGAGCACGGACCAGACGGGCCCGTCGAGCGCGGTTTCGGTGCGATGCACGGGAGCCTGCGCCCGCAGTTCGGCGACGATGCCGCCGGCATCGGGCCGGGCCCACAGCCCGGGATCGGTCAGGTCGACGGTGGCGGTGGTCACGGATGCCTCCTCGGCAGGGGTGGGTGGCAATGCGCCCCAATGTGGCGTTCGGTGCGTTGAGCGCACCCAATGTGGCGTTCGGTGCGTTGAGCGCACCCAATGTGGCGTTCGGTGCGTCAGACGCACCCAACGCCACATTGGGGCGTTTGGGCCGCCACGGCGTGCAAGGTGCGCAGCAGGGTCGCCGGGCCGCTGGTCAAGGGGGTGGCGAGCAGGTGGCCGCCGTCTTCGGTCGAGGTGGTGAAGCGGCCGGTCGTGGCGCTCGCCCAGCCCGCGACCACGGCCGGCGGCAGACCCCGGTCCTGCGCGCCGGCCACGGCGTGGATCGCGAAGCCGGGCACCGGGTCCGGCCGGTGGCGGTAGGTCCGGCAGACCGTCAGGTCCGTCCGGATCGCCGCCACCGCCAGTTCGCGGATCGCCGTGTCATCAGGCAGGGCCGTGGCCAGGCCGCACCGCTCTAACAGCTCCGCCGCACCCGCCGAGGTCGGCGGGGTCGGGCCCGGCCACGCGGGCGGTGGTGGCGCGCACGCCGGGACCACGATCCGGGGCCGTAGCTCGGAAGGCAGGGCCCGGGCGACTTCGTAGGCCAGCAACGCGCCGAAGCTCTGGCCGTAGAACAGCGACCCCGGACGCAGGTGCGGGGAAAGCCCGGCGAGGACCGCCGACACCAGCGCCGCGAAGGAGTCCGGCATCGGGTCGCCGAACCGGCCGCCGCGGCCGGGCAGGCGGATCGCCCAGACCTCCAGCTCCGGGGCCAGCGCCGCGGCCAGGCCGGCGAACGCCGTGACGTCGCCGCCCGCGTGCGGGAAGCAGACCACCTGCGGTGTCCTCGTCGGCAGTGGGTGCGGCCGGTAGCACCAGTCGCCCGCCACCGCCGGGCGAGGAGCCGCCGCCCGCGCACCTACGGCAGGTGCCGTGCCCGGCCGAGCACCCGCCGCAGACGAACCCACGCCGGCTGCCACCACCGGGTGAGGAGCCGCCGCGCGCGAACCCGCGCCCGCTGCGAGCGCCGGTCGAGCACCCGCCGCAGGCGAACCCACGCCCGCTGCCACCCCCGGCCGAGCACCCACCGCGAGCGAACCCACGACAGGTGCCACCCCCGGCCGCGGCCCCGCCGCGAGCGTCACCGCGTCCCCCGGCGGCCCACCAAGGCGACCACCGGCCGCGCGGGTGCCTCGCGGGCCGCGTGGACCGTCGCGACGAAGTCCGCCAGCGTGCGGGACGCCATCAGGTCACGCAGCGACAGGTCCACCGAAAACTCGTCCCGCACCCGGTACACCACGCGCAACGCGGTCAGCGAGTGCCCGCCCAGCTCGAAGAACCCGTCCTGCGGCCGCACCCCCGCCACGCCGAGCTCCTCGGCCCAGACCGCGGCGATCGTCTCCAGCATCCCGGTCACCTCAGACCCCGAGCGCGACGCGCAGGCTCTTCGGGCGGATGTCGGTCCAGGTCTCGTCGACCCAGGCCACGCACTCCTCGCGGGTCCCGCTCTTCCCCGCCGGCTGCCAGCCCGCGGGCACGGCCAGCTCGGCCGGCCAGATCGAGTACTGCTCCTCGTCGTTGACGACGACCGTGAAGTCCTTGAACGCGTCCACAGTGGATTCCTTTCCTCAGATGAGCTGACGGCTGTCCGCGACGAGCGCGGCGAGTTCTTCGGTGTAGGCGGTGACGTAGGCGTCGGCGACCTCGTCCGGGACCAGGGACCGCAGGTGGTCCACGGCCAGCAGGATCCGGCCCGAAGCCGGGTCCTGCACCAGCGCGACGCCGAGCGCGAAGTTGGTCGGCTCGTAGCGCATGTCCGGCTCGCAGCCGATCCGGTCGTCGACGATGCTCGTGGCCGAGCCCGCGAGCCGGCCGAGGGCGTGGAACCGCAGGAACGCGAAGCACGCTTCGAGCCGCGGGCTTTCCATCAGCCGGGCCAGCCGCGCGAACGGGACCCGGCGGTGCGGCAGCAGCGCGACCTCCATCTCGTGCAGCTCACGCACGAGATCCGGACCAGCGCGGTCCACGACCAGCGGAACCGTGTTGAGGAACAGCCCGTAGGCCTCGGTGCCGCTGCGCTCCTCCAGCCGTCCGTTCACCGAAAGCCCGGTGGTGACGCGGTCGCGGCCGGTGATCCGGCCCAGCGCCCGCACGTGCGCGGCGAGCCCGGCGGCCTTGACCGGGACGCCGGCCGCGGCCGCGATCGCCGCCAGCTGGGCCGGGGCGTCCGGCAGCACGCGCTCGACCGTGCGCGGGATCTCCGCCGTCGCGGCCGCCGAGTCCGTCTCGGACGACCAGAGGGCGCCGTTCGCGCCCGCGAGGCGGTCCCGCCAGAACCGTTCGCTCTCCGCCGACGCCGCCGCGGTCTGTTCGGCGGCGACGAAGTCGCGGAACGTCGACGCCGGTGGCGGCGCGAGCGGCGTGTCCGGGGAAGCGTGCCGTTCCAGGATCTCGGTGAGCAGGGACGTGAAGCTCCATCCGTCCAAAATGGAGTGATGCTCGGCGATGGTCAGCTGGAACACGTCGTCGGCCAGCCGCTGGGCCACGACCCGGAACAACGGCGGCGTGCGCAGGTCGAAGCGCGTCGCGCACAGGCCGTCGAACACCTCGGTCACCGCGTCCCGTTGCGCCGCTTCGGAAAGGCCGCGCAGGTCGGCCGTCTCCACCGGCGCCGGAGCTTCGGCGTGCACGAGCTGCATCGGCTCCCGGTAGCCGATCACGTCGAACGTCGTCCGCAGCACCGGGTGCCGGGTGATCGCCCCGGCGACCGCCGCGCGCAGGGCCCGTTCGTCGAGGCGGCCGGCGACCCGGTAGCTGTTGACGTTGTGGTAGCCGCCGGCGTCGCCGGACAGCTCCATGTGGTAGATCATCCCCAGCTGCATCGCGGCCATCGGGTAGGCGTCGACGACGTCGCCGGGCAGCTTCGCCAGGTCCTTTTCGGACAGTCCGGCGAACGGCCGCGCCGCCGCCGTTTCCCCGGCGCACGGCTTCAGCAGCGGCGCGAGGGCCGCCGGCGTCGGCGCGCCGAAGAGGTCCGGCAGGGTGAACGTCCAGCCGCGGTCCCGCAGCTTGCCCACCAGGTGCACCGCGCGGATGGAGTCGCCGCCGAGGTGGAAGAAGTTGTCGTGCGCCCCGGCACCCGGAACACCCAGCACGTCCGACCACAGCTCGGCGAGCAGCCGCTCCCCCGGCGTGCTCGGCGCGGTGTACCCGGCAGACGGGCGTGGCGCGGCGGGCGCGGGCAGCGCCGCCCGGTCCAGCTTCCCGTTGACCGTCACGGGCAGCCGGTCCAGCATCGTCACCGTCGCCGGGATCATGTGCTCCGGCAACGACTTCGCCAGGTGCGCCCGCAGGTCGGCGTGGTCGGGGTCGCCGGTGACGTAGGCGGCGAGCCGGTCGCCGTGCACGGTGACCGCGCAGGCGCCGACCGCGGGGTGGGTGCCCAGCGCGTGCTCGATTTCGCCCAGCTCGATGCGGAAGCCGCGGATCTTGACCTGGCTGTCGCACCGGCCGACGTACTCCAGACCGCCGCCCGCGAGCCGGCGCGCGACGTCGCCGGTGCGGTAGAGCCGGGCGCCCGGCACGGGCGAGAACGGGTCGGGCAGGAAGCGCTGCGCGGTGAGGCCCGCCCGGCCCCAATAGCCGTGGGCGAGCGCGCCGCCGCCGATGTACAGCTCCCCCGGCACGCCGGCCGGGCACGGCCGCAGCCACTCGTCGAGCACGTGGGCGCTCAGGTGCGGCAGCGGCGTGCCGATCAGGCTGCGCTCGAACCCCTCCGGCCCGGGCACGTCGTGGGTGGTGACGTGCACGGTGGTCTCGGTGATGCCGTACAGGTTGCACAGCGGCGCCGCCGACTCCAGCGCGAACCAGCGGCGGACCACCGCCGGGTCCAGCGCTTCGCCGCCGAGCATGACCTGCCGCAACGCCGGCAACGGACGGCGAGTCGCCCGCAGCTCGGCTTCGAGCTGACGCAGGGCGGACGGCGTCTGGCAGAGCATGGTCACGCCTCCGTCCGCGAGCAGGGCGGCGAACGCCTCCGGCGACCGGCTGACGAGGTAGGGCACGACGACCAGGCGGCCGCCGTGGTGCAGCGGGCCCCACAGCTCCCAGACCGTCCAGTCGAAGGCATACGAGTGGAACAGCGTCCAGACGTCGGTCTCGGCGAACCCGAAGTGCGCGTGCCCGGACTCCATCAGCCGCCCGGCGTGCTCGTGGGCCACGCCGACGCTCTTGGGCCGGCCCGTCGAGCCGGAGGTGAAGATCAGGTAGGCCAGGTCGCCGGGCCGGACCGGCACCCGCGGCCGGTCCGCGGAGTACGCGGAAACGTCCCGGGCCACGTCGAACACCGGCCACGGCCCGTCGGTGCCCTGGTCGGTGACGACCAGCCGCACG
This sequence comes from Amycolatopsis sp. NPDC021455, assembly GCF_040640995.1. Classification (NCBI taxonomy): domain Bacteria; kingdom Bacillati; phylum Actinomycetota; class Actinomycetes; order Pseudonocardiales; family Pseudonocardiaceae; genus Amycolatopsis; species Amycolatopsis sp. NPDC021455. Next base: position 34,330 of record NZ_JBFACT010000041.1, on the reverse strand, counting down.
CCGGTGTCGCCGAAGACGAACGCGGCGCGGTCGTCCGGGGCGGCCGGGTCGACCGGCACGTACGCGGCGCCGGTCTTCAGCACCGCCAGGATGGCCACGACGATCGCGTCGGTGCGGTCCAGCAGCAGGCCGACCCGGTCGCCGGGCCGGACCCCCTCGGAGATCAAGGCGTGCGCGAGCCGGTTGGCCCGCCGGTCCAGCTCGGCGTAGGTGACGCTCGCGCCGCCGAAGGTCACCGCGGGCCGGGCCGGGAACCGGTCCACGGCGTCCTCGAAGGACTCGTGCAGGCACCGCGGCCGGGTGGTGGTGACGGCCGCCGGCCACGCCGGCTCCAGGTCGGTCTTCCACAGTGGACTGTCCGGTTCGGACAACACGGCGGCCAGCAGGGCGCGCCAGTGCCCGGTCATCCGGTCCACCGTGGCCGCGTCGAACAGGCTCGTGCGGTACTCGACCTCGCCGCGCAGCTCGCCGTCGTCGAAGGTGGACCAGGTGAGGTCGAACTTGCTGGTGCCGTTGTGGTGCACCCGCCGGGTCGCGGTGAGCGGCCCGAACCGCAGCGGCGCGGGGTCTTCGGCGTGCGCCCCGAAGACGACCTGCACCAGCGGCGCGTACCGGGGCGAGCGTTCGAGCCCCAGCGCGTCGACCACGACGTCGAACGGCACGTCCAGGCAGGCATAGGCGTCGAACGCGGTGTCGCGCACGTGCGCCACGAGGTCGCGGAAGCTCGCGGCGCGGTCGATCTTCAGCCGCAGCGGCAGGATGTTGACGAAGTAGCCGATCAGGTCGGCCAGCTCCGGCCGGTCGCGGGTGGTCACCGGGGTGCCGACGACCAGGTCGGCCGCGCCGGTGTAGCGGTTCAGCAGCGCGGCGAACGCGGCCAGCTGGACGACGAACGGTGTCGCGTCCTCCTCGGCGGCCAGCTCGCCGATCCGCGCGGCCAGTCCGGCCGGGAGCGTGAACTCCCGGGTGTCCCCGGCGAAGTCCTGCTGCGCGGGGACTTCCCGGTCGGCGGGCACCGCCAGGCGTTCGGGCGCGCCCTGGAGCTGCTCGCGCCAGTAAGCCAGTTGGTCGTCGTGAGCCACGGGTTCGGCGGCGTAGTCGGCGTACTGGGTGGCCAGCTCGGGCAGCACGGGCTCGCGGCCCTCGACGGCGGCGGTGTAGCACTCCGCCAGCTCCCGCTCGAACACCCCGGCCGACCAGCCGTCCCACACGATGTGGTGCACGACGAGGACCAGCGTCGTCGCGTCCACCAGCGTCGCGCGCAGCAGTGGCCCGGTGGTGAGGTCGAACCCGGCGGTCAGCTCGGGCTCGCCCCGGTGCAGCGGGATCCGGACGTCGTCGTGGACCGTCTGCCGTGGACCGTCCGGGCCGAAGGAGAACGTGGTGCGCAGGACTTCGTGCCGCCGGACGATCCCGGCGATGCTCCGCTCGAGGACGCCCGCGTCCACGGGCGCGTCGAAGGTGAACACCCAGGGCACGGTGTAGGCGGCGGAGCCCGGGTTCCAGCTGTCGAGGAACCACAGGCCGCGCTGGAGCCCGGAAACCGCGGTGGTCCGGCCGGTCATGCCCGCACCTCCAGTCGTCGTGCCAGTGCCCGGACGGTCCTGGCGGCGAACACCAGCCGCGGCGCGACCCGGGTGCCGGTCTCGGTGGACAGGCGCAGGGCGACGCGGACGGCGGCCAGGGAGTTGCCGCCGAGCCGGAAGAAGCTGTCGTCCATGCCGACCGCGTCGACCCCGAGCACCTCGGCCCAGACCGCCGCGACCAGCCGTTCGGCCTCGGTGACGGCCGGCTCGGCCGGCACCGCCGCCACGGCGCTCTCGGGCGAGGGCAACGCGGCGCGATCGAGCTTTCCGTTGTGGGTCAGGGGAAGCGCGGCGAGCACGGTGACGCTCGCCGGGATCATGTAGTCCGGCAGCAGTGTCGCGAGGTGGTCGCAGGCGTCCTGGTAGCCGGGCGGGGTGTCGCGGGCGACCAGGTAGGCCGCGAGCCCGCCGGCGTGCGCCACGACGGCGCAGTCCTTGACGCCCGGGTGCCGCGCCAAGGCGGCGGCGACCTCGCCGGGCTCGACCCGGAAGCCGCGGATCTTCACCTGGTCGTCGGCGCGCCCGGTGATGGTCAGCGTGCCGCCGGGCGTCCGGCCGCCGACGTCGCCCGTGCGGTACATCCGCGAGCCGGGTGGGCCGAGCGGGTCGGGCAGGAACCGGTCCGCGGTCAGGCCCGGCTGCCCGACGTACCCGATGGCCAGCCCGTCGCCGGTCGCGTACAACTCGCCTTCGGCCGAGGGCCGGAAGCCGTCGTCGAGCACGCGGACGTCCTTGTGCGCGACCGGGACGCCGATCGGGATCGCGTCGGCGGTGACGTCGGCGTCGCCGACGACGTGGCAGGTGGTGAAGCCCATGCTCTCGACCGGCCCGTAGCCGTTGACGATCCGCACGTGCGGGTACCGCTCGCGCAGCCGCGCCACGTGCGGCACCGAGGCGCGCTCGCCGCCGGTGAACACCACGCGCAGGCCGGCGAAGATCGCGGGGAACTCGTCGACGAGGAAGTTGAACAGGGTGGCCGACAGCTGCAGCTGCGTGACGCCGTGCCGGGCGACGAGCCCGGTCATCGTCTCCGGGTCCGGCCGCTGGCCGGGGTGCAGCACGCAGGTGCCGCCGAACAGGAGCGGGCCGTAGACCTCCAGGCCGAAGGCGTCCCACGACACCGGCGAGCACTGCAGCCACACCTCGCCGGGCGCGAACAGCGCGTAGTCCTGGCCGAGGTAGGTCGCGGCCAGCGCGCGGTGCGACGCGGCGACGCCCTTCGGCCGGCCGGTGGACCCGGACGTGAACATCACGCACGCGACCGCGTCGGCGCTGACGGGAATGCCGAGGTCGTCGTCGGGCCCGTCGGCGGCTGCGACGAACTCGCGGTCGACGACCAGGCGGGCCTGGACCGCGGCGATCGCGTCCGCGCGCCGGGCTTCGGGCAGCTCCGGGTCCAGCAGCGTGTAGCCGGCGCCGGCCTTGAGCGCGGCGAGCAACGCCACCACGAGGTCGGTGTCGCGCTCGATCGCCACGGCGACCACCGCACCCGGGGTCACGCCGTGGGCGCGCAGGCGCCGGGCGACGCGGTTGGCCCGCGCGTTCAGCTCCGCGTAGCTCAGTTCGTCGTCGCCGGAGACCAGGGCGACGGCGTCCGGGCCGCGGCGGACCTGCTGCTCGAACAGCTCGTGCACCGGCAGGTCCGGGCCCGCGGGGACCGGCTCCGCGAGGACGACGTCCGGGTCGGTGACCAGGTCGGTCACCGCCGTCCGCCAGGCTTCGCCCAGCGCGGTGAGGGTCGCGGCGTCGAACAGGTCGGTGTCGTACTCGATCCGGCCGGTGAAGCCGGTGCCGTCGTCCTCCACCGACCACGAGAGGTCGAACCGGGACAGCTCGTTGACGTGCAGCCGCCTCGACAGCCGGGCCTCGCCGAACGGCAGCGGGCTCGGGTCGGCCGTGTGCATCTCGAAGACCAGCTGGAACAGCGGGTTCCGCTCGCCCGAGCGCTCCCCCAGCACCCGGCTGGTGATCTCTTCGAGGGGCACGTCCTGGTGGCGGTAGCCGTCGAGGGCGACGCCGCGGACGTGTTCGAGCACGTCCCGCAGGGTCGCCCCGGGCTCGATGCGGAACCGCAGCGGGACGAGCGTGATGAAGTAGCCGATGAGCGCGTCGAGCTCGGGGCGTTCGCGGACGCTGACCGGGGTGCCGAACACGAGGTCGTCCGCGCCGCCGGTCCGGTGCACGGCCAGGACCAGGCCGGCCAGCAGGACCATGAACGGCGTGGCGTCGGCGTCCCGCGCGAACTCCCGGACCGCGGCGGCGAGTTCGGCGTCGAACGCGAAGCGGTGGTAGCCGCAGATCTGCGCCGGTTCGGCGGGCCGCGGGTGGTCGGGCGCGAGGGCCGGGCGGTCCGGCAGGCCACGCAGGTGCTCGGCCCAGTAGGCGAGCTGTGTCTCGGCGATCCCGTTGTCCTGCAACCACTTCGCGTAGTCGGCGTACTGGACGGCCAGGTCCGGCAGCCGCGGTTCGCGACCTTCCAGCAGCGCGGTGTAGCACTCGCGCAGTTCGCGGTCGAGCACGGCGAGGGAGCCTTCGTCCCAGACGATGTGGTGGAAGACGAGCACCAGGCTCGCGGTCGTGGCCGACGTCCGGATCAGGCGGGCCCGCAGCAGCGGCCCGGTTTCGAGGTCGAACGGCGTCCGGGCGTCGGCGGCGATCAGCCCGGCCGGGTCGGCGGCCTCGGTGATCCGGAACGGCACCTCGAGCCGCGGGTGGATCACCTGGCGCGGCAGGGCTCCGCCGACCTCGAACGTCGTGCGCAGCGCTTCGTGGCGGTCGGCGACCTGCTGCAGCGCGGTTCTCAGCAACTCGTCGTCCAGCGAGCCGGTGAAGTCGAAGACCCAGGGCACGTTGTAGGTGGAGGTGCCCGGCTGCCAGGCGTCGAGCAGCCACAACCCACGCTGGAACCGCGAAAGCGGGGCTTCGGTGGCCGGGGTGCGAACCGGGCCGGGACGCGCGTCGCCGGCGTCGTCGTTCATCGCGGCGGCGAAGCTCTCCAGGGTCGGCGCGTCGAAGATGCGGTACGGCGAAACCGGGCCGAACACCTCGAGCACCCGGCCGGCCACCCGGACGGCGGTGAGCGAGTCACCGCCGAGGTGGAAGAAGTTGTCGTCGAGGCCGACGCGCGGGACGCCGAGGACGTCCGCCCAGATGGCGGCGAGCAGCTGCTCGGCCGGGGTGCGCGGGGCCCGGTAGCCGGTCTCGGCGCGGGCCGGTTCGGGCAGGGCGGCGCGGTCGACCTTGCCGGCGGCGGTGAGCGGCAGCTGCTCCAGCGGCGTCACGCTGGCCGGGATCAGGTGCTCCGGCAGGGACTTCGCCAGGAAGTCCCGGATTTCCGGGTAGCCGGGTGCTTCGGCCTTGGCGACGACGTACGCGGCGAGCTGGGTGCCTTTGGCGGCCTCGTGGGGCACGACCGCACAGGCGGCGACGGCCGGGTGCGCGGACAGGGCGTTCTCGACCTCGCCGGGTTCGACGCGGAAGCCGCGGATCTTCACCTGGTCGTCGGCGCGGCCGAGGAACTCGAGTTCGCCGTCCGCGGTGCGGCGGGCGCGGTCGCCGGTGCGGTACATACGGCCACCCGTGAACGGGTCCGGCACGAACCGCTCGGCGGTGCGGCCGCCGTCGCCGAGGTACCCGGCCGCGAGGGCGGATCCGCCCAGGTACAGCTCGCCTTCGGCGACGGGCCGCAGGTGGTCGTCGAGCAGGTGCGCGACGCGGTCGCCGACGGGGGTGCCGACGGTGACCCCGCGGCCGGGCCGGACCTCCTGCACGGTGGAGGTGATCACGGTTTCGGTCGGGCCGTAGGCGTTGAGCAGCCGGACGCCGGTCTTTTCGAGCCAGGTGGCGGCCGCGGCCGGGGAGAGCCGGTCACTGCCGGAGATCATCGTCCGCAACGACGGCGGCACCACCCGACCGGCACTGATCGAGGCGACGAGGTCGTGGAAGTACCCGGCGGCGACGTTCGCGACGGTGACCCGTTCGGTTTCGAGGAGCTGCCAGAACTCCTCGGCGGAGAGGAGCTTGGCTTCCGGGACGACGAGGCAGGCTCCCGCGGTCAGGGCGGTGGTGATCTGTTCGACCGCCACGTCCACTGTGGACCGGGCGAAGTGGAGGACGACGTCGTCGGCGCGGAGGCCGAACCGGGCGGAGATCGCCTCGACGTGCGCGGCCAGCGGGCCGTGCGCCACGGCGACCGCCTTGGGTTCGCCCGTGGTGCCCGAGGTGTGGACGAGGTAGGCGAGCTGCTCATCGGCGATGGGCAGGTCGCGGCGACCCGGCACTGCCGCCGGCCCGGCCGCAGTTGCCGCCTCCGGCTCGACGCCATCGCCCGCAGCATTCCAGCGAACTCCGGACTGCCGCAGCTCACCGTCACCCGGCACCGCCGCCTCCGGCCCGACGCCGCCGCCCACAGCACTCCAGCGCACCCCGGCCGACCGTAGGTTGCCGCCACCCGACACCGCCGCCGGCCCGGCCGCCTCCGGCCCGACGCCACCGCCCACAGCACTCCAGCGCACCCCGGCCGACCGCGGGCCACCGCCACCCGGCACCGCCGCCGGCCCGGCACCGCCGCCCGGAGCGACCCGAGGCGGCCGCCGCTCGCTGCTGTCCGGCGGCGGAACCTTCACCTCGCCGTTGGCCAGCAGCAGCTTCACCCCGGCCCGCTCGATCAGCCGCTCGTTGCGCCCGGCGGGCGCCGCCGGGTCCAACGCCAGGTGCACTCCCCCGGCGCGCCAGACCGCGAGCAGGCCGGTGACCTGCTCGAACCGGTCCTCGCCGCGCACCGCGACCACGTCACCCGGCACCGCGCCCGCCGCGGCCAGCCGGGCAGCCACCTCCGCGACCCGCTCCGCCAGCCCGCCGTAGGTGAGCACGCGATCGCCACAGCGAAGCGCCGGGCGGTCCGGCCGGCGGGCCGCCGTTCGCGCGACGCGCACCGGCACCGGGACCGGCGGGCCGGTCAGCTCGCCGAGGTCGAAGGAATCGATCGTCACGGCCGGTTTCTCGTCCTGCACCGACATGCTGGGCTCACCCCGAACTGACCACAAAGGATGGATAAAGGGACCACCGGGGATCCGGTGTCACACAAGCAAAACTAGGCGGTCGGAACCGGCTCGACCGGCAGCTGGAGCGGCAGATTGTGCGGCAGTGGCCCGGCAGCCCAGACGTCGTCGGCCGCCAGCGCGTCCGGGCGGTACTTGCCCAGCGCGCTGATCAGCAGCCGGGCCTCCAGCGCCAGCGCCTCGACCAGCCGCTCCAGCCCGTGCGAACGGTCTTCGTCCACCGCCACCAGGGCCGCCCGGCCGAGCGCCGCCGCGCGGACGCCCAGCGCCAGCGCCTTCACCACCCGCGTTCCTTCCCACATGCGGCCGCCGGCGAGCAGGCAGCCCTCCGGGGGCCCGATCCGCCGCAGGCACTCGGCCAGCGGCAGCCCGACGTGGCCGAGGAACGCGGTGGGCGCCCAGCCCGTCCCGCCTTCCGCGCCGTCGACGGTCACCGCGTCCGCGCCCGCCGCCCATGCCACCCGGGCCGCCTCGGCGACGTCGCGGCCCGGCGGCAGCTTCACCCAGACCCGGGCGCGCGGGAAGTTGTTGCGCATCAAGCGGATCTGCTGGCGCAGGATCTCGCCGGTGAACGTGCCGGGACTGCCCGAGCGCAGCTTCCGGTCCCCGGAGCCGACGGAAGTCAGCGCGTACTGCCCGTCGACGCGGGCCGCCGCGGCCGCGTCCAGCAGCGTCATCCCGCCGAGCCCCGGCTTGGCGCCCTGGCCCACCTTCAGTTCGAACCCGAGCCGTCCCCCGTCGAGCAACGCCGACGCCGACGGGTCGCTGTACACGAGGTTCCAGACCTCGGCGTCGGCGTCCTCGGTGCTCTGCTGCACCACGACTCCGCCGAGCCCGCCGGGCACCTCTTCGGCGTAGGCCCGGACCCGGGTGAGCAGGGCGTTCTGGTACCCGTTGACCGGCACGACGTTCTCGCCGAGCACCATCGGGATGCCGAGCCGCCCGGCCTGCCGGGACGCCGCCATCGCGAGGTCGCCGCCGCCGAGCCGCGTCGAGCCGAACGCCGAGAGGAACACCGGCAGCGGCGAGGCGAACCCGCCGACCGCGGTGGCCAGGTCGACGTCGGTGAACAGCGGCTCGCGGCCCAGCTCGATCAGCTTTTCCAGCCGCAGCGGCACGAACACCGGCGGCACCAGGCGGGCCCGGTCGAGCTCGTCGCCGTCCGACGCCACCGCACCGAACACCTCGTGGCCGTAGGCGGACTCGGCCGGGAACACCGCGGCCGCGCCCCGCGCGGCGCGGTCCCGGACCGCGGCCTCGGGAAACCCGGCGGCCCTCACGGCGCCACCAGCCCGGGGACCTTCGGGTAGGCGTTGACCCGCCACACCGCGTCGAGGCCGGTGAGGAACCGGACGAGCCGCTCCAGCCCCAGCCCGAAACCCGCGCTGGCGGGGATGCCTTCGCGGACCATGTCGAGGTACCAGCCGTACTTGGCCGGGTTCTCGCCCGTCTCGCGCATCCGCGTGACGATCCGGGCGTAGTCGGACTCGCGTTCGCTGCCGCTGGCCAGTTCGCCGAACCCGCCCGGCGCGAGGAGGTCGAAGTTGCGCAGGATCCCGGGCTCGGTGGTGCTTTCGCGGTCGTAGAAGCCGCGCGAGCCCTTCGGGTAGTCGTCGACGAAGAACGGCCGCTCGGCCTTCCGGGACAGCAGCTCCTCGCCGGCCCAGTCGATCTCCGCGTCCGGGCTCTGCGGGTGGCCCAGCTCGTGCAGCCGGGCGACGGCGGCGGCGTGCGTCGTGCGGCCGAACGCCCCGGACAGCACGCCGGCCAGTGCCGTGAGGTCCCGGCCCAGCCCGGTCAGCTCGCCGGGGACCGTCGCGAGCACGTGCTTCACGATGTGCGTCAGCAGCCGTTCGGCGACGTCCTGGGCCTGCGCCCGGCTCGCACCCGCCAGCTCGACGTCGATCTGGTGGAACTCCGCGAGGTGCCGCCGCGTCGAGCAGGTCTCCACCGGCTCCGCGCGGACGTTCGGCGCGATGTAGAAGATCTTCCCGAAGCCGAGCAGCGACGCCTGCTTGTAGAGGATCCCGCTGGTCATCAGCTTGTAGCGGTGGCCGTAGTAGTCGACGTCCAGCTGCTTCGACCCGCGGACGCCGGGGTCGGTCACCGGGCCGATCACCGGCGGCAGCAGCTCGGTGAACCCCTCGCCGCCGAGGAACTCGCGGACCGCGACCAGCACCTGGTGCTGCACGCGAAGCGCGCTCTGGGTGACGGGTGAGGCGAGGTGCACGGGCAGCGGCGGGGGCAGCTGTCCGTCGTAGGTGTCGTTCATTGCGCTCCTCCGGGTCCGGCCCCGGCCCGGGCGGGCGGGGGCGCGTCGAACTTCCGCTCCACGTGGCACAGCGCGGACAACAGCTCCGCCGAGCCGGTCCGGGACGGCCGCGCGCCGCGGGACGGCGGCCGGATCGGCAGGCCGCCGGTGTCCGCCCACTGCAGGCGGCCGGCGGCGTCGAGGTAGCCGCGGGCCCGGCCGGCGTTGTCCGGGTGCAGGCAGTAGGGGATGTCGAGCAGACCGCGGGCGAACGCGGCCGGCACCGTCGCGGCGAGGTCGTCGCCGAGGTCCAGGACGGCCTCGACCAGCGTGGACGCTTCTTCGAGGAGACCGGTGTCCGCGGCTTCGGCTTCCGCCCGCGGGGTCTCGGCGGCGACGCGCGCGGCGAGTTCGAGCGCGTCGACGTTCTCCTCGACGGTCGGGATCCGGTGGGCCTCGGCGGCGGTCTTCACGATCAGCCGGGCCGCGCCGGAGCGCACCGCGAGCCGCGCGGCGGAGGCCAGCAGCCGGGCGGCGCCGTCCGGCGTCCGCGGGTACACGCCCATGTAGGCGTAGAGCACCACGTGCCACTCGACGCCGGGCAGGTGCCGCGCGGCCAGCCGGCGCAGCGCCCGCACCGCCTCCTCGTCCTGCGCCGGGTCGGCCTGCTGCGCGTAGCTCAGCGAGACGCTGCGGATGCCGTGGCGGGCGAAGAACATCGCCTCCAGCACGCTGATCGCGACCAGCATGCTCGGCGGGCACAGCTGGCCCAGCATGCAGCCGCCGAAGGTCTCCAGGTGCGGGACGCCGCCGGCTGCCGCCAGCAGGTCGCAGGCTTCCACCCAGTGCCGCACGGCGGTGGCCAGCGGAGTCCGGCTGTAGGGCAGGCAGTACGACACCGGCCCGCCCTCGGTCGCGTCGAGACCGGCCGCGACCAGCGTCCGGACGATGTCCTGCGGCCGGGCCGAGCCGTGCCGCACCTGCACCGGGAAGCCGGCGCCGAGCACGCCGTCGAGCATCGCGCGGGTCACTTCCGGGCCGTGCGTGACGAGCGGGAACCCGTTGAGCGGCACGCCTTCGGCCAGCGCGCGGGCCGCCGCGGCGAGATCGCCGACGCGGGTGTAGCTGTCGAGGGTCAAGGTGCCGACCGTGGTGGCCGCGGCCGCGCGGGTGCCCAGCAGGCCGGCCCGCATGGCCGCCGGCGTCGCGAACCCCATCCGCGGCTGGACGACCAGGCGGCCCGCCGCGTGCTCCCGGACGACGAACGCCCCGAACGGCACGGTCACGACGCCACCCCCACGGCGACGGCGGCGAGGTACCGGCGGAAGGCCCCGACGTCGCCGTCGCCGAAGACGCGGTCGAACCCCGCCGCGCGCAGCCGGAGCTCACCGGCGGCGCCGCGGGTACCGTCGACGCCGAGCTTCCCGCCGATGACCAGCGCCGCGCCGGCCAGCTCGGGCAGTGCCCGCAGCCGCGGGGCCAGCCGCAGGCCGTCGGCGTGTCCGTGCCCGTTGACGGTGCTGATCACCACGAGGTCCGGGCCCAGCCGGCGGCACTCGCCGATCACCAGGTCGTCCGGGACGCACGCGCCGAGGTTCGCCACCGCGAAGCCGAGTTCTTCCAGCAGCAGCTGCAGGTAGACGAGGTTCCAGGTGTGTGCGTCGGAGGCCGTGCTGCTGACCACCGCGACCGGGCGAAGTTCCGAAGTCACGATGCCGAACCTAGGAGCGGAACCGGGGCGAGACCGGCAGTTGGAGCGGCAGGACCGCGGCGGCAATGCGGGCGACGCGGAAACTGCCGCCGCACTGCCTCCCACTTGCCGCACAACCTGCCGCCGCGGGGCCGTGGCGCCGCTTAGCGTCGGCTCACGAGCGAATCGGGTGGTTCCACAGTGGACGCCCGCGGCGGTGCGGTGAAAGGACATGCGATGGGTTCCCTGGGCGTCAAAGAATTCCTGCCGCTCGACTGGGTGGTCGAACCCGGCGAGCCGGCGAGCGCCGAAGTGCGCGGGCTGACCGGCCTCTCCGAGGCCGTGTCCTGGCTCGCCGCGGCGGCGCCGTCGCTGCGGGCGGCGTTGCACCGCCACGGCGCGGTGCACCTGCGCGGCCTGCCGATCGCGAGCGTCGAGGACTTCGGGCAGGTGCGCGACACGCTGATGCCGGCGCGCACGCCGTACCGCGAGAAGGCGACGCCGCGCAGCGACTTCGGCAATGGCGTCTTCTCCTCGACCGACCTCCCGGCCGCGCAGCGGATCCGGATGCACAACGAGAACAGCTACACGCTGACCTTCCCCGGGCTGCTGATGTTCTCCTGCCTGATCGCGCCGCCCGAGGGCGGGGCGACGCCGGTGGCGGACGTCCGGAAGGTGCTGCGCGCGCTGCCGCCGGAACTGGTGGCGAAGGTCCGCGCGCACGGCTGGCTGCTGAACCGCAGCTACTCCGAGCACATCTCGACCGACTGGCGGACCGCGTTCGCCGCGGCCGGCCGGGAAGACGTCGAACGCTACTGCGCCGAGAACCTGATCGCCTGCCGCTGGCAGGCCGACGGGCACCTGCGGACCAGCCAGCTGCGGCCCGGCGTCATCAGCCACCCGGTCACCGGCGAGGAGGTCTGGTTCAACCACCTGGCCTTCTGGAACGAGTGGTCGCTGGACGAAGAGCTGCGCGAGACGCTGATCGACGAGTTCGGCCGCGACGACCTGCCGTTCAACACCGCCATCGGCGACGGCAGCCCGCTGACGCGTGAGGAGATGGCGGCGCTGGACGCGGCCTACGACGCCGCGACGGTGCGCAAGCAGTGGCAGCCGGGCGACCTGCTGCTCGTCGACAACATCCTGGCGACGCACGGGCGCGACCCGTTCCGCGGGGACCGCAAGATCGTGGTCGCGATGGGCGAGCCCGTCGACGTCGCCGACTGCGCGCCGACCGTGCGCCCGGCCGCGAGCGGGGTCCGCTGATGGCCGGCCTGCTCACCCGTTTCCACGACGCGGTCCGCCGCGCGCCCGAGCGGATCGCCGTGCGGGACACCGCGTCCGCGTTGACGTTCGCCGAGCTGGACCGCCGGACCGCGGCGCTGGCCGGCGCGCTGCGCGCCCACGGCGCCGGCCGCGGCGACCGGGTCGGGGTCGCCCTCGGCCGGGGCTGCGACCTCGTCGTGGCGCTGCTGGCCGTCTGGCGGACCGGTGCCGCCTACGTGCCCCTCGACCCGGCCTACCCGGCCGACCGGCTGGCCTTCATGGCCGGCGACGCGGCGATCCGCGTCCTGGTGTCGGCGACGGCCGCGCCCTGGCTCCCGGCGGACGCGGTCGTCGTGGCGCCCGGCGCGGAGGGGCCGCCGGTGCCCGACACCGCGGTCTCGGACCTCGACCCGGCCTACGTGATCTACACGTCCGGCTCGACCGGCCGCCCGAAGGGCGTCCCGGCGCACCACGGCGCGGTGGCCACGCTCGTCGCCGCGCTGGAGCAGGCGGGCATGTACGCGGCCGGCCCGCGGGTGGTCGCCTGGAACGCCAGCGTGTCGTTCGACGCGTCCGTGCAGCAGTGGGCCCGCGTGTGCCGCGGGGACACCGTCGTGCTCCTCGACGACGCCCACCGGACCGACCCGGCCCGGCTCGTCGCCTGGCTGGACGAATGCGGCGTGACGGACCTCGACCTGACGCCGTCGCACTGGACCGCGCTGCGCGAGCACCTGCCCGGCCGTTCGTTGCGCCTGTTCCTCGGCGGCGAGCCGATCACGGAGCCGATGTGGCGCGAACTGGCCGGAAGCGGGCTCGAGGCGCTCAACCTCTACGGTCCCACGGAGTCCACTGTGGACGCGACGGCGACCTGGGTCACCGGGCCGTCCCCGCACATCGGCGTCCCGCTGGCCGGCATCCGGGCCCACGTCCTCGACTCCGCCATGCGGCCCGCGCCGTCGGGTTCGTCCGGTGAGCTGTACCTGTCCGGGCCCCGGCTCACGGCCGGGTACCTCGGCCGGCCCGGCCTGACCGCCGGCCGGTTCGTGCCCGACCCCTTCGGGGAGCCCGGTTCGCGGCTGTACCGCACCGGCGACGAGGTCCGCTGGTCGCCGGACGGGACCCTGGAGTTCCTCGGGCGGCTCGACCGCCAGGTGAAACTGCGCGGCTACCGGATCGAGCTCGGCGAGATCGAAGCGGTGCTGCGCGACTGTCCCGGTGTCACGTCCGCCGTGGTCGTGCTGCGCGACGAGCAGCTGGTCGCCTACCACGTCGGCGGCGGCGAACTCCGCGAGGCGGCCGCCGCGACGCTGCCGGAGTACATGGTGCCGGCCGCGTTCGTCCGGCTCGACGAGCTCCCGCGCACGCCGAACGGCAAGCTGGACACCGCGGCGCTGCCTGCGCCGGACGCCGGCTCCGGCGGCCCGGCCCCCAGTGGACCGGTCGAGGAGCTGATCGCGGACGTCTGGTCGGAGGTGCTCGGCCGTGACGGCGTCGGCGCCGACGACGACTTCTTCGCCCTCGGCGGGCACTCGCTGGTGGCCCTGCGCGTGGTGGCCCGGCTGAAGAAGAACTTCGGCGTCCCGGTGTCCACCAAGGACGTCTACCGGCACCCGAAGCTGGCCGACCTCGCCAAGCACGTCTCGGCGCTCGCCACGACCTGATGAGGAGCACGGCGATGGACAACCCCAACACCGTGGTGCGGGCCCGCCCCAACCCGGACGCCACGAAGACTCTGGTGTGCCTCGGGTTCTGCGGCGGCGGCTCCGGCCCGTACCTGCCGTGGGCCGACGTGCTGCCGGCCGACGTCGAACTGGTGACGATCTGCTACCCGGGCCGCGACGGCCGGTTCCTCGACGACTTCGCCCCGGACTGGGACACCCTCGCCGAGGACGCGACCGAGGCGGTGACCGCGGCCGCCGCCCCCCGGCCGTACCTGCTGTTCGGGCACAGCATGGGCGGCTGGATGGCGTTCGAGGTGGCCCACCGCCTGCAGCGGCGCGGCGGCCCGCTCCCGGAGACGCTGATCGTGTCGTCGGCGAACGCGCCGAGCCGCGGGCTCACCCCGCGGGACATGTTCCCGGCCCAGCGGGACACCGACGAGCAGCTGGTGGCGTGGATGCGCACCAACGGCCTGCTGCCCGGGTACGTGCTCGACGACCCGGAGCTGAGCGAGATGGCGCTGGAGCTCATGCGGGCCGACATCCGGGTCCGCGACACCTTCGGCTACACCGAAGGCGCGACGGTCGAGGTCCCGCTGGAGGTCCTCACCGGCGCCGAGGACGACGTGATCGTGCCGGACGCGGCCGAGCAGTGGCGATCGCTCGCCCGCGGCGGTTACCGGCACGTCGAACTCCCCGGCGGGCACTTCTACACCCCCGAGATCTGGCGGACGCTGCCGACGCGGATCCCGGCCCTCACCCCGGTCCCGGCCGGCTGATCCCGTCGCCGCACGCGCCCGGGCCGGGCGCGTGCGGCGACGGGTTCACTTGGTGTAGGTGATGAAGTAGACGACGATGCCGATCAGGGCGAGCACCTCGGTCAGCACGAAGGTCGAGTAACCCATGGTCTGCAATTTCCCTCGCGCTTCCGGCTGCCGCGCGGTACCATTGATGACGGCCGCGAAGATGAGGCCGACGCCGATTCCCGGGCCGATCGCACCCAGCCCGTAACCGATGGCGGCGAGGCCGGGGTTGATGTTGGCGGTTTCGGCCAGAACGATGTCGCGCATGAGCATTCCCCTCTCATCGGTCCACGCGCACACTCGCGTGGAGCGGCTGATGATGCGTCGGAGTGCCGGAAATTCGACTGGTCGGGAGTCGTTGAGAAATTCGGGGATATCCACGAGGACCGAGAGGTTCGGTCACAGCGAGGATATCACCGAATCGACGGTTCCCATGACGCCTTATCGCTCACAGCGAAAAACGGAAACGATCGGGTATCGGCCGTACGCCCATTCCCGGAAAGCGTGTCAGGAGCGTCCGCAGTCGAGCTGGCTCGCCACCGCCCGGCCGCCCACCGCGGCCGTCGCCGTGAAGCGGACATACCGCGCCGGGCGAGGGCTGAACTTCGCGTGCTTCATCGTCTTGTCCGCCGGCCACCCGCCGCGGGCCGCCGGGGCGAAGCGGACGCCGTCGGTGCTCGTCTCGACCCGGAAGCCGGTCACGTCGCCGGTCGTGACGTACTCGCCGTTCACCTCGTCCTGGCGGGGCAGGTAGGTGAGCATGTCGATGCCGGGCCGGACGGTCCCCAGGTCCAGCGTCACCGACTGCGGCAAGGCCGCGGTGGGCTGCCACAGCGTCTGCTGCGCGCCGCCGTTGTAGTCGCTGTAGCCGTCGATGGCCTTCGCCGCGTCGCCGCTCGTGGCCGTCGCGGTCACCGGTGCCACCGGAT
Organism: Amycolatopsis sp. NPDC021455; assembly: GCF_040640995.1. NCBI lineage: Bacteria > Bacillati > Actinomycetota > Actinomycetes > Pseudonocardiales > Pseudonocardiaceae > Amycolatopsis > Amycolatopsis sp. NPDC021455. The sequence continues at coordinate 19,087 of NZ_JBFACT010000041.1, read as the reverse complement.
GCGTCAGCCGCGGCGGCTGGGGTGGCAGCGGCGGACGGGCGGGGTTCGGCCGCCACAGGGCGCCTGCCTCGCGCAGGCGGGCGACGATGTTGTCGTCCAGCAGCCCGCTCGGCCCTGGCGGGCAGTTGAGGATGAAGGTCGACCAGCGGGGTTCGAGCTGCGCCAGGTGCCGGTGCACGATGTCGTCCGCCGTCATCAGGGACGTCGTGGGCGTGCTCGGGTGCCAGAACCAGCCGTTGGCCGCGATCGTCTGCCCCTGGCAGGCCGCGTACGTGTTGTCCGGCGCGGTCCACACGCCCTTCGGCTCCTCGTAGAACACGACGTCGGTGCCCCACGGCTCGGTGATCCCGGTCAGGCAGACCACCGCGCACCGCGGCTGCAGCGACCGGATGTGGTCGCGGATCTCGCCGTAGGGCACCTCCCGCAGCCCCATCTGCCACGACCAGCCGTCGATGACCAGCGCCGGGATGTCCCCGTAGCGGGTCAGCAGCTCGGTCAGCTGGCCCTTGACGAAGTCCAGGTCCGCCCGGCCGACCGAGCCCGCCGCGACGCCCTGCGTCCGGTCCCAGATGGAGAAGTACAACGCGGGCACCAGGCCCCGGGAGCGGAACGCGGTGACGTACTCGGCGACGACGTCACGGCGATGGGAGCTGTTCGCCACCGTGTAGCCGGTCAGCTTCGACGGCCACAGGCAGAAGCCGTCGTGGTGCTTGGTGGTCAGGACGCCGAAGGTCATCCCGGCCGCCTTCGCCGCGTCCGCCCACTGGCCGCAGTCCAGCGCGGTGGGCGCGAACGACTTCGGGTCCTGGTTGGGGTCCACCCATTCCGCGTCGTGGAAGGTCCCCATGTTGAAGTGCAGGAACATCCCGAACCGCAGGTTCACGAAGAACGACAGCGGATCGTCTGCCGTGGACGCTCCGGCGACCGGACCACCGGCCAGGGCGGGCAGCCCCAGCAGCATCGAGGTGGCGGCCGTCGCCTTCAGCAGGTCACGGCGGGAAAGCTCGGACACGGCGGGTTCCCTTCGGGAGCGGGTCAGCGGCCTCGGTAGGCCGGGCCGGGGACGTCGGCCACCGGCACCCCGCCCCGGTGGGTGCCGAGATCGACCAGACCGACCTGGCCGAGCCCGCGGGCGCCGTCACCCCACGACGCGATCGCGATCGTGTTGCGGCCGTCGGCGCGCAGGATGCCGGTGGGCAGCGAGAACACGTGCTGCGGACCGACGTTGTTGAGGTACCGGCCGAGGTTCCAGCCGTTGACGAAGATCTGCGCGCGGTAGACCAGGGCCGGGTCGTCGTCGATGCGCAACCCCACCGCGGTGTCCTGGCCGGCGGGCAGGTGCAGCGAGAACTCCGTGCGGTACCAGGTGACGCCCGGCTCGGTGCGGGCCGCGGGCAGGGACGTCCGCGGCCAGCCGCGGTCGGGGAACCCGGGCAGCGACCAGCCCGCGCGTTCCCCGTACAGCCCTCCGTTGTTGACCGGGCCGCGCACCGGATCGGCGAGGTCTTCACCGCCGAGGGTGCCCTGGATCTTCCACCGCACGGCCGGGGTTCCGCCGGTGAAGGCCGCGGACAGCAGGCCGCGCGGTTGCTTGTGCGCGTCGTTGACGTCCCAGTCTTCGTTGTGGCCCATGTTCTCCAGCAGCACCGACAGCACGCTGTCCGGTTTCAGCGTGCCCGCGGGGATGGCGAACTCGTGCGTGCCACTGCCGCTGCTGCCCAGGTAGGTGCCGTTCAGCCACACGGAGTAGACGCCCTGGTTGCCGGTGATCCCGTTCAGCGTGACGGCCGTCTCCGCACCGCTGGAGGAGAAGTGGCCGCGGTACCAGACGTCGCCGTGGTGGAACCCGTAGTCGTCGGCGTTGAGCACCGGCTGCCCGGCGGGCGGCTTCGTCGGGTTGTTCGTCGTGGTGTGGTCGGCGGCCGTCCACGTCGAGTCGTCGAAGTCCGGCCGGCGTTCCGGGGTCTCGTACCGCGTGCGCCAGCCGGTCAGCGCGGGCAGCGTGACCGGGGCCGGGCCGTCCAGCCGGCCCCGCAGTGTCCCGTCCGCGGTCCGGGTCACCGGCAGTGGACGGCCGTTCCACGTCACCCACCGGATCGACGGCGGCGCCCACACCTCGAGGTCGCCGGCCCGGGCGGTGTCACCGGTCAGCGCGAGCAGCGGCCCCGCCGCGGTGGCCGTGCGGACGAGGTCCGAACCGCGCTCCAGCACGGGTCCGGCGGCGGTGTCCTGCTTCCAGAAGGCGGCCGAGGCCGCGGTGTCGGCGATCAGCAGCTCCAGCGGGGTCCGGCCGCCGCCCTCGACGCGGACGCGGGCCAGTCCGCCGTGGCGGTAGTCCAGCCGCAGGTCACCCCGTGCGGCGTCCCACCCGTGGTCCACCACGCCTTCGAGCACGGTCACCTTGGGCTCGCTCGGATAGCGGAGCACCGTTTCGCCGTCCTGCCCGGCGCCGCCGTAGAGCACCGCGGTGTCGCGGCCGCCGATGCGGGCGTGCGTCATGAGCTCCGACGTCGAATAGACCAGCCGCTGCCCGCCGAGGTCGTAACCCGCCACGAGCAGCTTGGCTTCGCGACCGTCGACGTCCAGCGCGCCCTGCTGCGGAACGGCCGCGTAGGTCCCGTCGGGCCCGGTCAGGCCGAACGCCGTCCGCTCGTGCGTGGTCGAGGTGGTGTCCTTGTGCTGCGCCAGCAGGAACTGCGTGCGAGTGTCCGGATTGGACTGTGTCTTCACCGTGACGGCCGGGTTCGTGCCCGTGATGTCCGGGCCGGGGTCGGTCTTCGTGAGCGGCTCGACGGCCTGGGTGAAGTAGCCGATGCGTTTCTGCTCGTCGTACTTCGGGCCGAGCTGGCGCGCTTCGGAGATGGCGGCGCCGTAGTCGTAGGAGGTGTAGACGACGTTGGGGTCGGGCAGCCAGCCCCAGCTGGTCCCGCCGTAGGTCATGTAGAAGTTCTGCAGCGTCAGGCCGGAGGCGATGTTGTTCTTGGAGAAGACGTTTTCGAACGAGGCATCGGTCAGTTCGCGGCACTTGTCGTAGCCGGGACCGCCCCACGGGTCGAAGGAGCCGCCCTGGAACTCGGCGACGAACATCGGTGTGCCCGGGGAGACCGGCCGGGTCCAGCGGAAGTCGGGCGCGGGCTTCCACGCCTGCGGGTTGCGGCAGTCGAACAGGTTCGGGTAGCCGTCGAAGGCGTAGAGGTCCGGCGCGCCCGGCTTGCCCGGCGCCCACTTCCCGCCCGGCCAGACGTCGTTGTGGAACAGCGGCACGGTGATGCCGTCGGCCCGCGCCTTGTCGACCAGGGCCTGCATGTAGCCGGCGTCGAGCACCGTGCCGCTGTATTCGTTTTCGACCTGGTACAGCACGATCGGGCCGCCGCCGTCGGTGACCTGGCGCCGCTTGAGGATCGCGTCGATCGCGGTGAACCACTCCTGGGCGGCCGCGACGTAGTCGGGCGCGCTCGTCCGGGCGAGCCCGACCTGCCGGGTGAGCCAGCCGGGAAACCCGCCGGAATCGGTCTCGGCGTTGATGTACGGGCCGGGCCGGGCGATGACGTAGATGCCCGTCTCCTGCGCGATGTCGAGCAGCTTGCCGACGTCCCGGATCCCGGTGAAGTCGTACACGCCCTGCTTCGGCGAGTGGAAACCCCAGTCGAAATAGATCGAAACGGCGTTGAACCCGGCGGCCTTCATCTTCTGCAGCACGTCCCGCCAGAGGTCCGGGCTGGGCAGGCGCCAGTAGTGGAACTCCCCCGACCAGACGTACAGCCGCTTGCCGTCGAGCTCGAGCGAGTACTTGTCGTAGGTGACGGTGTGCGCCGGGCGCGCGGCCGCCCCGGCGGCGGGCGTGCTCGCGAGGAGCCCGGCCACCAGGGCACCGCAGAGACCGAGTGTCCGCAAGCGCTTTCCGATCCCCACGGGTGTCCCTTCCGCCGGCGGATTCCGTCGATTCGAATCGATTCGAATCCACGGCACGGCAATGCCGCGGAAACGACGACACCGCACTATGTCCCGGGAATTTTCCTCCTGTCAACGGTTCGTCGGCGCGACAAGGGAATTCGATTGTTTCGGCGATTATTCCCGGCCGGGATCAGCCGGCAGCAAGCCGGTGAAGAAGTCGACGACCGGCGGCCGCGTCGCCGGGGCGCTGTGACCGGCCCCGGGGACCACGACCCGCCGGACCGCCGTGCCGTGCCCGGCCAGGCTTCGGGCCAGCCGGTCGAGTTGCTCGGGGCGGCTGTGGCCGGGGTGGCCCATGGCGGCCAGGTCGGCCCGCCCGTCGTCGTCCGCGCCGATGACGAGCAGCACCGGCACCCGGACGACGGCGCCGGGATCCACGGTGATCCCGAACCGCTCCCGGGTGTCGCCGACGCCGTCCGGCCACGCGAGCGCGTCGTCGAGCAGGGTCACGCGGCCGGGTGCGCCGACGGCGACGGCGGCGACCCGGTCCGGGTGGAGGTAGAGGAAGCGGTGGGCGAACTGGCCGCCGCCGGAGTGCCCGCACAGCAGCACGGTGCCGATCCGCGCGTTCCACCGGAACCGCACCTGCTCCAGGATGTCCAGCAACACCAGGTCGAACCGGATGCCGTGGGCATCGAGGAGCTTGTAGCCGTCGACGTCGTCCGGGTCGTCGATACCGACCGGGAACAGCGGGATCACCACGATCAGGCGGTGGCGTTCCGCGAAGGGGATGAACCCTTCGCGCAGTTCCCCGACGCTGCGGCCGGTGCCGTGCACGGCCACCAGAACCGGCAGTTCGGCGTCGGGGGTCCAGCTCGTGGGCACGTAGACGCAGTAACTGCAGCGCGGCTCGCCCGGTGCGGCGAAGAAGGGCGAGCGCTTGGTGAGCAGCCTCCGGCCGGGGTGCGTGGCGGGCAGGTCCGCGACCCGGATCACGAAACCTCCCCGCCGCGGCCGGTGACCACCAGGCGAGCGAGGGGCACGTGGTGCTGTCCCGCGTGGACGTCGCGATCCCGCAGCGAGCCCTGGCCGACCGGCCGGGGGAAGGAGATCTTCACGACGTCGAGCGCAGGGATCCGGAACACCCGGACGGCGCTCTCCTCGACGCGGTAGAGCTCCGCGATCACCCGCTCGTCCACCAGCTCCGCGGCGATCCGGTAGCCCTCGGCGTCCCGCATGAACAGCTCCATGGTGACCCAGAACGGGCCGGCGTTCTTCGACCGGACCTCATGGGCGAGATCCGCGAGAGTCGTGTCAGACAAGGGTTTTCTCCCCCAGCTCGATCCGGAACAGGTCCGTCGGCGCGGCGCAGTCGACGACGTGGTTGAGCACGAACTCGTAGGCCGCGCCGCGTTCGACCTCCGCGGGCGAGAACGGGAAGGCGAGGCTGGGCAGGTAGGCCATCCCCGGGGCGGGCAGGTGCAGCATCAGCGGGTTGGCGACCTTGGCGACGGCCGTGGCGGTCGCCTGGTCGGGCGCGTTGACGAGCAGCATGACGCCGACCTCGCGGGGCGGCCCGCTCTCCGGCTCGAGGTCGTCCAGCACGGCGTTGTGGCCGTAGAGGCGGAGGTCGAAGGCGTACTCGTCGCCGGCCAGCTCCAGTGTCTGGCGCACCCGTTCGGTGATCATCGTGCGCATGAGGTTCGCCCAAGCATCGACGTCGGCGAGGATGAGCGGGTCCCGGATCGCCGAAAACGACACGGTCTCGTAGCCGGTGATCCGCGCGCCTTCCAGCTTGATCGTGTACTGCGCGGCGGGGTGGAACCGCGACCCTTCGACGCGCACGATCCGGTCGTCGGCCGCGGTGTACCGCGCGTCCCGGACGTCGAGGGTGCCGGCGGGCTCCCGCATCTCGAACGGGTCCGCGGACTCGTAGAGCATGTGCGCCGCCACCGAAATCGGCGTGCACGACACGGCGGGGTCGAGCGGTTCGATGGTGAAGCCGTGCGCGTCGATCGTGGCGAGGACGCCGCCCGCGCGCGGGTTGCTCGTGCACTGGCCACCGCACTCGACGATCTTGGCGGCGTGCCACGCCGGCCCGGCGGGCATCCCCTTCATGAGCGGGTAGGCGGCCGCCACCGCGGTGTCGGTGGCGCGGCCGGCGAGCACCACCTGAGCGCCGGCGCGCAGCGCTTCGACGATCGGTTCGTGCCCCATCGCGCCGACGATGCGGGTGCAGCTCTCGAGGGTCTCGGCCCGCAGCTCCCCCAGCGGCGGCAGCGGGTGGATCCGGCCCGCGTCGAGGTGGTCCTTCAGGCCGGCGGCGTCCTGCTCGCTGTAGATCCGCGCGACGGCCAGGTCCAGGCCTTCTTCGGCCAGCACCTCGACGGCGATCCCGGCGACCCAGTCGACGCCGCCGTCGGTCCCGCTCGTCCCGCAGGAGCCGACGATCAGCGGGATGCCCGCGCCGGCCGCGGCCGTCAGCAGGCTGCGCAGGTCGCGGGCCACCGCCTTGGCCGTCGTCTTGGGCCGCCCGGACCCGAGGTAGTAGGGGCCGGAATCGGTCGACCCGGCGTCGACGGTGATGACGTCGGCCCCCAGGGCGATGCCGCGCTCGATCGTGGCGTGGTCCCACCCGGCGCCGAGCATGCCGCTCGGCACCAGGACGCGCACTGTGTCCATGTCCCTCATTTCGCTCCGTTCACCACGAACCGCGCCCGTCCCGCGAGCGCGGCCACGATTTCTTCGGCACCGCGCAGGCCCGCGGCCCGCCGTGCTTCGGCGGTCTGCCCGGCCAGGTGGGAACAGACGACGATCCCGTCCACCCCGCGCAAGGGGCTGCCGGGCGGCAGCGGCTCCTCGGCCACGACGTCGAGCGCGGCGCCCGCGATCTCCCGTCCCGCACGGCCGCGACGAGGGCGTCCTCGTCGACGATGGGTCCGCGTGCGGTGTTGACCAGCAGCGCCGTCGGCTTCATCCGCTTGAACGCCACGGCGTCCAGCAGGCCCCGGGTCCGTTCGGTGAGCGCGGTGTGCACCGAGACGAAGTCCGAAGTGGACAGCAGCTCCGGCAGCCCGGTGAACCGGACACCCGGTTCCCGCGATTCCGCCGGGACGTTCGTCGCGCACAGGACCGTCATCCCGAACGCGCGGGCCAGCGGGACCACCGCGCGCGCCGAAGCGCCGTAGCCGATGAGGCCGAGGGTCGAGCCACGCAGTTCGCGCCCGGCCTCGCGCGGCCAGTCGCCCCGCGCCACCCCGGTCGCGGACTGCACGAGCCGCCGGGCGCCCGCCAGCAGCAGGCCGAGGGTGTACTCGGCCACGGCGTTGGCGTTGACACCGGGCAGGGTGCTCACGGTGATCCCGAGCCGGGCCGCGGCAGCGACGTCGATCGAGTCGTGCCCCACGCCCGTCCGCACGATGGCGCGCAACCTCGGGGCGCGGGCGAGGACGTCCTCCGTCAGCGGTTCGTTGGCCACCAGTGCCGCGTCGACGCCGGCCAGGGCGGCGGCGAGCCGGCCGGGATCGCGACGGCCGGTCATGGGCAGGTGCGTGGTCTCCAGGCCCGCACTCCGCAAGAACCGGTCGGTCTCGTCGCCGGGCCGCAGGTAGTCCGTGGTGATCAGGACGCGGGTGCTCACAGCGCGCGCCCCGAGGCCGACCGGCGCTGCCGGGCACTGATCCGGGAGACGGCCAGCACGGCGAGGAGCCCGACGATCGCGACGTGCAGCGGCAGCAGGGGCCAGCCCGTCAGGTCGACCATCCCGCCGACCGCGGCGGGCCCGAGGAAACCGCCGCCCACCCAGCCGACGGTGTAGAGCCCGGTGTAGGTCCCGACCAGGCGATCGGACGGGGCGAGGTTCCACAGCACGACGACCGCGTTGACCAGGAACGAGGACGCACCCGCTGCGGCGACGCAGAGGCCGGCGACCACGCCGGTCGGCGTCCGGACCACGGCGCCGAGCACCATGCCGGCCGCGAACACCGTCATCCCGGCCCGCATCACCCGCAGCCGGCCGAAGCGTTCGGCGAGCCGCGCGACCGGGTAGGCGGCCAGGATGAAGGCCACGCCGCTGGGCAGCGTCAGCCCGCCCGCTTCGCCACGGGACAGGTGCAGCACTTCCATGCCGTACGGCGTGATGAGCGCTCGCGAAGCGGCCCACGCGCCGCCGAAGAGCAGGATGGCCCCGATGAGCAGCAGCCGGCTGCGGTCGGTGTCCCGGACGATGTCGAGCACCGTGTCCCGCACCCGCGGGCCGGGTTTCGCCGCGCCGCGCTCTTCGCGGTCCTCCTCGAGCGCCCTCCGGTAGGCCGGGGACCGGTTGTCCCGCACCTTCGCGGCGAGCACGGCCAGGGACACCACCATCAGGACCGAGGGAACGGCGAACGACAGCTTCGGATGCGCGTCGACCAGGAAGATGCTGATCAGGGCCGCGACCATCACCGTGAGGCTCGAGGCGATCTTGACGACGGCGTTGGCGCGGCTGCGCCGCTCGGGCGGGACGAAGTCCGGGAGCAGCGATTCGGCGATCGGCTTGAACGAGTTCGCGACCAGCGCGTAGCCGAACATCACCAGGACCAGCAGCGGGAGCGAGCCGGCGACGTGCGGGATGACGAGGAACAGCAGTGCCGCCAAGGGCATTCCGGCGATGAGGTACGGCATCCGCCGCCCCCACGAGGTGCGCGTGCGGTCCGACCGGTTGCCCATCCACGGCTGGATGAAGAAGCCGAGCACGTTGTCCATCCCCATCAGCAGGCCGACCAGCGCCGCACTGCCGATGTGCTCCCGCAGCAGCGGCGGAACCTGCGAGTCGTAGAGGTTCCACGTCGACTCCTGCGCGAAGACGGCCAGGGCCACGAAGAACGTGATCCGTCCGGTCCGCACGCGTTGTGCGCTCGACGTCGTCGTCATCCGGCACCTTCCTGTCCCACCGCGGCCGCGGTGACCGCCACCGTACTTTTGCTATAGCAAGACCGTCAAGAGTTGCATTTTGGATTTGCCATGGCGGATAAGGTGACGCCATGGCGAGTGAGACGTTGAAGGGCCTGACAGCCGACACGCTGGCCGACCGCGCGTACCGGGCCCTTCGCGACGCGATCTCGACCGGCGAGCTCCGGCCGGGGCAGAAGGTCACCGAACGCGGCCTCGCCGAGCGGCTCTCGGTGAGCCCGACGCCGGTGCGCGAGGCCATCCGGCGGCTGGAGCAGGACGGCCTCCTCGAACGCACCGGCCCGCGGACCGTCCAGGTGGCCGCCTTCGGCGACACCGCGGTCCAGGACCTCGCCGAGGTCGAGGTGGCACTGCGCGGGATGGTGGCCCGCTTCGCCGCCCGGCACGCGTCCCCGGCGCAGCTGGACCACCTCGACGCCGTCCTCGACGAAGCCGACGACCTGCTGATCCTCGTCCAGCAGCGCCGGCGGGCCGGGCAGGACATCTCGCGGCACGTGGACCGGCTGCTGGACGCCATGCAGCGCTTCAACGAAGGCGTCGAGTCGTGCGCCCGCAACCCGGTGCTGGTGCGGCTGCTGGGCCAGACCCGGGTGTTCTCCGCACCGGAACGGCGGGCCAGGCTGCTCGACCGCATCGCCGAGGACGACCGGTTCGGCCTCGACCGCTACGGCAGCCACCGCGCGCTGGTCCGGGCGCTGAGAGCGGGTGACTCCGCGGCGGCGGAGGCGCTCGTCGTCGACGACGCCCGCGGCGGGCTCGGCGACCTGCTCGCCGCACCGGCCACCGCCGCCCGCTGAATCACCGCGCGATCTCGGCGGCGATCGCCGCACCCAGGCTCTCGGTCGTGCCGGAGCCGCCGAGGTCGGGGGTCAGCACTTCCGGGCGTTCGGCGAGCACGTTTTCGATCGCGGCCACGACCGCCGCGGCCGCGGTGGTCTCCCCCAGGTGGTCGAGCAGCATGGCGCCGCTCCAGATCTGCCCGACCGGGTTGGCGATGCCGCGCCCGGCGATGTCCGGGGCCGAGCCGTGGACCGGCTCGAACAGGCTCGGCGCGGTGCGGTCGGGGTTGATGTTGGCGCTCGGGGCGATCCCGATGGTCCCGGTGCAGGCCGGCCCGAGGTCGGAGAGGATGTCGCCGAAGAGGTTGCTCGCGACGACGACGTCGTAGGCCCGCGGCTCGAGCACGAACTTGGCGGCGAGGATGTCGATGTGGTCCTTGTCCGCGGCCACCTCCGGGTACTGCCGCGCCATCAGCTCCGCGCGTTCGTCCCAGTAGGGCATGGAGATGGCGATGCCGTTGCTCTTGGTCGCCCACGTCAGGTGCTTGCGGGGCCGTGCGGCGGCGAGGTCGAAGGCGTAGCGCAGCACGCGGTCCACGCCGGTCCGGGTCAGCACGGTCTCCTGGAGCACCGTTTCGCGGTCGGTGCCCTCGAAGATCCGGCCGCCGATGCTCGAATACTCGCCTTCGGTGTTCTCGCGGACGACGAGGAAGTCGATGTCGCCCGGGCCGTGGTCACGCAGCGGGCCGCGCACCCCGCGGAGCAGCCGGACCGGCCGCAGGTTGACGTACTGGTCGAAACCCCGGCGGAACCGCAGGAGGCTGCCCCACAGCGAAACGTGGTCGGGCACCACCTCGGGCCACCCGACCGCGCCGAAGAAGATCGCGTCGAAGCCGCCGAGCACGTCCCGCCAGTCCGGCGGCAGCATCTCGCCGTGCCGTAGCCAGTACTCGGCACAGGCGAACCCGAACTCGGTGACGTCGAGCCCGAACCCGTGGGCATCGGCGGCGGCGTACAGGCACCGCAGTCCTTCCGGGACGACCTCGAGGCCGATGCCGTCGCCGGGGATGACCGCGATGCGGTGACGCTGGGACACGGGACGCTCCTGTCGCTCGGGTGGGCACGCACCTTCACCTTGATCGGCGGTCAGCGGCGCAACAAGAGCGTGGCCGGCAACCTATCCTTTCGCCGAGCGAAAGGACAGGTCGCGATGATCGACGATCTCCGCTTCTTCCGGGTGGTCGCGTCGAGCGAGACGCTGACGGCCGCCGCCCGGGAACTGCAGTGCTCGCTGCCGGTGGTCAGCAAGCGCCTCAGCGCGCTGGAACGCCGGCTCGACGCGCGGCTGGTGCACCGCGGCACGCGCCGGCTCGTGCTGACCTCCGAGGGGGAACTGTTCGCCGCGCGCCTGGAGCCGATCCTCGACCAGGTCCGCGAGCTCGAGGACCTCGTCGCCCACCGTTCCGGCGACCTGCGGGGGTCCATCGTGGTCCAGGCCACCCTCGGTCTCGGCCGCGCGCACATCGCCCCGCTGCTCGGCGAGTTCGCCGAGCAGCACCCCCGGGTGAGCGTCGAACTGCACACGTCCGCGCTCCCCCTGCGCCCGCACCGGCGCGAGTTCGACCTGGCCGTCCACGTGGGACCACCCCCGGACTCCTCGCTGCGCATGCGCCGGCTGGCGAAGAACCGCCGGATCCCGTGTGCGTCACCGTCCTATGTGGAGCGACGAGGGATGCCCGAGCGGATCGAAGACCTCGAGGACCACGACTGCATCGTGCTCCGCGAGAACGAGGGCGACTTCGCCGTGTGGCGCTTCGGGGACGCCCGCAGCCCCCGGCAGGTCCGGGTACGCGGGCGCCTGTCGTGCGACGACGGCGACGTCGTGACCGGCTGGGCCCTGCGGGGGCACGGCGTGATCATGCGCTCGGAGTGGCAGGTCCGCGCGCACCTGGACAGCGGCGCCCTGGTGCGCGTCCTGCCCGGCGTGCCGACCCCATCGGCCGACATCTACGCGCTGCGCCCCGGCGGCGCCCACGCGCCCCGGCGGGTCGGCGAGCTGGTCAGGTACCTGGCCGCCCGGCTGCCGGACCGCATCGCTCACCGCCGATCGGCGCGATAGGTTCCCCGGATGGTGCGCGGAGCGAGCCGGACCGAGGGGACGCTGCTGGCCGGCGTCGTGCTCGCGGCGCTCGTCGTCACCGGGGTGCGGGCCCGCTCGCCCGGTACCTGGTTCCTGGAAGTCGTCTGGGTGCTGATCGGGCTGCCCCTGGTGGTGGCGCTGCGCAAGAGGTTCCCCCTGACGCGCCTGCTGTGCTGGCTGCTGGTCCTCCACGCGCTCGTGCTGTGCTACGGCGGGCAGTACACGTACGCCGAAACGCCGCTCGGGGAATGGGTGCAGCACTGGCTGGGGACGAAGCGCAACGACTACGACCGGCTCGGCCACTTCGTCCAGGGCTTCGTCCCCGCCGTCGCGGTGCGTGAGGTGCTGCTGCGCCGGACGCCGCTGCGGGCGGGCGGCTGGGTCGCGTTCCTGACGGTCAGCGTCTGCCTGGCGATCAGCGCGTGCTTCGAATTCGTGGAATGGTTCAGCGCGCTCGTCGCCGGTTCCGGCGCGGACGCTTTCCTCGCCACCCAGGGAGACGTCTGGGACACCCAGTGGGACATGTTCCTCTGCCTGTGCGGCGCGGTGGTTTCCGTGCTGGTCTGGCGCCGGGTCCACGACCGGCAGCTGGGCGACGTCGTCAGCCGCCCGTCGCCGCCCGGATCGCCTTCGCCTTCTCCTCGGTGAACACGCCGCCGTCCAGCAGGGACAGGATCGAAGGCCCGGCCGGGGCACCCGGATCCACCAGCGACGGTTCGGAGCGTCCGTGCCAGGCCGGCCGGCCGGCGCGTTCGGACCGCAGCTCACGCCCCGGGCAAGTCCCGCACGAAGACGGGCTTGAGGTGCCGCTCCGGCAACGCCTCCGGCAGCGCTTCCCAGCCGAAGACGTCCGAGACGACCCGCCGCGGGTCCACCCGGCCGGTCCGCGCGAGGTCGAGCGCGTCCGGCAGGTGCGTGCGCACGTTGTCGCGGGCGATGCGCAGGTTCACCCCCGTCAGGTACATCTCCAGCAGCGGCAGCTCGCCCGGGCGGAAGTGGTTGCCCGCGCTCTCGCAGATCCCTTCCGGGGCCAGCGACCGCAGGGCCGTGGCGAGCTCGCCGACCCGGCCGGTCGACTCGATCGCCAGGTCGAACCCGTGGTGGACCGGCTCGATCGCCTCGGCCGTGCGGGCGCCGTAGGTGCCGGCGATCGCCCGGTGCGCCGGGTCCGGGTCGACGTAGAGCACGTCCGACGCGCCCAGCGCGCGGGCGATGTCGCACACGTAGAGGCCGATGCTGCCGCGGGCGATCACCAGCACCCGCGCGCCCGGCTTCGCCCGCAGGTGCGGGGCGACCAGCCGCCACGACAGCGACCAGTTGTCGCTCGCCGAGGCCATCGCCACCGGATCCAGCCCGGACGGCAGCGGCACCAGCATCGCGTCGGCCCACGGGACGCGCACCAGGTCGGAGAACAGCCCGCCCCAGGCCCCGCCGATCGGGGCGCCGAACATCGCCATGTGCGGCACCGACGTGCAGTGCGCCGTCAGCCCCGCGCGGCAGCGCTCGCACTCCCCGCAGGAGATCGCCCACGGCACGACCACGAGGTCCCCGGGCGAGACGTGCGTGACGGCTTCACCGACCTCGGTCACCCGCGCGACGCACTCGTGGCCGAGGGCGAACGGCGGCGGGATCGGGCCGTGCCCGGCCAGGATCGCCGAATCGACGTCGCACGAGGTCGCCGCGACCGGTGCCACGATCGCGTCCCGATCGGACTCCAGGGCGGGGTCCGGCGCCTCGCGCCACTCGACGGCCCGGCGGGCGACGTAGGTCAGCTCACGCACCGGCCGCCTCCCGGGACTGCTCGGCCAGGGCGACCAGGTCGGCGTAGCGCACGATGCCGCCGCCCGCCCCCCACGTGCCCTCGGCCTGCTCGTGGATCAGCACCCACACCCGCAGCGCGTCGGCCTCGGTCAGCCCGGCGGCCTTCAGCACGACCTGCGTGGCCTCCTGCACCAGCCCGGCCTTGCGGCGGTCCGACACCGCTCCCTGGGGAACCGTGACGTCCACCCGGAACCGCGGCGCGTCGTCCGCGGCCGTGGCCTGGGCGCCCGCGGGCAGCTCGTGCAGGTAGCTCCACGCCTGCGCGCGGAAGAACTCCGTGTCCGGCGCGCCTTCCCAGCGCAGCAGCACCGCGGCCAGCTCGCGGTGGACACCCGCCCGCCCCTCGGCCGTCAGGACTCCGGCGGGTGCGGTCAGTTCGATCATCGGCACGGCATCGCTCCTCCCGGTTATAACACTCGTTATAACCGCGGCGGACGCTACACTATGACGGTCGTTATAGCCAGGGAAGGACGCCGATGACCGAGCCGAGCCCGCCGTCGCGGCAGCAACTCGTCGCGGGAGCCGCCGACATGATCCGGCGCCGCGGGCTCAACGCCACCAGCATCCGCGAGGTGGCCAAGCACGCCGGAACCCCGCTGGGGTCCACGTACCACTACTTCCCCGGCGGCAAGCAGCAGCTGGCGACCGAGGCGGTCCGCTTCGCCGGTGACACGGTCACCCGGATGCTGGACAAGCGGCTGCGCGCGGGACCGGTCGACGGGCTGCGCGCCTTTCTCGCGCTGTGGCGCGAAATCCTCACCGGCAGCGATTTCCAGGCCGGCTGTCCCGTCCTCGCGGTGTCCATCGAAGAAGGCACGCACGGCGAAGCCCTCTCCGCCGCGGCGGAGGCGTTCACCGGCTGGGAAGCCCAGCTGACCGGATCCCTGCGCGAACACGGCGTCGCCGCCGCCGAAGCGGGCAGGCTCGCCACGCTGGCCGTCGCCGCGGCCGAGGGCGCCGTGGCCATGTGCCGCGCCCAGCGCAGCACCCGGCCCCTCGACCGCGTCTCCGCCCAGCTCGAAAGCCTGATCACCACGGCGGTCGGCGGCTGAACCTCAGTGCGTTTCGGTGGCGTACCCGCCGTCGATGGCGAGGGTGGCACCGGTGATGTTCCCGGCCACCCGGTCGCTGGCCAGGAAGGCCGCGAGGTTCGCGACCTCCGCGGGCCGCGTGAAGCGGCCGGTGACGGCGTGGGCGGCGGCCTCCTCGGCCACCGCTCCCGGATTCGCGCCCGTGGTGGCGGCGACCGTCTCGGCCACGCCACCGGTCCCGAGCCACAGGTCCGTCGCGACCGGCCCCGGGTTGATCGCGTTGACGCGGACGCCGTGCGGGCCGAACTCCTTCGACACCGACTTCGTGAAGTTGACCAGCGCCGCCTTCGCCGCGCTGTAGTCGATGACGCCGGGGTCCGGCAGGATCGCGTTGACCGAGGCGATCGTGACGATGCTGCCCCGCCCGGCGGTCACCATCGTCGGCAGCACGGCGCGGGTGGCCCGGACCGCGCTCAGCAGGTTCAAGGTCAGCGACCGGGTCCACTCGTCGTCGTCGACCAGCAGGAAGCCGTTCGGCCGCGGGGTGACGGCGCCGACGTTGTTGACCAGGATGTCGATGCGCCCCAGCTCGGTCAGGGCCAGCTCCGCGAGCCGGCCCGGGCCGTCGGCGGTGCCGAGGTCGACGGCGAGCGCGTGGGCCTTCCCCGCCTGGGCGAGCGCTTCGAGGTCCGGCCCCGGGACGCGCGCTCCGGCCACGACGTGGGCCCCCTCCGCGACGAGGGCTTCGGTGACGGCCAGCCCGATGCCCCGGCTGGCCCCGGTGACGACGGCGACCGCGCCGTCCAGACCGAGATCCACGGGCCTAGATCCCCTGGTCGCGCAGCCAGCCGAGGACGGCGTCGGCGACCTCGCGCCAGCCGCTGTCGATGGTGAGCGAGTGACCGCGGCCCTCGAACTGCTTCAGCTCGGTGACCGCCGCGGAGTCCCGGTACTGCTTGAATGTCGAGCGGGTGACCACGTCCGGGACCGTGTGGTCGGCCGTCCCGGAGATCAGCAGGAGCGGGCCGCGGTCCTCGCGGCGGGTGTCGACCGCGGCCTGGGAGTGCAGCACGAAGTTCGCGGCCGCGGCCTGGAACAGCGGCCGGGCCGGGGACGGGATCGTCCAGCGGCGGTACAGCTCCGACGACTCCTCGTCGGTCAGGGCGTTGCCGAAGCCGAACCGGAACTCCTTCTCGGTCAGCGACACCGCGCGGTGGAGGTTCGCCGGGTTGCCCAGCGCCGGCAGGCCCGCGCGCAGCTGCGCCAGCGGCAGCGGCAGCACGCCCTTGATCTGCGCGGGGTCGATGGCGACACCGGCCAGGCCGATCCCCTGGCCCAGCAGCTTTTCGGTGATCAGGCCGCCGAAGGAGTGCCCGATGATCACCGGCGGTCGCCCGAGGCCCTCGATGATCGACGCGAAGTGGCCGGTGGCGTCGTCGATCCCGATGTCCGCGACGGCGTCCGGGTTCTCGCGCGCCAGCTCGACGGTTTCGGGTTCGTGCGGCCAGCCGGGCGCGACGGGTGCGTACCCGGCCGCCCGGAAGTGGTCGACCCACGGGTTCCACGACGTGGCGTGCAGCCACAGACCGTGGATGAACACGACAGGGGTGCCCGGCTCGGCCATCGAATCCTCCAGTGTTCGCATGGACTGCTCGAAGCCAACCGGACACTCCGCGGCGCGTCCAAGACCTGTTGCGCGCGAATCGATAGCCGTGGTGACATCGTCCGGACACTCACGCCACGGAAGGCCCGCATGGACCTCGACCTCAGGTTGGTGCGGTACTTCGTCACCGTCGCCGACGAACTGCACTTCGGACGGGCCGCCGCCAAGCTGTTCATCAGCCAGCCGGCGCTGTCCAAGCAGATCCGCAAGCTCGAAACCGACGTCGGCGGGCCGCTGTTCGTGCGCGACAGCCGGCACGTCGCGCTGACTCCGCGCGGCGAGCGGTTCCTGCACCTCGCCCGGCAGCTGCTGGCCACCGCGGACCAGATGCTGCGCGAGCCCGCGCCGCACCACCTGCGGATCGCCCACATCTTCGAGCTCGACACCAGCCGGGTCCTCGCCGACGCGTTCGTCGCCGCCCATCCCGGCGTCCAGCTCGTCCAGAGCCAGATGGACAGCGCCCGCCAGCTCACCGCGCTGCTCGAAGGCCACCTCGACGTCGGGATCATCCGCGTCACCACCGCCATGAAGGCCGCCCACCCGGCGGGGTGGCGGCACACGCTGCTGCGGCTGGAGCCGTTCTGGCTGGTCGGCCGGCCGGGCGACCCGCGCCGGACGGCCGTGTCGGTGCACGAACGACCGATCGAGGTCTTCGCGGACGCGCCCGGCACGGCGCTGTTCAACGTGCACGGCCGGTACCTGAGGTCGCTGGAGCAGCACACCGGCCTCGCCCTGCGCTGGCTGGGCAACCCCGGCACCTTCGACACCTGCCACGCGGCGGTCAGCCGGGCACGCGACAGCGCGTTCCTGCTCGAGTTCGACAGCTACGCCCGCCGGTACGCCGACCGCGGCGTCCCGGTCCACCGGCCGCAGGAACTCCAGCCGGTCTACCCGTGGTCGCTGGCCTGGCGGGACGGCGAGCCGCCGGAAGCCGTCGAAGTCTTCCTCGAGGTCGCCCGCGAAACCGCGGCCCGCCACCGCTGGCAGCACCCCGAACGCGCGGACGCCGCGCCGCTGTGGGCACCACCCGAAGATCTCGCCCTGGCCACCCCGTGAAAGCCGCGGGCTACAGCGCCGCGAGGTAGTCCGACACCACCGAGACGTCGCCGGCGTCGGAGATCACGGCGAGGTAGCCGTCGGGACGGATCAGCGCGAGGGTGCGGCCGGTCGCGCCGTAGGCACGGGTGAGGTGGCCTTCGGGGTCGGCGATGTCGCCGGGACCGGCCGGCCGGCCGACGACCCGGAACGTCCTGAGGCCGGCGCTCTTCGCTTCGACCTCGGGCGCGTCGCCGAAGCTCAGCAGTGTGAAGCGCCCGCCGCGGGTCAGGTCGAACAACCGGCGCTCGCCGTCCACGGTCAGCAGCCCGGTCGCGTCGGGAGCGCGGTCGCCGGCTCGGAGCGCGGCCGTCTCGTCGCGGTCGTCGCGGGCCAAAGCGGACCCGCGATAGCGCACGCCGAGCTGCATCGTGTCCGCGTCGCGGCGGATCGGGATGCCCTTCTCCTCGATCGCCTGCGCCAGGCGCGCGTCCGAAAGCGCGAGCACGCCGGCGGCGACCGGACGGCGTTCGGCTTCGTAGCTGTCGAGCAACGCCGGCGAGGCACCTTGGGCGACCGCCGCGAGCTTCCAGCCGAGGTTGTGCGCGTCCTGGATGCCGGTGTTCATCCCCTGGCCACCGGCGGGCGAGTGGATGTGCGCCGCGTCGCCGGCCAGGAAGACGCGGCCCTCGCGGTAGCGGTCGGCGAGCCGGACGTTGGCGCGCCACAGCGACGACCACTCCGGTTCGCGCAGGCGGAGGTCGGTACGGCCGCTGCGCCGCTCGAGGATCGCCTGGAGGTTCGCGAGGCCGAGCCCGGGATCCTGCCCGGGCGCGATGCTGGCCTGGTACTGGAAGACGTCGGTCGAGGGCAGCGGGCACAGGCTGGCGAGGCCGTCGGGGTGCCGCCACATGTGCCAGGCGTCGCGGTCGAGGCCGTCGACCCCGACGTCGGCGACGATCATCCGCACGGCGTCCCGGGTCTCGCCCTCGAAGGTGATCCCGGCCTGCTTGCGGACGAGGCTGTGGCCGCCGTCGCAGCCGACGAGCCAGCGCGCGCCGATCGTCTCGGTCACGCCGTCCTTCACGACCACCGCCGACACGCCCTCGCCGGACTGCTCGAAGCTGTCGAGCGCGGCGCCGAACTCGACGTCCCCGCCCAGCTCCGCCAGCCGCAGCCCCAGTGTCTCTTCGATCCGCCACTGGGGCGTGATCAGGCTGGCCGGGTAAGGAATGTCGGGGCGGTCCCCCGCCGTCTCGGTGCCACCGAGCGTCACCTGCCCGCCGGGCGCGACCGACCGGATCGGCATCGCCATCCGGCCGTGGGCGAGCACGCGGCCGACGACGCCGAGGTCGTCGAACACCTCGAGGGTGCGCGGCTGGACGCCTTTGCCCCGCGAGCCGGGCCGCGGGCCGGGCGCGGCTTCGATCAGGCGGAAGGAAACGCCGCCGCGGGCGAGTTCGCAGGCCAGCGTCAGCCCGGTCGGCCCGGCACCGACGATCAGCACGGTCAGGTCCGTCGTCTGCGGCATCAGTGTCCCCCGTCGAGAAAGAAACCCCTTTCCGGCCAGCGTAGAGCGGTTGCGCCCGCGCCGGCCACCCGGTCGCCGTTCCCCCCATTCGGGTGGCGCCCGTAACTTCACCCCGCGGCCGGACGACCCTGAACGAAAGTGCTTCCGGGGAGGAGGCTGCCTAATGTTTTTGTCAAGCAGCTGTGACTTGTGCATGGTCGGCTTGGTAGGGCCGGCGGGTCCGCAGGAGCGCGAACAGGACGT
>NZ_JBFACT010000040.1:0-81959 GCF_040640995.1 Amycolatopsis sp. NPDC021455 | reverse complement strand
CACCTGCACCCAATGCCCACCCGTGGTGATGTACCGGGACACCTGCACCCGATTGTCATCCCGCCACGGCCCCTGCCACCCCGACGCCAAAAACGTGTGCACATCCGCCGCCGTGCCGCTCAACGCCGCCTGCGCGGCCCGCCGCAGACCGGACCCGGCCACCGTCAACAGCTGACTGACCTTGATCCGATCATCATGCTCAGCCGCCACCGCCTGACCGGTGGTCAGGAACGTGTGCACCTCGGCGTCCGAGCCCACCAGGGCCGCCGCGGCCGCGTCCTTGGTGGCCGGGCCACCCGCCTGCCACAACGCCACCACCTGCGCGCGTTCCTTCACCGACGGCACCTCCGCCGCCCGCGCCGGCACCGCCACCGCCCCCGAAGCCACCGCGGCCACCACCACCGCAGCCAGCGAGGCTCTCCCCGCGAACACTCCCCGCAACCGCACCACGCCCCAGCCCTCCCGTGCGCACGACGAAAACCCTCAAGCCACGAAGGGGAAACACGCACACGAGCACCCACGAAGTGCACGACAGAAGAGAGCGCTTACCTCTCTTGATCTCCCCCCAAAGCCGTCGAAAAGTAGCAGAGAACCCGAACCGACCGGAAGCCGCAAACGGGTGAGCCCCGCCTCACGGGTCAACCTGACAGACATTCATTGACGACACGCCCGGAACGTGATTAGAGTCCGGATCGCGTCCGCTCGGGGTCGGCCGCGACCTTCTTCACGTCCTCACGCGGCGAACCACAACGCCGCCGACCAACCATGCCGTTTTCCATACCGCAGGGGGAATCATGCGCACACGCGCGCGTATCACCGCCGTCGCCATCGCCGGCGCCGCACTCGCCACCGCCGGATCCGCCTCCGCCGCCTCCGCCGTCTCCGCCGCCGCACCCGCCGACGACACCCCACCGCCGATCGTCGAGGACTACTCCTACCCCGGCGCCGCCAAAATCTTCCAAGACCGCGCCATCAAGCTGATCAGCGGCGACGGCCACATCATCCTCGTCGCCTGCGGCAGCCAAACCGGCCTGCTCGAACTGCACGCCTACAACTCCGCCGACCACGACCGCGACCCCGGCCACTACTGCTTCAAAGTCACCGGCCCCACCGGCTACCTCCGCCTCGAAGTCCCCAACGCCTACCAACTCCTCGGCGACAACCAGCACACCGTCCAGGCCACCATCGAAATCAACGGCCAGACCAGCACCGTCCCCATCGCCAAAACCGGCTGGACCGGAATCGGCGAAGGCGCCGGAACCGACCCCTCCACCCTCCTCGAACTCCGCGCCTCCGCCTGACCGGCAATCGGAGCACACCGTTGCGGCATTCGCCGTGCCGCAACGGTGTCTTTTCCGACCCGTCGAACCCGGACCATTCCGGGTGATTCCGCATGCCCGCCCACCGGCCGGGCACCACGAGGGGACTTTCGCATGCCCACCCAGCCGAAACGGGTGGCGGCCCTCGCCGTCACCCTTCTCGCCGGCGGCCTCTTGGCCGCCGTACCCGCCGACGCCGTTTCCGGCGGCACCGCCGCCACCGCCGGCGCCTACTCCTACGCCGCCAAACTCACCGCCGACGGCCGGGCCTGCGGCGGCGCGCTCGTCGCACCCGACCTGATCCTCACCGCCGCGAGCTGTTTCCCGGAGAACCCGCAGGGCGGCGTGCCCGCCAAGGCGACCACCGCGACCGTCGGGCGGACCACGCTCAGCGGCACCGCCGGCCGCGTCGCGCAGGTGACGAACGTCGTCGTCCGCACCGACCGCGACGTCGCCCTCGCCCGGCTCGGCACGCCGATCACCGACATCACGCCGATCCCGCTCAGCACCATCCCGGTCTCGTCCGGCGAACAGCTGACCCTGGCCGGGTACGGCCGCACCGACAGCGAGTGGGTGCCGGACACGCTGCACGTCGGCCGGTTCACGGTGCCGTCGTCGACCGCGACCACGCTGGCGCTCACCGGCACGAACGGCACCGACGCCTGCCGCGGCGACGCGGGTGCGCCGATCTTCCGCGACGCCGGCGGCCGCACCGACGTCCTCGCGGTGACGAGCTCGTCCTGGCAGCACGGCTGCTTCGGCGAGACCACCACGCGCCA
Organism: Amycolatopsis sp. NPDC021455; assembly: GCF_040640995.1. NCBI lineage: Bacteria > Bacillati > Actinomycetota > Actinomycetes > Pseudonocardiales > Pseudonocardiaceae > Amycolatopsis > Amycolatopsis sp. NPDC021455. The sequence continues at coordinate 79,861 of NZ_JBFACT010000040.1, read as the reverse complement.
GGGCACCATCGCGGCCCGCACCGACGACATCGCCGGCTGGATCCGCCAGCAGGCCCTCTCCCCGTCGGCCAAGGCGGCGGGGCACGCCATCACCGTCACCTGGCACCCGCTGGCCGCCGCGGACAACGCGCGGTACTCCGTGTACGGCTCGGCCACCGCGGACGTGCCGATCGACGCGGCGCACCTGCTGGGCACCACCTCCGCCCCGGCCTACACCCAGACCGCCGTGCCGGCCAAGCAGACCCGCTACTACCGCGTCGTCGCGGCGACGGCGGACGGCTGGACGAGCACGCCGACCGACGCGGTGTCCGCGACCACCCCGGTCTCGACGGGCAACGACTTCAACGGCGACGGCAAGGACGAAGCGGGCGCGAGCTACGACTTCAAGAACGCCCGCACCGGCGTGTACGTCTGGCCGATGACCGCGACCGGCGTCAGCGCCCCGCAGCTCAAGTGGAGCTCCGACGGCTGGGAGGCCGTCAAGGCCCGCTGGGTCACCGGCGACTTCAACGGCGACGGCCGCACCGACATGGCCGCGTTCTACGACTACCTCGACGGCGGCGCCAACCTGTTCCTCTGGTACGCCAACACCTCCGGCGGCTTCGACAGCCAGGGCATCAAGTGGAGCGGCGCGTTCCGGCCGCTCAACGCCCGGTTCACCGCGGGCGACTTCGACGGCGACGGCCGCACGGACATCGCCGCCGCCTACGACAACGGCAACGCCGACATGACCATGCTGACCTGGCACGCGACGGCGACCGGGTTCGACGCGCCGGTCACGCAGTGGCGCACCGGGCCGAACAACTGGAACGTCACCCAGTCCAGCTGGCGGGGCGGCGACTTCAACGGCGACGGCCGGGCCGACCTGGCCGCCTTCTACGACTACCACGACGGCGGTGCCAACCTGTTCCTCTGGTACGGCAAGGCCTCCGGCGGGTTCGACGCCCAGAACATCAAGTGGAGCGGCGGCATCCCGTCCGGCAAGGCACAGTTCGTCTCCGGCGACTTCGACGGCGACGGCCGCACCGACCTCGGGGCCGCGATCGACCTCGGCGGCGCGAACCTGACGTTCCGCACCTGGCACGCCACCACGACCGGCTTCGACGCGCCGGTGACCCAGTGGACCACCGGGGTGAGCATCTGGAACCTGCCCCAGTCCCGCTGGACCGTGGCCGACTACGACGGCGACGGGCGCACCGACCTGCTCGCCACCTACGACTACGGCGGCTCCAACGCCAACCTGTTCCGCTGGCACGCCAACGCTTCCGGCGGGTTCGACAGCGAAGGCTACAAGTGGAGCAGCAACGGCACGTTCGACGCCGCCCAGTCGACGATGTTCTGACCACCAGGCCGGCGGCGCCCCGCGCCGCCGGCCTTTCCCTTTCCCGAGGATTCCCATGCGCCGATTCACCGCGCTTTCCGTGACGCTCCTCGCCGGCGGTCTCCTGACCGCGGCGCCCGCCGACGCCCTGTCCGGCGGCACCGCGGTCCCCGTCGGCACCCACCCGTTCCTCGCCCGCATCGCCACGCCCGCCAAGGCGTGCTCGGGCGCGCTGATCGACCCGTCCTGGGTCCTCACGTCGGCGACCTGCCTGACGGCCACGGATTCCGGCGCCCCGAGCGAGGCCGCGACCGTCACGGTCGGCGACGTCGACCTGGGCACCGGCGCCGGCCAGTCCGCGAAGGTGACCAAGGTGGTGCGCCGCACCGACCGGGACGTCGTGCTCGCGAAGCTGGAGAAGCCGGCGACCGGCGTCTCGCCGATCACCCTCGGCAGTGCCCCGCAGGCCGGGGAAACCCTGCAGGTGGCCGGGTTCGGCCGGACCGCGACCGAATGGGTGCCCGCGCGGCCGCGCGTCGCGCCGTTCACCGTCTCGGCCGTCGACGGCTCGACGGTGTCCGTCTCGTCGGCCGACGGCGTCGACACCTGCAAGGGCGACGCGGGCGGCCCGGCGTTCCGCGTTTCCGGCGGCACCGCCCAGCTCGTGGCGGTGAGCAGCGCGTCGTGGCAGCACGGCTGCCTCGACGTCACCGAAACCCGTTCCGGCGGCGTCGAAGCCCGCGTCGACGACCTCGGCGACTGGATCCGCAAGCAGATCGTGCCGACACCGGTGTCGTGCCCGGCCGGGGCGGCGATCTGGACCGCCCGCACCGACGGCAGCCTCTGGCGTTACGTCCACCTGGACCCGGCGGGCGGCGCGGTCAGCTGGTCGCAGCCGGCCAGCCCGATCGGCTCCGGCTGGACCGGCCGGGTGCTGGCCGGCAAGGGCGGCGTCATCTGGGACATCCACCGCAACAACAGTGCGAGCGACCCGTATCCGGACGGCACCCTCAAGCGCTGGGTGTACTCGACGAGCACCGGCTGGAGCGGCGGCGGCCAGGTGGGCAGCGGCTGGGCGCGTTACCTCACCCCCGAGTACGCGAACCGGATCACCGTCGACGAGAAGAACCGTATCTTCATGATCGACGACCAGGGCCGGCTGCGTGTCTACGTCTGGAGCGACACCACGAACTGGTGGGTCGACGGCGGCGGCGAAACCCTCGACACCGGCTGGTCGCGGTTCGACTCGATCACCGCGGCCGGCGACGGCGTGCTGTACGCCCGGAAGCCGGGCGGCGAGATGTTCCGCTTCAAGTACGACTTCGCCGCTTCGGCGTGGGACTCGAAGGACAAGCAGGTCGGCGTCGGCTGGCAGATGTTCAGCGAGATCTTCTCGCCGGGCGGCGACATCCTGTACGGCCGCGGCAGCACCGGCACCAGCCCGTTCAACGGCCAGACCGGCCCGGTGCTGCGCTGGTACCGCTACTCCGCCAACACCGAGACGTGGGCGCCGTCGGGTCCGGACCACATGGGGGTCACCATCGGTTCGGGCTGGAACACCGAGATCCACGTGACGGCCGCGCCGGACTCCTGCAAGCTGAGCGGCTGACGCAAGGGGGTTACCGACTTCGGTAGGTTCCGAAAATCCTTCACGACTCTTACGTTGGGCTGGTCGTCCCGTTCGGGACGGATATCCGGATCACCTGGGCCGAAGGGCATTTACATGCGAATGTCGAGGGCTGTTGCCGCGGTGGGGGCTGCCGCCGCGGCGCTGAGTCTGGTCTCAGCGGGGGTTGCGGACGCCCAGCAGGACATCATCGGCGGGAGCACGGTCTCCTCCGCGCCGTGGGGCGCCCAGATCTACTGGAACGACGTGACGACGTACGGCGGTTTCGAGTGCTCGGGGACGATCATCGCCCCGCAGTGGGTGCTCACCGCCCGGCACTGCCTGAACTCGCCGGGCATGCACGTCAAGGTCGGCAGCGTGACGCTCCAGCAGGGCACCAACGCCAACGTCGACCAGCAGAAGGCGTCGCCCAACGGCGACATCGCGCTGCTGCACCTGACGACGGCGGTGAACACGACGTACATGAAGCTCGGCACCGGCAACCCGCCGACCGGGTCGACCAACCAGATCTACGGCTGGGGCCGCACGCAGGGCAGCAGCCCGCCGTCGAGCACCCTCAAGACCGCCAACGTGCGCGTGACGGGCCTCAGCTCGGACGCCTTCGGCGGCACGGCGATCGCCAGCCAGGGCGTCAACGGCTCGGCGTGGCACGGCGACTCGGGCGGGCCGCAGCTCTCCAACGGCCTCCAGGTCGGGGTGTGCTCCACGGGATCGAACTCCGGCTCGAACCCGCAGGGCACGCAGAACTACGCCAGCATCGCCTCCAGCCGCAGCTGGATCCGCACCACCGCCGGCGTCTGACGCGCGCCGGGGCCGGCCTTCCCGCCCGGGAGGCCGGCCCCGGGCATACTCGCCCCATGAAGTTCCGCACCGAAGTGCTGCTCGGTGGCAAGACCGCGACCGGGCTGCCGGTCCCCGACGACGTGGTCGAAGCGCTCGGCGCGGGCAAGAAGCCCGCGGTCACGGTGACGCTCGGCGGCCACGCGTACCGCACGACCGTCGCGAGCCGGGGCGGCCGGTTCATGGTGCCGCTGAGCGCCGAGAACCGCGAAAAGGCCGGCGTCGCCGCGGGCGACGAGGTCGACGTCGAGATCGCCCTGGACACCGCGCCGCGCGAACTGGAGATCCCCGCCGACCTGGCGGAAGCGCTGGCGGCCGACGAAGTCGCGCGGGGCCGGTTCGAAGGGCTTTCCTACAGCGCGAAGCAGCGGTACGTGCTGCCGATCGGCCAGGCGAAGACCGAGGAAACGCGGCAGCGGCGCGTCGCCAAGGTGATCACCGACCTTCGCGCCGGGAAGTGACTGCTAGTCCGCAATGGACGCCCGCAGGGCCGCCTTGTCCGGTTTCCCCGACGGCGCCACCGGAACCGACGCCACCACACTGAACCGCGCCGGGACCGCCGACTCCCCCAGGTCGGCCGCGACCGCCTTCCGCAGCGCGCCGAAGTCCGGTTCCCGGCCCGGGACCGGCACCACGAACGCGTGCGCCGCCTCGCCCGTCGACGAGTCCGGCACGGCCACGACGTAGGCCTGGTCGACGTCCGGGTGCGCCGCGATCGCCCGCTCGATCGGGCCGGTGTAGTGGATGATCGCGTTGACGATCACGACGTCCCGCGCGCGACCGGACAGGTGAAGGTACCCGTCGGCGTCCAGGAAACCGAGGTCCTGGGTCCGCACCCAGCCGTCGCGCAGGACCTCCGCCGTCGCCTTTTCGTCGCGCCAGTAGCCCGCGAACGCCGACGGCGTGCGGACCCAGACCTCGCCGTCGCGGACGTCGATTTCGACGGTGTCACAAGGCTTTCCGACCGAGCCGATGCCCTCGTCGGCGCGGCAGATGGTCAGCATCCCGGTCTCGGTCTGCCCGTACGCGTGGTGCATCGCGGGCCCGATCCGTTCGGCGGCCTCGGCGAGCGTGTGCGGCGGCACCGGCGAGCCGGCCACGATCAGCGTCCGCAGCCCGCTCAAATCGACCTCTGAGCCGCGCAGTACGTCGAGGACCTGGTGCAGCCGCGGCACGGTCGTCAGCGCCGCCGTGATCCCCAGCCGCGGCAGCACCCGCGGGAAGTCCGGCAGCCCTTCGGGGATCACGGCGGTGCCGCCCGCGAACAGGCACACCGCCAGCTGCTCGACCATCACCGCGCTGGATAGGGACCCGAACAGCAGGTATCGCCCGAACCCCGCGCCCAGCCGCTCGTGGGCCGAACCCGGGACCGGCGGCCGCCACACGCGGCCTTCGGTCAGCGCGCGGTAGCCGTAGGCGACGCCCTTCGGGACGCCGGTGCTGCCGCTGGTGAACACGACCGTCGCGACGTCGTCGAGCCGCCCCCTCGGCACCGGCTCGGCGTACGCCGCCGACAGCAGATCCGCCACCGGCAGCACCGGGACCCCCGCCTCCCACGGCTGGTCGGTGATCAGCACGTCGACGTCGGCGAGGATGTGCCGCAGCTGGGCCTCCGGCAGCCCGGCCCGCACCGCGACCGCGCGGGCGCCGAGCACGTGCACCGCCACCAGCGCGGCGAACCCCTCCGGCGTGACGCCGGTGGCGATGCCGACGCCGTGCCCCGGCCCGAGCCCGGCGGCCCGGAGGCCGGCGGCGAACCGGCCGACCAGCTCCCGCAGCTCGCCGCGGGTCGTCACCCGTGAGCCGTGTTCGAACGCCGGAACGTCCGGGGCGCGGCGCAGCTCGTCGAGCAATGCCTGCGGGTGGACCATCTCGACCGCCTTTCGCCGGGGCGTCCCGGTCTACCGGGCGGATCTCAGAATTTCGGCAGAAACCACCGGCCGCGGCACGCGCAGCGAGAGCGTGCCCGCGACGGCGACCGCGGCGATCAGCGCGGTCGCGGCCGTCAGCGTCCAGAAGTCCGGGTGCACGATCGACTGGCCCCGCTGGGCCTGCCAGGTGAGCAGCGCGATCAGTCCCGCGTAGCCCGCGCCCGCGGTCCGGACCAGCCGGCGACGCACGACGTCGGACTCGAGCACCGGGTGACGGCGGGCCAGCAGGAGCAGGCCGAACGCGACCAGCGGCAGCACCTGCAGGCCGTGGATGCCCACGAAGTGCGGGATGCGCATGTCCCCGCCGACGGTGCTCCAGCCCAGCACCGGCAGCCCCGGGCCGCCGTCCTCGATGCCGACGGAGTGCGCGCCGAACGTCGAGGGCTTGCCGCCCGCGTCGAGCACGGCCTGCTGCGCCGGCGTGGGCGAGAACATCAGCATCGCGACGCCCATCCCGGCCAGCGCCAGGCCGGTCCCCCAGCGCAGCGCGGAGTTCAGGGCCCGGTCGGGCAGGCGCTGGAAGAGCAGCAGGACGGCGACCGCGGCGGTCATCAGCCAGGCCGTGTACGCGCCACCCCCGACGATGTTGTTGATCAGGACGTCGGCCCGCGTCGCCTTGTTGAAGTGCAGGGTGTGGTCGCGGACGACCATCTGCCACACGAGCAGCCCGACGTCCAGGCCGATGGCCACGGCGAACACCGTGCCGAACCACCAGCCGGTGCGCCGCCCGCGGCGCACGTGCGTCAGCAGCCACGCCAGCGTCAGGGCGTACAGCCCGACCGAAACGGAGAACTTGAACGGCTTGAGCCAGATCGGCACGTTGACGAGCGTGCGATCATCGAACAGGATCCCGAGCAGCGACGTCGCGCACAGCACCCCCATCGCCCCGGCGAGCACCACCAGCGGGCGGTGCCACGACCGGAGCGTGACCAGCGGATTTCCGTTGTCTGCCATGGCATACAGCGTGACCTCGCCGGCGTCGGCGAGCACTGGAGCGCGCCCCCGTCCGCCGGGTGGGGCAGGCCCTACTGCCGCGCTGTGGGTAATAGTGCCGTCAGTGCGACCGGCAGTTGTGCCGTTTGACCACACAGGCCTCTTTTCTAGCGTGACTTTCACACCGCGCGGACCACCGCGCCAGGGGAATTCGCTTCAGGAAGGAGGTGGCCCGTCGATGTCCAGTCCGGGATTCCAGGCAGATTCCGCTGCCATGACGCGCGCCGTCCAGGGTTTCGAGGAAACCGCGACGAACGCCAAGTCCACGATGGCCAGCTTGGAGTCCGAGCTGACCGAGGCGCTGCGCAACTACAAGGGTGACCAGGCCGTGGCGTTCTGGGACCTCCAGCGGCGGCTGCAGGAGAAGATGTCCGCGGCGGTGAAGGAGCTCGACACGATGTCGCAGCTCGTGCACACCAGCCACGCGAACTACGGCCGTGGCGACGCCGACGTCCACCAGAGCTTCCAGGGGGTCGGCAACTCCCTCGAGGGCTCGGGCGTGCTCCCCCGCCTCAACCCCTGACCCGAGAGGACGCCCACCATGGCCGACGTCGTCGAAATCAACTTCGCCGCGCTGCAGCACAGCTCGGCATCCCTGGCCGCCAAGGCCAAGGCGCTCACCTCGCAGCTGGAGCAGCTGCACCAGAACCTGCAGCCGATCACCGCGACCTGGTACGCCTCCGGCAGCTCCGCCGGTGACGCGGCCCGCCAGGCCGAGACGCGGCTGCGCCAGGCCACCGCGGACATCGTCGCGATCATCGCGCAGTTCGGCGGCAAGGTCGGCGAGGCCCACGACCTCCAGCAGTCGCTGGAAAACCGCAACCAGGGGCTGTTCGCGGGCTGACCCGCGCCCAGACGCCGGTCGGCCGGTGCGGGAAACCCCCCGCTCGCACCGGCCGACCGGTTTTCCCCGTCCGCGTTCGTGCGACAAGAGAGCCGGGATCCGATGCACGACCAGTCGTACTACGTCCACCTGGAATCGTTGAAGGACTTCGTGCGGGAGCTGGAGACCCAGATCCACGCGATGGCGAAACCGAACGACTTCCTGCTCACCCTCGGCCAGGAACCGCTGCTGTTCGGCGAGTTCGGCGAGGCCGGGTCGCTGGCCGACGCCCACCGCGCCGCCGTCTCGGAGATGCAGGGCCTGCTCGACCAGGTCCGCAGCGCGATCGGGTTCGCCCAGGACGTCACCACCACGGTCGCCGACGGCTACCAGCACGCCGACCAGGCGGTGGCCGGGGACCTGCACGCTTCGGGCGCCGTCACCGGCCTGCTCGACCCGGTGCTCGGCCTGCTCGGCTCGGGTGACAGCGACGGGAGCCGCAAGGGATGACGAAGAACACCGCGCACACGAACTTCGCCGCGTACAGCCACCAGCAGCTGTACGCGATGCTTCAGGCCGGCGACCCGAACAGCGCGCGGCACGCCGCCGACAAGTGGAAGTCCGCCGCGCTGCACCTGCACGAGCAGGCCCACAACCTGAACTCGGAGCTGATCGAGTTCAAGGAGCAGTGGACCGGCGGCGCGGCCGACCAGTACCAGCGGATGATCGTCGACCTCGCGAACGGCATCTCCAAGGTGGCGCAGACCGCCGAGTCGATGAACGTGATGCTCGGCGACGCCGCCGACGCGCTGGTGAAGGCCAAGAAGGAGATGCCACCGCCGGTCGCGGTGCCGGACGTCTCCCCCGCCGACGTCGCGCTCGCGGTGAACCCGCCGATGCTGCCGCCGGACGCTTCGCCCGCCGTCGTGCAGGCCGCGGCGCAGCAGCGCCAGCAGGCCATCGCCAACGTCGAGGCGCAGCAGGCCGCCGCGAACGCCGCGGGATCGGCACACGGCAGGGCGATCGTCGTCATGACCGAGCTGGCCGGCGAGTACACGGTCGCCGAGGAGTCGATCCCGGCGTCGCCGAACGCCGTCCAGGTGCCCACGACGCCGCCCGCCGGGGGTGGCGCGGGGAGCGTCGGGTCGCCCGGGCTGGTCGGCAACGACATGAACGGTCCCGGAGTGGTCATCACCCCGACCGACGGGCACCCGCTGCCTTCGACGAACATGCCGCGGACGCCGGGGACGGCGCCGACGTCGAACCCGCTGTTCGGCGACATGTTCACCGCCGGGCTCGCCGCGGCTTCGGCCGCCGCGTTCGGCCGGTTCGGCTCGATCATGCCGAAGGTCCCGTCGTGGGCGACCGGCAAGGATCCCAAGGACAAGAAGGAAGAACCGCCCGGCACGAAGCTCGGCGGGGGCGGCGCCGGCGTCGCGGGCGGGACCGGCGGCGGTATCCCGATCGGCGGCGGTGAGGCGCCGTCGCTGGGCGGCGGCATCCCGGGCGGCGGTGGCGGTCTCGCGATCGGAGGCGGCGCCGAAGCGCCCGCGGCGCACAGCGGCCTGGCCGGCGACGGCGGCGCGGGCAACGCGCTCAGCGGCCTGGCCGGCGGAGCGGCCGGAGCCGCGGGCGCGGCCGCCGCGAAGGGCGCGATGCCGATGATGCCCATGATGCCGATGGGCATGGGCGGCGGCAGCGACATGGGTTCCGGACGCCGGATCCCCGCGTGGCTGGTGGAGACGGAGAACGTCTGGGGCCAGTCGGCCCCGGTCGCCCCACCCGTGATCGGCGAGGAAGACTGCTGAGGGGAGTGACCCGGTGACGGCTGCCGGATATCGCGTGGCCCCGGCCCGCCTCGACAAGGCGGCCGGGGAGTTCGGCGCCCGCGCCGACGTCCTCACCCCGGTCCAGTCCGCCCTGGCGGCGTCAAAGCTCCCCGCCACGGCCTTCGGCCAGGTGAGCGAGTCGGCGTCGGCGGCCAAAACGTACGAAAAGACGATGACCGAACTGGCCACCGACCTGGAAACCCACCTGACCCGCCTCCACAAAATCCAAAGTGGACTAACCACGTCGGCAGCGGGCTACCGCACCACCGACGCCCAGGTCGCGGCGATGTACCGCGCCCTCATCCCCGCACTCTCCTCCCCCAAGCGCTAACCCACCCGCCGTGTCGACTCCCCAATCACGCGTGTCGACTCCTCAATCACGCGTGTCGTCCCCCCAATCACGCGTGTCGTCCCTCCAGGTACGCGAGTTCGCCGGTCAGGTACACCGGGCTCGCGTGATCAGACCCGGATCTCGTGTGATCGGAGGGTCGACACGCGTGATTGAACGGACGACACGCGTGCCTGGGTGGACGACACGGGTTACGGGGTGAAGCGGGCGGGGCGCCAGCCTCGGCGGCGGGCGCGGCGGACCGCCGCCACCGTCACCCCTGCCGCGGCCGCGAGAGCCACGCCGGCCAGCGCGATCACGCCCGCCACGACGTCCGGCGGATGTGGTGCGGGGGCCGTGGCCGGGACCACTGCCGGGGCCGGAGGCACCGGCAGAGCAGCGCCGGGGCCGGCGACGTCGGCGGGCAGGGTCGAGGACACCGCCGCGTAGGCGTCGAGGACTCCCCAGCCCAGACGCGGATCGTGGCCGCCGGAAGGCGGGCGGTGGGCGGTGAGCGTGAGCCGGGTGACGACCTGGTCGCCCGTCAGGTCCGGGTGGTAGGCCCGCACCAAAGCCGCGACGCCCGCGACGTACGCCGCCGCGAGGCCCGGGTCGGTGACCGGCCAGCGGTGCGCGACCGCGCCGCCCGCCCCGGCCGACGTGCTGACCAGGTCCGCGCCGGGTGCCGCGACGCCGACGTGGTCCCCCGCTTCCGTCTGCACCGGCTCGCCCGCGGCGTTCACCGAGCCGACGGCCAGGACCCCGGACGTCGCCGTCGGATAACTCCGCGCGCCCTGCTGGCTCGCCGACGCCGCCGAGACGACCACCGCGCCGGCCGCGCGGGCCCGGGAAACCGCCCCCGACAACGCCGGGCTGTCGGAAACCGCGGGAACGGCGATCAGCACGACGCTCGCGTGCCGGTCCACGGCCGTGTCGATCGCGTCGGCCAGCGCGCCGGGGTCGGCGTCGCCGCCGGACGTCGAGCGGATCGGCAGCAGGTGCGCGCCGGGCGCGACGCCGGCGAACGTCGTCGACGGATCCGGTTGCGCGCCGACGATCCCGGCCGCGATCGTGCCACGGCCGTCACAGTCGGACCGCTCGGTGCCGGCGCCGCCTTCGAGCTGCCCGGGCGCGAACTGGCCGTTCTGCCCGTCGACACCGGTGCCGAGCACGGCCACCAGCTGGCCGTCACCCCGCGTCAACGGCCACAACCGCGCGGGGTCGATCAGGCGCTGGCCCCACGGGACGGCGCCGCCGTACGTGCCGGACGGGTTCGCGCACTGCGCCTGGGGAGCCGCGACGGCGGACGCGGGCAGCCCGAGCGTCACGAGGCCCGCGACCGCCAGCGCCGCCGGAAACCGCACCCGATCCTCCCCGGGAAACCCAAGAACGGAAACAACTTCCGTCAGTTTACCCGGGAAAACCCATTCAGCGAAGGTCCATGCCCAAATCCAACGCCGGCGAAGAATGGGTCAACCCGCCGACCGACAGATAGTCCACACCGGACTCGGCGTAGGCCCTAGCACGGTCGAGGGTGAGCCCACCAGAGGATTCCAGCCGCGTCTTCGGCGAAACTTCGTCGCGGCGCGCCACCGCCCGGCGGCACTCCTCGGGGGTGAAGTTGTCCAGCAGCACCTCGTCCGCATCGGCGGCGAGCGCCTCCTCCAGCTGCGCCAGCGTGTCGACCTCGACCTCGCAGGCCAGTTCCGGCGCGTGCGCCCGGGCCGCGGCCAGCGCCGCCGTCACCGAACCGGCGGCGACGACGTGGTTGTCCTTGATCAGCACCGCGTCGCCCAGCCCCAGCCGGTGGTTGACGCCGCCGCCGCGGCGGACGGCGTACTTCTGCAGCAGCCGCAAACCCGGCAACGTCTTGCGGGAGTCCCGGATCGCACATCCGGTACCGTCCACTTCGGACACCCACGCGGCGGTCGCGGTCGCCACCCCGGAGAGGTGGCACAGCAGGTTCAACGCCGTGCGCTCGGCGGTCAGCAGCCCGCGGACCGGCCCGCACAGCACCAGCGCCGGCTCCCCCGCGACCAGCCGGTCACCGTCTTCGCGCGAGGCCAGCACCTCGTACCCCGGCCCGAGGATCCGGTCGAACGCCGCGAGCGCGGCCGGCAGCCCGGCGATCACGCCGTCGGCGCGCGGGGTCAGCTCGGCCACCGCGGTCGCGGACGCGGGCACGGTCGACGCCGTCGTCGCGTCCGGCCCGTACCGCAGGTCCTCGCCGAGCGCCGTGGTGACCACGCGCTCGACGTCGTCGAAGTCGAGCCCGGAGGCGGCGATCAGGCGGCGGACCGGTTCGGAGATGGGGAACGTCATGCCACACCCTCCAAGGGAATCGGGTCGGCCAGCACCGGCTGGCCGGACGGGCTGAGCCGGATGTGCTGGCTGCGCCGCCAGCCGTCGTCGCGTGCCGGGAAGTCCGTCCGCACGTGGCAGCCGCGCGACTCGGTGCGCCGGACGGCCGCGGCGAGCAACGCCTGCGCCACCACGGTCAGCGCCGCGTCCTCCACCGCCGCCTGCGTCCACAACGGACTGTCCTGAACGGACAGATCCAGCACCGAACCGGCCGCCGCGAGCCCGTCGGCGTCACGGCCGATCGCGGCGTACCGGCTCATCACGCGCTGCAATGAGTCTCGCTCGGCGGTGCGCGCGGTGGTCCACGACGGCAGCCGTCCGCGAGCCGGATCGGCCAGCAGCCCGGCCGCGAGGTCCGCCGCGACGGCCTCCGCGACGCGCTGCCCGACGACCAGCCCTTCGAGCAAGCTGTTGGACGCCAACCGGTTCGCGCCGTGCAAGCCGGTCCGCGCGACTTCCCCGGCGGCGTAGAGCCCCGCCACCGACGAGCGTCCGTCCACAGTGGTCACCACGCCGCCGCACGAGAAGTGCGCCGCCGGCGTCACCGGGATCGGGTCGACGGCCGGGTCGAGACCCAGCGCGGCGCACGCGGCGTGCACCGTCGGGAACCGCCGGGCGAACCCGTCGACCGACGTCGCGTCGAGGAAGACGTGGTCGTCGATGCCGCCCGGCGCCGCCGCCATCCGGCGCGTGATCGCCGCCGACACGACGTCGCGCGGCGCGAGGTCGCCGAGCGGGTGCACCCCGTGCATCACCGGCCGGCCGGCGCCGTCGACCAGCGTCGCACCTTCGCCGCGCACCGCCTCGGTGACCAGCGGGCACCGGCCCCGCGCCCCCGGGGTGAACAGCACGGTCGGGTGGAACTGGAGGAACTCGATGTCCGCCACGGTCGCGCCGGCCCGCAGCGCGAGCGCGAGCCCGTCACCGGTGGCCATCTCCGGGTTCGACGTCGCCTGGTAGAGCTGCCCGATCCCGCCGCTGGCCACCAGCACGGCCGAAGCCCGGACGACACCGGGCACGCCGTGCCGGTCCAGCACGGTGACCCCGGCGACCCGCCCGCCCGGCGTGCGCAGCGCGTCGACGGCGATGTGGTGCTCCAGCACCGGCACCCCCGCCTGCCCGGCGCGCGCGACCAGGGCGCGTTCGACCTCGGCGCCGGTCGCGTCGCCGCCCGCGTGGATCACCCGGAACGCGCTGTGCCCGCCTTCGCGGCCCCGCGCGAGCAGCCCGGAAGCCGCGACGTCGAACTTCGCGCCGTCCGCTCGCAGCCGGGCGACCGCGGCCGGGCCGCCGTCGATGATCGAGCGCGCCGCCACCTCGTCGCAGAGGCCGGCACCCGCGGTGAAGGTGTCCTCGGCGTGCTTCGCGACGGAGTCGCCGACGTCGTGCTGATCCTCCAGGACCACGGCGACGCCGCCCTGGGCCCAGCGCGTGTTGCCGTCCGCGACGGCCGCCTTGGTGACGACCAGGACGTGCAGCCCGAGGGCTTGCGCGCGCAACGCGGCGGTCAGGCCGGCGACGCCGCTGCCGATCACGACCAGGTCCGCACGAGCCTCCCAAACCGGGGTTTTCGCCCGTGGGTCATTAACCGGCGGGGTCATTCGCCGCCGCCGGGCTGCCCGATCTCGATCATCCGCTGCACCGAAGCCCGCGCGCGAGCGGCCGTTTCGACGTCGACGTGGACCTCGTCGAGGCCCTCACTCAGGCACCGCAGCAGGGCGGCGGGCGTGATCATCTTCATGTACCGGCAGGACGCGCGGTCGTTCACCGCGCGGAAGTCGATGCCCGGCGCGGCCTTGCGGAGCTGGTGGATCATGCCGATCTCGGTGGCCACCAGCACGGTCTTGGCCTTCGTGTCGCGGGCCTCGTGGACCATGTCGCCGGTCGAGAGGATCTTGACGCGGTCCGGCGCCACGGCACCCTCGCCGGCCAGGTACAGCGCCGACGTCGCACAGCCGCACTCCGGGTGGATGAACAGGTCGGCGTCGGGGTCCTCGGCCGCGCGGGCGGCCAGCTCGGCGCCGTTGATGCCCGCGTGGACGTGGCACTCCCCGGCCCAGACGTGCATGTTCTCCCGGCCGGTGACGCGCTTGACGTGCGCGCCGAGGAACTGGTCCGGGAGGAAGAGAACCTCCTGGTCAGCGGGGATGGAGGCGACGACGTCGACCGCGTTCGAGGACGTGCAGCAGATGTCGGTCTCGGCCTTCACCTCGGCCGTGGTGTTGACGTAGGAGACGACGACCGCGCCCGGGTGCTCGGCCTTCCAGGCGCGCAGCTGCTCGCCGGTGATGGAGTCGGCGAGGGAGCAGCCGGCCCGCGCGTCCGGGATCAGGACCGTCTTCTCCGGCGAGAGGATCTTCGCGGTCTCGGCCATGAAGTGCACGCCGCAGAAGACGATGGTGGACGCGTCGCTGCTCGCCGCGATCCGGCTGAGCGCCAGGGAGTCGCCGGTGTGGTCGGCGATGTCCTGGATCTCCGGCACCTGGTAGTTGTGCGCGAGCAGGACGGCGTCGCGCTGCTTCGCCAGGCGCCGCACCTCCTCGGCCCAGGCCGCGTTCGCCTCGACCCCGCCGTAGGGGGTGAGGTCCTGTTCGAGCGTCGAAGTCATGCTGGCCCTCCTGGACCGGTCTCCGGTTTTCGCCTTATAATCGAAAACCGTGCGAAGTCATCTTAACACCCAGGCCCCCCTGGCCCACGAGGTTTTGGGAGCGGTCCTGCAAGTGCGCTCGGACACACTCCGGGTGCTGCTGTGGCGGCGCGCGCTCGACCCGCACCTCGGCCGCTGGTCCCTGCCCGGCGGCCGGCTGCGCCCGGACGAGGACGTCGAGACGTCGATCCGGCGCCAGCTCGCCGAGAAGGTGGACGTCCGCCAGCTCAAGCACGTCGAGCAACTCGCGGTGTTCAGCGACCCGCACCGGGTGCCGGGCCCGCGCGTGGTGGCGACGGCGTTCCTCGGGCTCGTGCCTTCGGACGTCGACCCGGAAGTGCCGGAGGACACGGAGTGGCACGACGTCGCTTCGCTCCCGCGGACGGCGTTCGACCACGAGGCGATCGTGCTGCGCGCCCGCGACCGGCTGCGTTCGAAGCTTTCGTACACGAACCTGGGGTTCGCGCTGGCGCCGGACGAGTTCACGATTTCCGCCCTGCGCGGGCTGTATTCGGCGGCGCTGGGCTACCGCGTCTCGGCGACCAACCTGCAGCGGGTGCTGTCCCGGCGCGGGCTGCTGGTGCCCACCGGCCACACGGCGCCGCCGGGCCGCGCGGGCGGACGTCCCGCGGCGCTGTTCTCCTTCGCCGGCAAGGGCATGCAGATCACCGACCCGTTCGCCGTGTTCAAGCCGCCGCCGAACCGGTGACCGCCCGTATCCGGCCGGCATCGTGCTGCGCCGGGCCCGTTCTCCCTTTACCGTGGACGCGTGAGCGAGCCGGAACCGGAAAGTGAAGCGACGACGACGATCCTGCCGTTGTTCCCGCTGCAGACCGTGCTGCTGCCCGGCACCAAGCTCCCGCTGCACATCTTCGAACCGCGGTACCGGCAGCTGACGGCGGATCTGGTCGGCGGGACCGTGCCGGGCCGCGAATTCGGCGTGGTCGCCCTGCGGTCGTCACTGACCCGCGAGGTACGTGGTCTGGACCAGTTGTACGAGGTGGGCTGCAGCACGGTGCTGCGCGAGGCGAAACGCCTGCCGGACGGCCGGTTCGACGTCGTGACGCAGGCCCGGCGCAGGTTTCGGCTGCGCGACCTCGACTGCGTTTCGGCGCCGTACCTGATCGCCTCGGTGGAGTGGGTCGACGACGACCCGGCGGCCCCGTCCGGCGACATGGCCGAGCGCCTGGCAGCGGTGGCCCGCGCGGCCCACCGCCGTTACTGCGAAACGGCGTGGCGCAGCGAAGACTGGCACGCCCCGGACGCGGCCACCACGATCGCCGAGCTGGCGTACGCCCTGGCGGCGGACTGCCTGCTGCCCCTGGAGGACCGCCAGCGGCTGCTGGAGGAACGCCACCCCCTGCGGCGGCTGCGCATCGCGTGCCGCCTCCTGACGCGCGAGGCGGGGTTTCTCACCACGCTGGGCGCGGTGCCGCTGCCCCCGGGTGAGCTGACCGACCTCAGCCGCCCGGCCAGCCTGAACTGACGCCGGCGCCGCGACCCGCCCGTCTCCGGGAGGCTCTGTCGTGTCGTACCGGCAGGCGCTCGGTAGCCCACCACCCCGAAGCCGGATTGTGACAACGGACGGCAGTACCGCGTCAAGGCGGGAAAGCGTGCCTTGACCCGGCACTACCGTCCGCGTGCAGGCTTCGTATCGGGGCGGCGGGAGGGGTCTGGGTGGAGCGCAAGTCACGCCTCAGCGTGCAGTTCACGCCAATTCCGCATCTGCAAAGGGACGCCCGGCCCCACCCGTCCCTGCGGGGCTCCGGCAAAGTCGCGCCCGGACTCCGGACACGCAGGTCCGCCCGCCGCCCGAGTCCCCGGCCCGCCCTCCTTGACCGCTGCGACGCTGGTCGCCGAGCCTGCCACGCTACCGAAGGTCGCGAATGAGTCATTGGGGACCTCGCACGTCCCGAATGAGTCATTCGCGACCTTCGGCCGGCAGCGCACAGCGCCACTTCCGCCACGGAGCACCGCGGCAGCGATCGACTTCGCCGGAACCCCGGGGCCGTGAGGGGGACCCCCGGTTTCAACGTTACCGGCGGCCACCGACGAAACCCGCTCCAAAGCGGAAATCCCGCGGAGTTGTCCACAACCGGAGGCCCCTGGGGACAATCACGAGCCGGCGTCGGAACCGTTGCCGTTGCCGAATTTGTTCCACACCTTGCCCGCCGCGTCCGAGACCGCTTCACCCACATCGCTGAACACCTTCGTCAGCGGGTCGGTCGAGGAGTTCCACGAGTCCTTGTACGACTTGGCCGCCGACTTCAGGTCGTCCTTCCAGTCCGACGACGGCGTGTCTTCGTCGCGGCGCGGGTAGTCGCCCGCCAGGATCGCGCGGTACTCCTCCGATGCCGCCCACTTCTGCAGCTGCGCCGCGCGGACCACCGCGAACGGGTGCGTCTCCGTCTCGACGAACTTGAGCTTGAGGAAACTGTCGCGGATGTCGTCGACGGACTCGTACTCGGTCGCCTGCTGGAGGAACGACGGGACGTCGATGCGCGCCGGGTCGATGCCGCCGGCGATCTGGATCTGGGCGCGCAGCGCCGCCGTCGGGTCCTGGCCGCACAGCAGGCCCGCGCGGTCGCACGACAGCTCGGCCTTGCGGTACCACTCGCGGAGCGCCGCGATGATCGCGCGGATGCCGAGCGCGCTGACCGGCGTCCACGACATCGACAGCTGCAGGCTGATCAGGCGGACCATGATCGTCCGGTAGACCGCGTGCCCGGACAGCACGTGCCCCATTTCGTGCCCGAGCGCGAACCGCAGCGACTCGTGGCTCATCAGCTCGACGAGCCCGGTGCTGATCCGGATGAACGGCTCGTCCATGCCCACGGCCGACGCCTGGATGCGCGGGTCCTGGTAGACGAACACGTTCGGCACCGACGGCAGGTCGAGCGTCTCGGCGCATTCGTGGCGCAGCCGGTCGATCTCCGGGTACTGCTTCGGCCCGACGCGGATCGACGACGCGAGCGCCATCAGCCGCTCGCCGCGTTCGTTGTAGAAGCCCGAAACGGCCTTGACGACCTGCGCGAAGCCCGGCACCGCACGCAGCGTGGCGAGCGCGCCGCGGTCCGCGGGGTGCTCGTAGGCGCGTGGGCTGATGCCGGGGAAGCGGACGGCGTGGTGCCGCGAAACCTCGATGTCCTCGGTCACTGGTGGATCCCCCCTGTAGTCGAGGTCACCACTTTAGGGGGAAAAGGTTCAGCCGAGTCGGCGACCCAGGTCGTCGTTGCCGTTCCAGGTGGCCAGGAGGCTGTAGGTGACCGACACGCCGAGCGGACCGGTCAGCAGCACCCACCACGACTCCAGGCGCGGCGCCAGTTCGATCACCGAGCCGACCGCGGGCGCACTCGAGATGGCGTAGTGGCTGTTCGCCCAGCCGACGCCGAGCAGCATGGCCAGGGCGCTCGCGAGCGCGACGCCGAGCACGGCGGCGAGGAAGACGACCGGCCCGCGCCGTTCGCGCAGCAGCCAGACGACGACGCCGACGACGATCCCGAGGCCGAGGGACAGGAAGCCGAAGACGGCCAGGTCGTCGAAACGGTGCCAGCTCTCCAGTTCGAGGGCGCCCCGGGTGCCGTCGGCGGCGAGGATGCGCACCCGCTCCGGCGGCGCGAGCCGCGACCACGCGAAGGCGAGCGGGAAGCTCAGCAGGCTCAGGGTGCCGAGCACACTCACGGCGGGCAGCAGGTCGGCCTTGACGACGACACGGGGCCGCCGCTCCCGGACCAGCACGGGCACCGACCACGGCCCGGCCACGGCCGACGGCCGGTGCGCGGGCCCCGACGACTCACTCACCCGGACTCCCTCCTGCGACGTGCCACCGAGCGTAACCGGTCGATGCGGGGACGCGGTGAGCCGCCGCCCGTGTCGCGGCGCCGGCCGTCCTGAACGAGTCGTTCAGGACGTTGCCGCGGGGAGGGTCAGCCGCTCGCCGTCTCGCCGTGGCGGCTGCACCGAGCGGTCCAGCCGAGGGGGCTCACCTGGACCACCAGCCGCCGCGCGCAGAACGTGCAGTACCGCGGCGGCTCCAAAGCCGTCCGCGGGTTGTGGCACGCCGGATGGTCCGCGCCAGCCTCGGACGGCTGTCCACAATGGACGCAGAAGGCCGCGTCAGAGGCTGTCACTGAGGGCCTTGATGGGCATCTTGAGCTCGTCCAGCATCTCCAGGTCCGCCGAAGCCGGCCGCCCCAGGTTGGTCAGGTAGTTGCCGACGATGATCGCGTTGATCCCGCCCAGCATCCCCTGCTCCGCGCCGAGGTCTCCCAGCGTCAGCTCGCGGCCGCCGGCGAAGCGCAGCATCGTGCGCGGCATCGCGAGCCGGAACGCCGCCACCGTCCGCAGCGCGTCCTTGCCCTCGACGATCTCGTAGTGCTCGTACGGCGTGCCCGGCTGCGGGATGAGGAAGTTCATCGGCACCTCGTGCGGGTTCAGCTCGGCCAGCTGCACCGCGAACTCCGCGCGCTGCTCGACCGTCTCCCCCATGCCGATGATGCCGCCGCAGCAGACCTCCATGCCCGCCTCGGCCACCATCCGCAGCGTGTCCCAGCGCTCCTCCCACGTGTGCGTCGTCACGACCGACGGGAAGTGCGAACGCGCCGTCTCGAGGTTGTGGTTGTAGCGGTGGACGCCCATGTCGACGAGCTCGTCGACCTGCTCCTGCGTCAGCATGCCCAGCGAGCAGGCGATCTGGATGTCGTTGCCGTCCTCGCGGATCGCGCGCACGCCCTCGCGCACCTGCGAAAGCAGCCGCTTGTCCGGGCCGCGGACGGCGGCGACGATGCAGAACTCCGTCGCGCCGGTCTCGGCGGTCTGCCGGGCGGCCTTGACCAGGTTCGGGATGTCGAGCCACGCCGAACGCACCGGCGTCGGGAAGCGGCCGGACTGGGAGCAGAAGTGACAGTCCTCCGGGCAGCCGCCGGTCTTGAGGCTGATGATGCCCTCGACCTCGACCTCGGGCCCGCACCAGCGCATCCGCACCTCGTGCGCCAGGGCGAGCAGGTCGGGCAGCCGGTCGTCGGGCAGCCGCAGCACGTCGAGGACCTGCTGCTCGCCCAGGCCGACGCCGTTTTCGAGGACCTGCTCGCGGGCAGGTACGAGGACATCGGTGTCCGGGACTGCGGTCACGGCGTCTCCTAGATCGTGGTGGTGCGGCAAACGTCCCTCATCGTGCACGAAGGCACCTCGGTGCGACAGCGACGCAGGTCACTTCTCGGCGGAAGCGTGCCCGGCGAACAGTTCGGGGTCGAACTCGCCGCCGAACCACGGCGAAAGCCCGGCCCGCGCCGCAGTGAGGAACTCCTCGCGCGACGCCGTGCCGAGCCCGGCCGGCAGCACGCCGAGCAGCGGCGCCCCGGCCGCGACCGGCAGGTCTTCGAGGTTGGACAGCGCCGCGAGGTCCGGCTCGGCCGGCCAGGCGCCGACGATCACGCCGGCGACCGTGAGCCCGCGCTTGGTGGCGACCTCGGCCGTCAGCGCGGTCGCGTTGAGCGTGCCGAGGCCGGGCTCGGCGACGATGATCACGAGCGACCCGAGCGACCAGGCCACGTCGGCGAGGCTGGCGCCGGTGCGGTCGAAGCGCACCAGCAGCCCGCCCGCGCCCTCGATCAGGGTGAGGTCGTGCGCGGTGTCGAGGTCGGACGCGGCCTGGGCGATCTCGCCCGGGTCCAGCGTGGGGAGCCCGCTGCGGCGGGCGGCGGCCTCGGGCGACAGCGGATCCGGGTACCGGCGCAGCTCGCGGGTCGTGACGTCGCCGCCGGCGAGGCGGACGACGTCCTGGAGGTCACCGGGCTCGTCCGGGCGCACCCCGGTCTGGGCCGGCTTCAGCACGGCCACCCGCTGTCCCCCGGCCACCGCCAGCGCCGCGATCGCCGCCGTGGTGATCGTCTTGCCGACCCCGGTCCCGGTCCCCGTCATCACCAGCATGGTCACGGACCATCAACTTAGTGACTCCGGGCCCGGGCGCGCACGCGGGCCGCGTTCACGGCCCGCGTGCGCCCCGGGTCAAGCGCCCGGCGCCGCCACCGGGACCCCGGCCGGGCGGAACGTCCGCTCCGCCGCGTCGAACAGGTACACCTGGGCGTCGCCGACGTGGAAGTACATGCCGGTCAGCTGCAGCTTCCCGGCCGACTCCGCCGCCGCCACCGACGGGTACTCACGCAGGTGCTCCAGCTGCTGGAGCACGTTGTGCAGGGCGAGCCGGTCGCCGTCGCGGTCGGGGACGGCGCCGTCGAGGGTGGCCGAGCCGAGCCGGTGCGCGCTCGGCTCCGCGTGGCGGAGCCAGACCGACAGCGGGCCCGCCGGCGGACCGTCGGCCAGCGCCGCCATCGCGCCGCAGCTCGAGTGGCCGCAGACGACGATCTCCTCGACGCCGAGGACGCCCACGGCGTACTCGATCGACGCGTTCATCGACGCGTCGGCCTGCCCGGGCGGGACGAGGTTGCCGATGTTGCGGATGGTGAACAGGTCACCGGGTCCGCTGGTGGTGATCAGGTTCGGCACGATCCGCGAGTCGCCGCAGGTGATGAACAGCGTGCGCGGCCGCTGGCCGTCGGCGAGCCCGGACAGCGTGTCGCGCAGCAGCGGCGCGGCCCGGCGGTGGAACTCCGTGGCACCGCGGCGGGTCTGCTGGGCCGGGATGTCGACCCCTTCGGCCGCCTGCCACTCCGACCACGGCGCGAGCCAGCGCGGTACCGCCCGGCTGGCGTGCAGCCGGGACCGCGTCGGGCGGCCGGCCTTGCCCTCGCCGAACCACGGGTGGCCGACCTCGTCGACCTCCACGGTGCCGCCGGCGCGCTCGTGCGCCTGCTGCCAGGTGTGCAGGCTTTCGAACGCGGCGTGGTCGAGGTAGTCGACGACCAGCTCGAGCCGCACGGTGACGCCGCCCGGGATGCTCCCGAGCACTTTCGACAGGCGCGGCACCGAAAGGAACGTCAGGACGCCTTCGACGACGACGCGCCAATCGTCGCCCTCCCGTTCGACGTGGATGCCCGACCAGACCGTCCGGCGCAGCATCAGCACCACGGCCAGCGCGATGCCCGCGAGGACGCCGGTGAGCAGGTCGAACACGACGACCCCGCCGAGGGTGAGCAGGTAGACGGGCAGATCGCCGTGGGCCAGCACGGTCTTCATGTGCCCGGGGTTGACCAGTTTCGCGCCGACGTGCACCAGCAGCCCGGCCAGCGCCGCCAGGGGGATGCTCTGGATCAGCCCGGCGAGCAGGACGACGAACAGCAGCACCCAGACGCCGTGCAGCACCGCCGACGCCCGGGACTTCGCCCCGGCGGTGACGTTGGTGGAGCTGCGGACGATGACGCCGGTGACCGGCAGGCCGCCGAGCGCGCCGGAGATCATGTTGGCGGTGCCCTGGCCGACCAGCTCGCGGTCGAGGTTGGCACGCGGCCCGGTGTGCATGCGGTCGACCGCGACCGCCGACAGCAGGCTTTCCACGCTGGCGATCAGCGCGATCGTGACGACGGCGAGGGCGAACCCGCCCCAGCCGTCCGGCAGCTGCGGGACGAAGTGGATGTTCAGCAGGTCACCGGGCAGTTCGACGCGCGGGAGCGTCATCCCGAACGCGACCGACACCACCGTGGCCACCGCGATCGCGGCCAGCGGCCCCGGCACCTTGCGGATCGCTTCCGGCAGCTTCGGCCAGATCAGCAGGATGGCGATGGTGAGCAGGCCGATGATGGTGGCGGAGTCGTGGTGGGAAACGATCTGGGCGGGCAGCTCGGCGATGTTCTCCA
Source organism: Amycolatopsis sp. NPDC021455 (assembly GCF_040640995.1). Lineage (NCBI taxonomy): Bacteria > Bacillati > Actinomycetota > Actinomycetes > Pseudonocardiales > Pseudonocardiaceae > Amycolatopsis > Amycolatopsis sp. NPDC021455. The sequence continues at coordinate 57,410 of NZ_JBFACT010000040.1, read as the reverse complement.
GGGCCGAGGACTGGGCTTTGCCGCCGAGGACGACGTGCAGCTGGCCGAGCACGATCGTGACGCCGATGCCGGCCAGCATGCCGTGCACGATCGCCGGCGAGATGGCCAGCGCGGCCCGCGCGATGCGGCTCAGCCCCAGCAGGATCTGGAGCGCCCCGGCGGCGACGGTGATCGCGCAGGTGACGGCCCAGCCGAAGGTTTGGATGGTTTCGGCCATGACCACGGTCAGGCCGGCGGCGGGCCCGCTCACCTGGAGCGCGGAGCCGCCGAGGGCGCCGGCGACGATGCCGCCGACGACGGCGGCGACGAGCCCGGCGGCGACCGGGGCGCCCGAAGCGAGGGCGATGCCGAGGGACAGGGGGACAGCTACGAGGAAGACGACCAGTGAGGCCGGCAGGTCGTGTCGGAGCACGGCGAGGGGTCTCATGATCACCATGCAACCGGAGATCGTGTGAAATGTCCGCTATGCACCACTCGATCGAGTGAATAACTCGCCACATTTAGCATCTATGTCACAAACCGGACAGCCCGTTAACGCGCCGTTCACAAGATCACCAGCCGACCCGGCCGTCCTGAACGACTCGTTCAGGACGTCGGACGTCATGAACGAGTCGTTCAGGACACTCGGTCAGTGCTCCAAAGCTCCCGCGGGGACGAACCCGCGCGCGGCATCGTCCAAAAGGGACACTTGGGCGGCGCCGACGTCGAAGTACATCCCGGTGAGCCGCAGCGCCCCCAGCTCGAGAGCCGCGGCGACCACCGGGTAGGAGCGCAGGGTTTCCAGCTGCTGCACCACGTTCTGCAGGGCGAGCTGGTCGGCCTCGGCGGCGGGCCGTTCGCCGCCGAGCAGCAACGCCGCCTCGCGGTGACGGCGCCGGAGGGTGGCTTCGCCGTGCCTGAGCCAGCTGCCGAGCTGGTCGAGCCCGTCCGGCGCCTGGCCGAGCAGCGCCTTCATCGCCCCGCAGCCGGAATGCCCGCACACCACGATCTCCGCGACGCCCAGCACGCCGACGGCGTACTCGATCGCCGCGCCGACCGACGAGTCGGTGCCGTCCGGCGGCGGCACGAGGTTGCCGATGTTCCGCACGGTGAACAGGTCGCCCGGCCCGCTGGTGGTGATCAGGTTCGGCACGATCCGCGCGTCCCCGCAGGTGATGAACAGCGTGTGCGGCCGCTGGCCGTGCGCCAGCCCGCTCCACGTGTCGCGCAGCAGCGGCGCGGTGCGGCGCTGGAACTCCGACGCGCCCCGGCACAGCAGCGAGCTGGCCGTGCGCTGGGCGGGCAGCACGACGTGCTCGGCCTGCCATTCCGACCACGGCGCCAGCCACCGCGGGACGACGCGCGCGGCGACGCTGCGGCGCACGGTCGGCTCCCCCGCGCGGCCGCGAGCGAACCACGGGTGCCCGATCTCGTCGACCGTGACCGGCCCGGCGTGCGCCTGCTGCCAGCCGCGCAGGCAGTCGAACGCGGCGTGGTCGAGGTAGTCGACGAGCAGCTCCAGGGTGACTTCGGCGTGCGGCGGCACCTCGGCGAGCACCCGGGTCAGCCGCGGCACGGACAGGAACGTCAGCGCGCCTTCGATGACGACGCGGTGACGGTCGCCGTCGCGTCCTGTGCTTTCCCTTTCGGCGTGAATCCCGGAGAAGATCATCCGCCGCAGCATCAGCGCCAGCGCCAGCAGGATTCCCGCCGCGACGCCGGTGAGCAGGTTGACCGCCACCGCACCGGCCAGCGTGACGGCGTACACCGGGAGGTCGCCGTGGCGCCGGACCTCCTTCAGCCCGGTGACGTTGACCAGCTTCGTCCCGACGTACACCAGCAGCGCGGCGAGCGCTGCTAGGGGGATCAGCCGCAGCACGCCGGTGAGCAGCAGGCAGGCGGCGAGGATCCAGGCGCAGTGCAGGATCGCCGACGTCCGCGTGCGCGCCCCCGCCTCGTAGTTGGTCATGCTGCGCACGATGACGCCGGTGACCGGGAACCCGCCGAGCGCGCCGGCGGCGACGTTCGCCGCGCCCTGCCCGATCAGCTCGCGGTCGAGGTCGGTGCGCGGCCCGCCGCGGAGCTTGTCCACCGAGACGGCGGACAGCAGGCTCTCCAGGCCGGCGATGAGCGCGATGGTGACCGCCGCGACGGCGAAGCCGCCCCAGCCGCCGTCCGGCAGCCGCGGGACGACGTGCAGCGCCGGCAGCCCGGCCGGGAGGTCGACGCGCGGCAGCGTCATCCCGGTCGCGACGGACAGGCCGGTGGCCAGCGTGACGGCGGCCAGCGGTGCGGGCACGCGGCGGACGGCCTTCGGCAGGCGCGGCCAGGCCAGGAGCACCGCGAGGGTGACGACGCCGACCAGCACGGCCTGGTCGTGGTGCGCGGCGACCTGCCCCGGCAGTGCCAGGACGTTCGCGAGCGCGGAGCCCTGTGCCGAGCCGCCGAGCACGACGTGCAGCTGGCCGAGCACGAGCGTGACGCCGATGCCGGCGAGCAGGCCGTGCACGATGGCCGGCGACACCGCGAGTGCGGCACGGGCGGCCCTGGTGAGGCCGAAGAGGATCTGGAGCAGGCCCGCGGCGACGGTGATCGCGCAGGTGACGGGCCAGCCGTGGGTGGCGATCGTGTCGGCCAGCACCACGGTGAGGGCGGCGGACGGGCCGCTGACCTGCAGCGGCGACCCGCCGAAGACGCTCGCGACCAGCCCGCCGACGACGGCGGAGATCAGGCCCGAGAGCAGCGGCGCCCCGGCGGCGAAGGCCACGCCGAGGGACAGGGGGACGGCGACGAGGAAGACGACTATCGAAGCGAGGACATCGTGCTTGAGGTTCTCCAGGTGCTGGGTGTTCTTCGGGGGTCCGGTGTCGTGCTCTCCACGAACGATCTCGATCATGGGGGCAGGATCGCCGAAACCACGCGAAAAGTCCGCTACGCAAGGATTTCTCGTGTTTGTCCGGGTACCGGATCGACGTGGCGAACCGGACTTTTCACACTTTCCGCCTCCGCCGTTCGCGTGGCGTGGATCTTGGTCCGCCACCGTGCGCGACGATGAGGGACCTTCGGGTCTCGGTGTGCCGGTGGTCACACCCGATGTGCTGAATTCAGGCCTTCGCGGCGACGGCGAGCATCGCCTGGGTGATCACGGCGAGATCCGCTTCCGTCGCGATGTACGGCGGCATCGCGTACACGAGATCCCGGAACGGCCGCAGCCACGCGCCGTTCCCGGTCGCGACGCCGGTCGCCGTCGCCATGTCCACCGGGTGGTCGAGCTGCAGCACGCCGATCCCGCCGAGGACCCGGACGTCGGTGACCGCGGGCAGGTCGCGCGCCGGGGCCAGGCCGTCGAGCAGGGCCTTCTCGATCCGGGTGACGTCGTGGCGCCAGCCGCCGTCGGCGAGCAGCCCCAGCGACGCGTTCGCCACCGCCGAGGCCAGCGGGTTGCCCATGAACGTCGGACCGTGGGCGAGCACGGGAAGCTCGCCGCGCGCGATGCCGCCGGCCACTTCTGGCGTGCACAACGCCGCCGCCATGCTCAGGTAGCCACCGGTCAGCGCCTTGCCGACGCACAGCACGTCCGGCGTCACGCCCGCGTGTTCCGCCGCGAACAACGCGCCGGTGCGGCCGAAGCCGGTCGCGATCTCGTCGAAGATCAGCAAAACGTCGTGTGCCTCGGTCAGTTCCCGCAGCGCGCGCAGGTAGGCGGGGTGGTGGAAACGCATGCCGCCGGCACCCTGCACGACCGGTTCGACGATCACCGCGGCCAGTTCCCCGGCGTGAGCGCCGATCGCGTCCGCCAGTATGTCCACATAGGACTGATCCGGCGGGGTGTCGAAACCGGACGGTGGCGCGGGCACGAAGACCTGTTCGGGCAGGACGCCACGCCACAGCGAGTGCATGCCGCCCTCGGGGTCGCACACGCTCATCGGCGTGAACGTGTCGCCGTGGTAGCCACCGCGCCAGGTGAGCAGCTTCCGTTTTTCCGCCAGCCCGCGGGAACGCTGGTACTGCAGGCACATCTTCGCGGCGACCTCGACCGACACCGACCCGGAGTCGCAGAGGAAGACGTGCTCCAGGCCGTCCGGCGTCAGGTCGGCCAGGGTCTTGGCGAGGGTGATCGCCGGTTCGTGCGTCAGGCCGCCGAACATGACGTGGCTCATCCGCCCGGCCTGGGCGGCGAGCGCGGCGTCGAGCACCGGGTGCCGGTAGCCGTGGATGGCCGACCACCACGACGACATCCCGTCCACGAGCTCACGGCCGTCGGCGAGCTTCAGCCGTACCCCGCTCGCCTCGGTGACCAGCAGCGAGGGCACCTTCGCCGGCATCGGCGCGTACGGGTGCCACACGTGCTGGGCGTCGAGGGCGAGCAGGTCGGCGGGGTCCATCCGCCGACCTTACGACGTCACTTCAGCCGGACCGGCAGCGCCTCCAACCCGTGGACCAGCGAACTCTGCCGGTACACCAGCTCGTCCGGCTTCGCGTCCAGCGCCAGGTCCGGGAACCGCGCCAGCAGGCCGCCGAGGGCGATCTCGGCCTCCAGCCGGGCCAGGGGCGCCCCGACGCAGTAGTGGATGCCGTGCCCGAACGCCAGGTGGCCGCCCGCCGCGCGGGTGATGTCCAGCCGGTCCGGCTCCGGGAAGCGCTCCGCGTCCCGGTTCGCGCCCAGCAGCGAGACGAGCACGAACTCGCCCGCCGGGATCGTCACGCCGCCGACCTCCACCGGCTCGGCGGTGAACCGCAGCGTCGCCAGGTGGATCGGGCCGTCGAAGCGGAGGAACTCCTCGACCGCGCCGGGCAGCAGCTCCGGCTCCGCACGCAGCCGGGCCAGCTGCTCCGGCTCGCGCAGCAGCGCCAGCACGCCGTTCGCGATCAGGTTGACCGTGGTCTCGTGCCCGGCGACCAGCAGCAGGAACGCCATCGACACCAGCTCGGGCTCGGACAGCGAGTCACCGTCGTCGGTCGCGTGCACCAGGTCCGACAGCAGGTCCTCGGCCGGCTCGGCGCGTTTCTGCGCGATCAGGCCGGTGAGGTAGGCGAACATGCTCTGCGCCGCGTTCTGCACGTCCTCCGGCCGCACCGCCGCGCTCAGCAGCGTCTTGGACCAGCCCGAGAACTCGTTGCGGTCCTCCTCGCGCACACCGAGCAGCTCGCAGATCACCGTGATCGGCAGCGGCGCGGCGAACGACGGCACCAGGTCGGCCCGCTCCTGCCCGGCCAGCGCGTCGAGCAGCTCCGCGGTGATCTCCTCGACCCGCGGCCGCAGCCGGGCGACCGTCCGCGAGGTGAACGCCTTGTTCACGAGCTTGCGCAGCCGCGTGTGGTCCGGCGGGTCGGAGTTGAGCATGTGCCAGCTCAGGTCCTGGCCCAGGCCGTTCTGCAGGGCCTCGGGCGGCAGCTTCGCCTCGAACAGCTCACGGATGCCCTGGCTGTTCTTCCGCAGCCGCGGATCGGCCAGCAGCGCCCGCGCTTCCGCGAACCCGGTGACCAGGTAGCACGGCAGCCCACGCGGTGGCAGCCGCACCCGGCGCACGGGACCGCCGGCGCGGAGCAGTTCCGCGAACACGTGCGCGTCCTGCGCGAAGTCTTCCGTCACCTCGACGATTTCGTCGGTCGTCATGTCAACCCCAGTGCTCACCGCGTCAGCGTTCGGCGAGTGCCGTCACGACGCGTTCGGTCACGTCCTGCCAGTATGCCCGCTGTTCTTCACGTTCTTCCGCGCCCGCAAGCCATTCTTGGTGGAACCTCAGGGTCGTCTTGGCACCCGAGCCGCTCAGCCGCACCTGCACGGTGGAGTCGTGGTCCCAGTCGCTCGGCCGCCACGTGAGCCGGACCCGGTCGCCCTCCACGAAGCTGCGGATCTCGCCGACCGTGCCGTTCGCCGTTTCGTACTCCGCGCCCGCCTCGCGCGGCAGCTCCACCCCGGGCCCCAGCCAGACCGCGACACCCTCGCGGCTGACCAGGAAGTCCCAGACCGTCGCGGCGGGGTACGGCAAAGTCCGCGAAACACCGATGTTCCACCCCACATCGGCCGTCTTCCCCGTTGAAGAAGTCATGTCCCCATCTTCCCACCGGGGTACGACAAAACCGGCCACCGGTCCGGGTGGAGGATGGGAACCCGTGCGCTACCGTCCGATCTCCCCCGCCGTCCTGGCCGAAGAACTGACCGACCGCATCGACGCGCTCCCCGGGCGGATCGCGGTCGCCGTCGACGGCGCGGCGGGAGCGACGGAGACGAAGGAGCTCGCCGACGCCCTCGTCGATCCGCTGCGGCTGCGCGGCCGCGCGACCCTGCGCGTGTCCGCGCGCGACTTCCTGCGTCCCGCGTCGCTGCGGTTCGAGCACGGCCGCACGAACCCCGACGCCCGCTACACCGACTGGCTCGACCTCGGCGCGCTCCGCCGCGAAGTCCTGGATCCGCTGAAGGGCTCCGGCGAAGTCCTGCCGTCGCTGTGGGACGCCGAACGCGACCGCGCGACCCGCGCCGAGCGGGTGCCGCTGCCCGACGGCGGTGTCGTGCTGGTCGACGGCGAACTCCTGCTCGGCGCGGGCCTGGCGTTCGACCTGGCCGTGCACCTGTGGCTCTCCCCCGCCGCCCTGCGCCGCCGCGTGCCGGACGCGTGGGCCGTCCCGGCGTACGAGCGCTACGAGGAGGAAGCCGACCCGAGCTCGCTCGCCGACGTCGTCGTGCGCGTCGACGATCCGCGGCACCCGGCGCTCTACACGCCGTGACGGCTCAGCGGACGGCGGCCACCGGGTCGCCGTCCAGCAGGCCGGACAGCCGCCGCGCCATGACGTCCCACCGCCAGTTCGCGCTCACCCAGGCCCGCCCGGCCTCGCCCATCCGCTTCGCGCGCACCGGGTCGGCGAGCAGGCTGACGAGCGTCTCGGCGAGCTGGCCGGTGTCCCGGCCTTCGACGACGTGCCCGGTGACCTCGTCGAGCACCGCTTCGGGCGCGCCGCCGGAGTTGCCCGCCACCACCGGCAGGCCGGTCGCCGAAGCCTCCAGGTAGACGATGCCGAGCCCCTCGACGTCGAGGCCCTTGCCCCGGGTCCGGGCCGGCATCGCGAAGACGTCGCCCACCGCGTAGTGCGCCGGCAGCTCGGCCCACGGCACCGACCCGGTGAGCACGACATCGCGCTCCAGCCCCAGCTCGGCGACCAGCCCGGTGAGCGTCTTGCGGTAGGGGCCGCCGCCGACGATCACGAGCGCCGCGTCCGGGACGCGCTCGCGGATCTTCGGCAGCGCGCGGATCAGCTGGTCCTGGCCCTTGCGCGGGACCAGCCGGGACACGCACACGATCGTCGGCCGGTCACCGAGCCCGTGCCGGGCGCGGATCTCCGCGCGAGCGGCCGGATCGGGCCGGAACACCTCGGTGTCCACCCCGGACGGCAGCAGCTCCAGCCCGGCCATCGCGCCGAACGCGGCGGCGAACCGGCCGCGGGTGTACCGGCTGACGTAGGTGACGACGTCCACGGTGTCGCCGATGCGGCGCAGCGCCTGCCGCGAACCGGGGAGCATCGACCAGCCGACCTCGTGGCCGTGCGTCGACGCCACGACGCGGCGGGCGCCGGCCCGGCGCAGCGGGTGCCCCAGCAGGGCGAGCGGCGCGGCGGCGCCGAACCAGACGGCTTCACAGTCCCGCGCGCGCATGATCTGCTTCGCCCGGCGAAGCACGTCGGGCGTCGGCAGCATCAACGACGTCGGGTGCCGGACGACCTCGAACGGCGCCTCGGCGTCGAACTCCTCGTGCGACCCCGTCCGCGACTCCCACGACGGCGCGTAGACGACCAGGTCGTCCGCCGGCAGCCGGGTGGCGAGGGAGTTCAGGTAGTTCTGGATCCCCCCGGGCCGCGGCGGGAAGTCGTTGGTCACGAGCAGGGTCTTGAGCACGTCCCAGAGGCTAGCGGCCGCCCGGCACGCCGGAGGGGCGGCACCGCGTGTGCGGTACCGCCCCTCCGGGGTGCTGCTTCGGGAGTCGTCACGCCGTCGGGCGGCGCGCCCCCGCGTACTGGCTCTGCAGCGGCGAGATCTTCACGACGTCACCGGTGTCGGGCGCGTGGACCATCTGGCCGTTGCCGATGTACATGCCGACGTGCGAAACGGGCGAGTAGTAGAACACCAGGTCACCCGGCTCCAGCTGATCGCGCGGCACCGCGGCGCCGAAGGTCGACTGCTCGCGGCTGGTGCGCGGCAGCGTGATCCCGGCCTGCCCGTAGGCCCACAGCATCAGGCCGGAGCAGTCGAACACGGTCGGCCCGGTGGCGCCGTACTTGTACGCGGCACCGAGCTTGCTCAGCGCCGCGTTCAGCGCCGTCTGGGCGGCCGCGGTCGGGGCCTTGATGTTCGCGGGCGGCGTGGCACCCCGGTCCCGCTGGGCGGCCTTGTCCGAGGCGCTCAGGTTCTTGTTGGCCGCCTCGAGCTGCTCGATCTGGTCGTTGAGGCTCTTCTGCTTGGCCTTGATGTCCTCGGTCAGCTTGGCGGCCGCGTCACGGGCGTCCTGCGCGCGCTTCGCGGCGTCGGTGGCCTTGTTGGTGGCTTCGTTGGCCTGCTGGAAGGCGCTGGTGAGGTTGCCCATCGCGGCGTTCTTGCCGGTCGCGATGACCTCGAGGGCCGAAGAACGGTCCAGGAAGTCCTGGGTGGACGTCCCGGCCAGCAGGGCCGACAGCTTGTTGAGCTGGACGCCGCTGGTGAACGAGGCACCGGCGAACTTGTCGACCTCGACCTGGTACTTCTTCTCGTTCTCGGCGGCCTTCGCGGCCTGGTCCTTCGCCGCGTTGACGTCGTTGGTGGCCTTGTCGAGCTCGCCCTGCTTCTTGTTCAGGTCGTCCTGAGCCGAAAGCAGGTCTTCGTTGAGCTTCTCGGCCTGCGCCGCGAGATCGCGGTACTTGGCGAGGGCGTCGGAGCCGGTGGGGGGAGCTTGGAGCACGGGGACGGGGGCGGCGGTGGCCGTCGGCTGGGCCAGGGTGACGAGGGTGATCACCGAAGCCGCTGCGAGGGCACCTGACACCACGCGCCTGACTGGATGCGACTGCACGGTCGCGCGGGTCTCCTTTGCGTCTCGGCCGCCGTCGGGGACCGGGGCACGAAGAGGTCGGGGAGTCCTCTTCGCCGCTGTCCCCACCACACGCGTCCGCACGCTTTTCGGACGAGCGGTGCCGCAACAGGAACTGCTGCTGCAACGCGCGGTGGTGGTTCCGGTTCCCAGCTTCCCGACAAAGCTGTAGCCGGCGGCGATCTCGCGTCGCCGCCTCATCGGCGGCCGGGGGCCACGAGATCTCGGACAGGTTACGAAAAGACCGCCACCGCGTCCACCACCTCTTCGCCGAAAACTGTGCGTGACACCGCTGAACACCATCGGACCAGGGCGGGAGAAAACCTGTGATAGGCGTTACACGCTGGGGTTTCTCCGAGGCCGTTTCGACTACCGACCGTTCACCTGATCCAATCGACCATTCGGCGCGCCGTCACGAATGGGGCGATTCAGGCGGTCCGGCGGTCCGGTTCTTCGACCAGGCGCAGCCGCGGCACCATTCCCGCTTCGGCCAGCGCGTCGACGGCGCGGCGCTCGTCAGCGTCCCACACCACCGCCGGCGGCGCGCCGAGCAGCACGCTCACCACGCAGTCGTGGCACGAGATGCCGCGCACGACGCAGCGGTCGCAATCGACCACCAGGTTCTCGATGTCCGAAACCGCGATGTGCGAGACGTCCACCGCGGACAGGTCGGGGGTGTCGGTCACGTGGTCCTCCTCACGCCGGAAAGTGACTTGGGGAGGACGGTAGGCGACACCACCGACAATTTCGGAAGAGTCAGACCCGCGAGAGGCGGCTGACCAGCACCGCGGCGGGCGTCGGGTGGGCCCCGCCGCCGCGCACCGAGTCCGCGACCGCGCGGTCGGACGTCGCGACGACCATCGGCCGCCCGGCCGGCTCGGCCGCGACGAGGTTGCGGATCACGTCGTCGGCGAGGACCCCGCGGTCGGAGAACAGCACCCGCACCCCGCGCGGCGACGCGGCCGGGACCGACAGCACACCGGCGCCGTCGAAGACGACGGTGACCTCGGCGGACGTGCGCGCGGCCAGCGCGGACAGCTGGTGGACCAGCCGGTCGCGCTGGTCGGCCAGGGCGAGCTCGGGGTAGCCGGTCTTGGTGACGTTGTAGCCGTCGACGATCAGGTGCACGTTGGGCAGCGCCAGGTAGCGGTCCAAGGTGGACACGTCGGCGATCTTGCCGCCTTGGCCGGTGCCGGAGCTGGCGCCGCGGACCATGTCCGCGGGACGCGCGCCGCGCGCGCCGAGGGCGAGCTCGCGGCGCAGACCGGTGACGGCGCCGTCGATGGTGTCGATGAGCAGCGCGAGCCGCACCTCGTCGGCCTGCCGGGCCTCGCGGGCGGACTGGCGGGCGATCTCGGCGTCGGCGGCGGCGCGTTCGGCCCGGGCCCGCTCGCTGGCGACGCGCTGGCGCTCCCGCTCGAGCTGGGCGGTGAGGGCGGCGATCTCGTCGGCGCGGGCGGCGGACCCGCGTTCGGCCTCGGCGGACGCCGCTTCGACCGCGTCACGGGCCTGCCGCAGCTGGACACCTTGCTCGCGAAGGCGCTTCAGGAGCTTCTCGACTTCGCCCTCACGCTCCCCGCGGGCGTTCTCGGCGGCGTGCTTCGCCTCGGCGAGTTCGGCGCGGACCTGCGCGAGTTCGGCTTCGAGCCGCTGGGTGCGGGCGAGCGCGGCGTCGCGTTCCGCGCGGAGGGCGTTTTCCTCGGCGTTCTTGGCCACGAGCCGGACGCGCCCGGCGGCCCCGGACTCCCCGAGCAGCACGGCCGCGGCCGCCGCGGCCACGGAGTCGGCGGCGTTGGGGTCGAGGACGTCGGTGCGGTGTTCGCGGAGCCATTCGATGACGGCCGTGCGGAACTGGGCGGACTCGCCGAGGGCGGCGAGCAGGGCGGCGCCGCCGAGCTTCGCGCGCTTGGCGGGGGCGAACTTGGCGACGGGCCGCAGCTGGCGGGGGACGTCGGTGCCGGGCAGCTTGGCGACGGCGGCCGCGGCGAGCTCGGCGATGCGGTCGCGCACCGGTTCGGGCAGGGTGGGCCAGGTGGCGGGTTCGGGCTGTCCGGCCTGGTCGGCGGTGTCTTCGGCCTGCTCGGGGCGCGACGCGACACCCGAGGGACCGACGGGGTCCCCGGGCGGCTCCGGCACGAGCGGCTGCGGGTGCATTGGTCCAGGGTAGGCCCCGCCCTCACATCCCGCCCCGCGCGCCACACGGACCGGCGGATCCGGCCGCCGGAGCGGTGCGTGACCTCGGCGCCACCGAAACTGTCGGTGGTCGCCTCTAGGGTCTCGCCCATGCGTTCGGTCCAGGCACAGCTCGCGTTCGACGAGCTGGGAACCCCGTTGCGGGACACCACTTTCGTCGTCTTCGACCTCGAAACGACGGGGGCGGCACCCGGGCCCGCCGGGATCACGGAGATCGGCGCCGTGAAGGTGCGCGGGGGCGAGGTCCTGGGCGAGTTCGCGACGCTGGTGAACCCGGGCATGGTGATCCCGCCGCAGATCGTCTCACTGACCGGGATCACGCAGGCGATGGTCTACGACGCGCCGCCGATCGAGGAGGTGCTGCCGGCGTTCCTGGAGTTCATCGGGGGCGCGGTGCTGGTGGCGCACAACTCGGGGTTCGACACGTCGCACATGCGGGCCGCGTGCGAGGGCCACGGGTACGTGTGGCCGAAGGCGACGGTGGTCTGCACGGTCCGGCTGGCGCGGCGGGTCGTCCCCCGGGACGAGGTGGGCCGGTACAACCTGACGGCGCTGGCGCTGCTGTTCGGGGCGAAGACCCGGCCGACGCACCGGGCGCTGGACGACGCCCGCGCGACGGTCGACGTGCTGCACGGCCTGCTGGAGCGCGTCGGGAACCTCGGCGTGCACTCGCTCGAAGAGCTGATGGGGTACCTGCCGGAGGTGACCGTCGCCCAGCGGGCGAAGCGGCACCTGGCCGCGGACCTGCCGTCGGCACCCGGCGTCTACCTGTTCAAGGGGCCGAAGGACGAGGTGCTGTACGTCGGCACGGCGAAGGACCTGCGGCGGCGGGTGCGGACGTACTTCACGGGTTCGGAGGGGCGGAGCCGGATCCGCGAGATGGTCGCGCTGGCGGAGCGCGTCGACCACGTGGTGTGCGCGCACGCGCTGGAGGCGGAGGTGCGCGAGCTGCGGCTGATCGCGGCGCACCGGCCGGCCTACAACCGGCGGTCGAAGAACCGGCACCAGGGCTGGTGGATCGGGCTGACGGACGAGGCGTTCCCGCGGTTGTCGGTGGTCCGGCTGCCGCGGCCGGGCGTGCTCGGCCCGTTCCGCAACCAGGCGGACGCGCGGACGACGGCGGACACCCTGGCTGGAGCGTCCGGCCTGCGGACGTGCACGCAGCGGATCTCACCGCGGTCGGCGAACGGGACACCGTGTGTGCTGGCGGAGCTGGGGCGGTGCGGGGCGCCCTGCGCGGGGCGGCAGAGCGTCGAGGCGTACCGCCCGGCGGTCGAGTCGGTGTCCGGACTGATCGCGGGCTTGGACGGCCGTCCCCTGCACACCGCGGCCGCGCACGTGGAGCGGCTCGCGGCGGGCCGGCACTACGAGCAGGCGGCCCGCCACCGCGACGAGCTGGCGGCCTTGATCCGCGCGCTGGGCCGGGCCCACCGGCAGGCGTCGCTGGCCTCGATCGGCGAGCTGATCGCGGCGGGCCCGGACGGCGCGGGCGGCTGGGAACTGGCGGTGATCCGCTACGGCAGGCTGGCCTCGGCGGGCGTCGCGCGGCGCGGGGTGCCGCCGATGCCGGTGGTGGAGACGCTGGTGGCGTCGGCGGAGACGGTCCTGCCGGAGCCGGGCCCCCTGCACGGCGCGCCGCCGGAGGAGGTGGGGGTGCTGCTGCGCTGGCTGGCCCGCCCGGGAGTCCGCCTGGTCCGCACGACCCGCCCCTGGGCCGAGCCGGCCGCGGTGGCGGGCTGGCAGGGCTGGCTCAGCCTGGTGTCGGAGGCCCACTCCCTGGAGCATGTCGGCTGAGGAACCGGCGTGCGTGAGGCCCATCGTCACGCCGACCGGCCCGTCAAGGACCTCTTGCTCGTCTTCACCCGCCGCCTGCCCCTGGACCGCGTCACGATCACCGGCGACCACACCCTCGCCGCGCACTGGCCGGCCCGCACCGCGGCGTAGCTAGGATCGCGGGCGACACCCGAAGACGAGTCTTGGAGGACCCCAGGTGATCACCGCGATCGTGCTGATCCAGGTAGAGGCGGACGCGATCCCGGACGCGGCGCAGGCGATCGCCGACATCGAGGGTGTCGGCGAGGTCTACTCGTGCGCCGGGGACGTCGACCTCATCGCCACCGTGAAGGTCTCCGCCCACGAAGAGCTGGCCGACCTGATCCCCGGCCGGATCGGCAAGGTGCCGGGGGTGCTGGACACCGTCACGCACATCGCGTTCCGGTCGTACTCCCGCGCCGACACGGAGTCGGCCTTCGCGATCGGCGTCGAGGACTGAGCGAGATCCCCAAACGCCCCAATGTGGCGTTGGTTGCGTCCAACGCACCGAACGCCACATTGGGTGCGCTGGACGCACCGAACGCCACATTGGGGCGCTGGCACCGCGCCAATACGCCAGGCCGCTGATCGCCGTGGAAACACCGAAGCCGCCCTCCAGGGACTCCCTGGAGGGCGGCTTCGGTGTTTCGCGGCTAGTGGTCCGCCTGCTTGGCGGCCGAGGCCGTCTCCGCGGAGTCGAACTCACCGTGCTGGCCGTGCTGGCCGGTCGTCTCGCCGTTGCCGTGCCCGTTGCCGTGGGCCCGCTCCAGCGCGGCGGTCTCCTCGGCGGGGTCCGGCGACCAGAACGTGCCCGGGACGGCCTGGCCGGCCGAACCCAGCTTGTTCATCTTCTTCGGCACGGACGCGCCCTGGTACTCGAGCGGGATCGCGTGGCCGTGGCTGTCGACCCCGGCGAGCGGCTGGTGGATCTCGATGAACTCACCGTGCGGCAGCCGCTTGATGATGCCCGTCTCGACGCCGTGCTCCAGCACCTCGCGGTCGGCCCGCTGCAGGCCGAGGCAGATGCGGTACGTGAAGTAGTACGCCAGCGGCGGCACGATCAGCACGCCGATGCGGCCCGCCCACGTCGTCGCGTTCAGCGAGATGTCGAACTGGTCGGCGATGATGTCGTTGAAGCCGGACAGCTCGATGACCATGAAGAAGCCCAGCGCCATCGCGCCCAGCGCCGTGCGGACCGGTGCGTCACGCGGCCGCTGGAGCAGGTTGTGGTGCGCGGTGTCCTTGGACAGCTTCCGCTCGATGAACGGGTAGCCCAGCAGCAGGCCGAACAGGATCGGCATGCCGATCGCGCCGGGGAAGAACACCGCCGGGATCGTGTAGTTCCCGAGGTAGACCTCCCACGCGGGCCAGATCCGGAGCATGCCGTCGGCCCAGGCCATGTACCAGTCGGGCTGCGAGCCCGCCGACACCTGGGCCGGGTTGTACGGGCCGAAGTTCCACACCGGGTTGATCTGGAACAGGCCCGACATCAGCGCCAGCACACCCACGACCAGGGTGAAGAACGCCCCGCCCTTGAGCGCGAAGTACGGCATGATCCGGACACCGACGACGTTGGTCTCCTTGCGGCGCACGCCCGGGAACTGCGTGTGCTTCTGGTACCAGACCAGCGCCAAGTGCGCCCCGACCAGCGCGAGCATGATGCCCGGGATCAGCAGGATGTGCAGCGTGTACAGCCGCGGGATGATCTGGTCGCCGGGGAACTCCCCGCCGAACAGCGCCCAGTGGATCCAGGTGCCGATCACCGGCACCGAGAGCACGATGCCCGACAGCGTCGCCCGGATACCGGTGCCGGAGAGGAGGTCGTCCGGCAGCGAGTAGCCGAAGAAGCCTTCGAAGCAGCCCAGGATCAGCAGCAGGCCGCCGATCACCCAGTTCGCCTCACGCGGCCGCCGGAACGCACCGGTGAAGAAGATGCGCAGCATGTGCACGGCCATGGACGCGACGAAGATCAGCGCGGCCCAGTGGTGCAGCTGCCGCATGAACAGGCCGCCGCGGACGTCGAACGAGATGTCCAGCGTCGTGCGGAACGCCTGCGACATCTCCAGGCCCTGCATGTTCTTGAAGCTGCCGGTGTAGACGACCTCCTGCATGGAGGGGTCGAAGAACAGCGTCAGGTACACACCGGTGAGCAGCAGGATGATGAAGCTGTAGAGCGCGATCTCGCCCAGCAGGAACGACCAGTGGGTCGGGAACACCTTGTTCATCTGGTGCCGCAGGCCCTTGGCCAGGTGATACCGCTGGTCCGCGTTGTTCGCGGCCTCGCCCAGCGCCTTTTCGACCGGGCTCGACCCCTTGGTCGGCGTGGTGAGTGAACTCATGACTTACGCTCCCAAAAGGCCGGACCGATGGCCTCGATGAAGTCGCCTCGCGCGATCAAGTATCCCTCTTCGTCCACCGTGATCGGTAGCTGGGCCAGCGGCCGCGTCGCCGGGCCGAAGATCGGCTTGGCGTAGTGGAGGGCGTCGAACTGCGACTGGTGGCACGGGCACAGGATGCGGTTGGTCCGCTGCTCGTACAGGGAGGTCGGGCAGCCGACGTGGCTGCAGATCTTCGTGTACGCGTAGTAGTCGCCGAAGTTGAAGTCCTCTTGGCCGGCCCGCTTGACCACCTTGGCGGCGTCGGTCGGGCGCAGGCGGATCAGCATGACCGGGTTGTCGACCCTGGTCAGCGCCGCGGCCAGCGCCTCCGGGGTCTTCTCCGAGTCCTTGTGGTACGGGAACACCGTCTCCATCGCGCCGGCGTCCAGGTCCTCGGCCTTGACCAGGCTGACGTCCTCAGGACGCTCGATGGGCTTGCCGGTGTTGCGGCGCAGGTAGACCTTCTCGCCCGGGTAGAGGGGCTGCCAACCGGTGTGCCACAGCGAGTCGCGGGACTCGCTGTCCTTCCACGGGTTCTTGATGAACGACGCGACCGGCAGCGCGGCGGCCGCGAGGCCGAGCGCGCCGGCACCGGCGATCGCCGAGCGCTTGATCAGCGAGCGGCGGGCGATGGTGCTGCGGTTCCCGGCGTCGGCCAGGTGCGCCAGGATCGTCTGGCGGTCGACCTCGGCCGACCCCTCGCCCATGTTGTCGCTCCGCTGCTGCACCGCGACCTCGGCGGGCACGAACTTCTTCGTGTACAGGATCACGCCGATGCCGAGGCCGAGGATGGCCAGGCCGAGCGTGAGGCCGAGCATCGGGGTGTAGAGGCTGTACCAGAAGTGGCCGCTCTCGTTGTCCGGCGCCTCGTACTTCCACGGCCACCAGATCAGCGAGACGACGAACCCGATCCCGGCCAGCGCGGACAGGCCGAACCAGAACGCGACCAGGCGCTCCGCCCGCTTCTCCGCCCGCGTGCCCTCCACGGGCCACGGGGTGGGGTACTCGACGATCTCGACACCGTCGAGCTGCCCGCCCAGCTTCAGCAGCTGGTCGCGGTCCATCTCAGCCAGCTCCGCCTCCGTCGGCGGCTTAGGCCCCTCGGCACTCATGCCTTCGATCCAATCCACAACGTCACGCCGATCAGCGCGGCGATCCCGACGATAAAGGCGATGACGCCCTCCGAAGCGGGGCCGACCCCGCCGAGGCCGTTACCACCCGGGTCATTGTTGCCGTCCGACACCGACTTCACGTAGGCGACGATGTCCTTCTTCTCCTTCGGCGACAGCTGCCGGTCGGAGAACTTCGGCATGTTCTGCGGGCCGGTGAGCATGGCCGTGTAGATCTGCTCTTCGCTGGCCGGGTCCAGGTTCGGCGCGTACTTGCCGGCGGACAGCGCACCGCCGCGACCGGTGAAGTTGTGGCACGACGCGCAGTTGAGGCGGAACAGCTCGCCACCGCGGGCCGGGTCGTTGCCGCGCAGGGCCTCGCCCTTCTCCGCGGGCCGCTGGACGCCGCCGCCGTGCGCCTGGATGTAGGCGCCGACCGCGTCGATCTCGGCCTCGGTCAGCTTCGGCGGCTTCCGCTCGATCTGCGCCTCCTGGCGCGCGGCGGGCATCCGGCCCGAAGAAGTCTGGAAGTACACCGCGGCGTCGCCGATGCCGATCAGGCTCGGCCCGCGGTCCTTCACGCCCTCGAGGTTCGCGCCGTGGCAGGCGATGCAGGTGTTGTTGTAGACCTGCTCGCCGAGACGCAGCTGCGCCGACGTGCCCTGGGCCTGCGCGGTCTGCGGCTCCGGGGCGAACACGGCGTAGAGGGCGCCGGCGCCCACCAGCGCGATACCGAGCGCGAGCAGGCCGGCGAACCGCCTCCGCAGCTTCGACCGCGCGCGGTAGCGGCGCTCCGAGGACTTGGTGCTGGTGGTCATCTTGCGGCAACCCTTGCTGTCAGTTCAGGCCGATGGTGTGAAGGTGGTGGCGGCTGGGTGCGACCTACGGGAGGAGGTAGATCACACCGAAGAGGCCGACCCACACGATGTCGACGAAGTGCCAGTAGTAGGACACGACGATCGCCGACGTGGCCTGGGCGGGCGTGAACTTGCTCAGTTTCGTGCGGATGAGCAGGTACACGAAGGCGATGAGCCCGCCGATGACGTGCAGGCCGTGGAACCCGGTGGCGAGGTAGAAGACCGTGCCGAACGGGCCGGACGGGATCGTCATCCCCTCTTCGACCAGGTTGTGGTACTCGTTGGCCTGGCCGCCGACGAAGATCGCGCCCATGATCAACGTGATGATGTACCAGCGGCGCAGCCCGTAGACGTCGCCGCGCTCGGCCGCGAACACGCCGAACTGGCAGGTCAGCGAGGACAGCACGAGGATCACCGTGAACGGGATCGCGTACGCCACGTTGAGGTGGAACTCCTCGCCGTGCAGCGGCGGCGGCCACTGGCCGGACGAGTTCTGCGCCTTGACGGTGAAGAACATCGCGAACAGTCCGGCGAAGAACATCAGCTCGCTGGAAAGCCACACGATGGTGCCGACACTGACCATGTTCGGCCGGTTCAGCGAGTGGACCCGCTGACTGATGGTGGGAGCTGCCGTTGTCACGCGTCGCATTATGTCCTCTCGCACCACCGCTCCGCCGGGTGGGTCCACGGCGGGTCGTCTGCGTAACCGATCACACCGGATGCCCGGGAAGGTGAGAGCTACTCATGGGTTTACTCGACCGGCTGCTTGACCTGGTCAAGAAGCGTGAAACCGCCGGTCTGACGGCTGAGACACCGGGGCTGAAGATCGTCGCCGAGGCCTTCGACCCGGTCGTCGCGGACTCCGCCGTCCTGGCCGGTTCACCCGCCTGGGTCAGCACCGCACCGGCCGTCCTGCGGCACCACCTCGTGCTGCCGCCGGACCGGCTCGCCGAGGCGGCGTCGATCCTCGCCCAGGACGGCTATGAGCTGCGGGAACAGTCTCCTTCGGAGGATCGGACGCGCGTGCTCGCGGTGCGGGTGCAGGTGCTCGACGCCCTGCACTGCGCCCAGGAACGGTCCCGGATGGCGGGTCTGGCGCAACGATTGGGCGGCGACGCGCTGGGCTGGGACGCGCTCCAGCCGGAGCCGACCGCGTGATGTCGGTCTCGGCCGATACGATCGAGCCCGGACATTGATGTGAGACGGAGGCGTGCTCAATGGGCGAGCGGTCGATGCGGGTCCTGGTGTTCAGCCACAAGGCGGAGGTGCGCGAGGCGATCGTGAACGCGGTCGGCCGGCGGCCCGCCGCCGACCTGGCGCGCGTGGACTACGTCGAGGCGGCCGGCATCGCCGACGTGCTGGCCGAGGTGGACGCGGGGAACGTCGACCTGGCGATCCTCGACGGTGAGGCGCAGCCGACCGGCGGCATCGGCCTCTGCCGCCAGCTGAAGAGCGAAATCACCGATTGCCCCCCGATCGTGGTCGCCGTGCGCCGCCGGGACGACCGGTGGCTGGCCACCTGGTCGCAGGCGGACGCCGTGCTGGTGCACCCGCTGGACCCGCTGACCGCCGCGGAGACCGTCGCCGACGTGCTGCGCGCGCGACGGGTCCCCGTCGTGAACGGCTGAGCCCGGTGACCACTCCGGTCCCCCGCACCTGGCCACCCCTGCTCAAGCAGCTGATCGCGGGCGCCGACCTCTCCGCGGAGGACACGGCGTGGGCGATGGACCAGATCATGAGCGGCGCGGCGAGCCCGGCCCGGATCGCCGGGTTCGCGGTGGCGCTGCGCACCAAGGGCGAGACGCCCGAGGAGATCGCCGGGATGGCGGCCATGATGCTGTCGCACGCCCGGCGCGTCGAGCTGGACCGCCCGGCGGTCGACATCGTCGGCACCGGCGGCGACGGCTCCAACTCGGTGAACATCTCGACGATGGCGACGATCGTCACGGCGGCGGCCGGCGCGCCGGTGGCCAAGCACGGCAACCGCAGCGCGTCGTCGAAGTCCGGCGCGGCGGACGTGCTGGAGACCCTCGGGGTGCGGATCAGCCTGCCGCCGGAGGACGTCCAGCGCAGCCTCACCGAGGTCGGCGTCGGGTTCTTCCTGGCGTCGGCGTTCCACCCGGCGTTGCGGCACGCCGGCCCGGTGCGCAGCGAGCTCGGCATCCCGACGACGTTCAACCTGCTCGGCCCGCTGACCAACCCGGCCCAGCCGGGCAGCGCGCTGATCGGCTGCGCGTACGAGGACAAGACGCGGGTGCTGGCGGAGGTGTTCGCCCGCCGCGGCACGCGGGCCCTGGTGGTCCGCGGCGACGACGGCCTCGACGAGATCACCACGACGACGACGTCGACGGTCCTGGTGGTCGCCGGCGGAACGGTCACCGAGCGCACGCTCGACCCGGCCGAGCTGGGCATCCCCCGCGCGACGGCCGACGACCTGCGCGGCGGCGACGCGGCGGCGAACGCGGCGGTGGTCCGCGACCTGGTGGGCGGCAAGCCGGGCCCGGTCCGCGACGCGGTCCTGATCAACGCGGCGGCGGCCCTGGCGGCCTTCACGGGCTTCTCGGCGTCCCTGGAGGACGACCTCCGCGCCGGCTTGACCCGGGCGGCCGAAGCGATCGACTCGGGCGCCGCGGCCGCGCTGCTGGACCGCTGGATCGCCTTCAGCTGACCCGCTCGCCCGCTCGGGGGCGGGCGGTCGGCTCGGCGGCGGGCTTGCGGCCGCGTTGCGGAGCCAGGGCGGCCGCCAGGACCGCGAGCATGCCCAGCGCTTCCGGCCAGCTGGGGCGGTGGCCGTAGAAGGCGATGTCGACCAGGACGGCGACCACCGGGTAGACGTAGGAGAGCAGCGCGACCGTCGTGGTGGGCAGCTTGCCGATGCTCGCGTAGATCAGCACGTACATCAGCGCCGTGTGCACCGTGCCCAGCAGCACCAGCCAGAGCAGTCCCGACGTCGTCGACGGCAGCGGCGTCACCAGGAGCACGGGCGCCAGGACGAGGGCTCCGACCGTCGTCTGGACGGCGGCCAGCAGGTGCGGGCGGATGTGCTTCAGCTGCTTCGCGACGAAGGACGCGCCGGCGTAGAGGACGGCCGCGCCGAGGGCCAGGGCGATCCCGGCGAGCTTGACCGGCTTGCCGTCCTCGCCGTGCGCGGACAGCGAGATCAAGGCCACACCGCCGAACGCGATCCCGGCCCGGACCAGGTGGCTCTTGGCGAACTTCTCGCCGAGGAAAGCCGCCGCCAGGCCGACCAGGATCAGCGGCTGGGTGTGGTAGACGACCGTGCTGACCGAGATCGACGACAGCGCGTACGAGGCGAACAGCAGCACCCAGTTGCCGACCAGGAACAGCCCGCCCAGCACGGCCAGCCCGAGGTCCCGGCGGGACGGCCGCCAGGCCTGCAGCCAGCCGCGGGAAAGGCACCAGAGCACCAGCAGCGCGCCGCCGACGAAGCAGCGGGCGAAGGCGACGGCCGGGGCGGCCGCGCCGCTTTCGAGGACGACCGCGCCGATCGTGCCGGACATCGCCATCGCCGCGGACCACTGCAGGAGCGGGCGGGTTTCCGAGTTCATCATGACGACCAGGTTCGTCGCCCTCGCCTCCACCGACCAGTGTCAGAGATGACAACGGCCGCAAAACTTGTGACATGCTGGCGGCCATGGACGTCAACCGGGTCGCGGTGGTGCTCGCCGACCGCGTTTCGCCGTTCGAGCTGGGTGTCGCGTGCGAGGTCTTCGGCACCGACCGCAGCGCTGACGGCATCGAAGGCTGGGACTTCGCCGTCTGCTCGCCGGGCGGGACGGCGGTCGAGAGCTGGTCCGGCTTCGGGCTCTCCGGCCTGCGGGACCTGGACTTCGCGGCGTCGGCAGACCTGCTGATCGTGCCGACATGCGCGCCCCGGACGGCGCCGCCGCCGTCGCCGGTGCTGGACGTCCTCCGCGACGCCGCCGGGCGCGGGGCGTGGGTGGCGGGGTTCTGCGCGGGCGTGTTTTCCCTGGGCTACGCGGGTCTTCTCGACGGCCGCCGCTGCACGGTCCACTGGGTGTACGAGGCCGAGTTCCGCGACCGCTTTCCGGCGGCCCAGGTGGATCCGCAGGCGCTGTACGCCGACGACGGCGGCATCCTGACCAGCGCGGGCACGGTCGCGGCGGTCGACCTCTGCCTGCACCTGGTGCGCCGGCTGCGCGGCGTCGCGGCGGCCACGACCCTGGCCCGGCGGATGGTGGCGGCGCCGCACCGCGCGGGCGGCCAGGCCCAGTTCGTCCAGGCCCCGGTCCCGGCCACGGCGGCGGCCGGCGACGCGGTCGTCGCGGAGGCCCTGGAGTGGGTGGAGCGACGCCTCGACCGGCCGTTCACGGTGGCGGAGCTGGCCCGGCGCAGCGGCTTGGGCGAGCGGACGTTCCTGCGGCGCTTCTCAGCGGCGACAGGGACCACGCCGCACCGGTGGCTGACCGAGCGGCGGCTGGACCGCGCCCAGGCCCTGCTGGAGGCGGGCAGGCTGTCGGTGGAGGACATCGCGGTGGCCTGCGGGTACGCCTCGGCGGCGGCTCTGCGGCACCAGTTCGGCCGGCTGCGCGGCACGAGCCCGTCCTCCTACCGGGCGGCCTTCCGCGGCTGAACCGATGGCCGGCCCCGCGCACACGAAACCGGCCGCCGCACCGAAGTGCGACGGCCGGTCCGCGAAAGCAAGGGTCAGTCGTGCGACGGGCCCGTGTGGTACTCGAACACCAGCCCGCCGATCGTGATGAGCAGCGCGACCAGCGCGATGACCAGCAGCCAGATGTGGAAGAACGCCAGCGCCACGGCGGCCAGCGCCGCGGTGGCCGCCATGCCGATCGGCCAGTAGCTGCCCGGGCTGAAGAAGCCCATCTCGCCGGCGCCGTCGCTGATCTCGGCGTCCTCGCGGTCCTCCGGACGCGGCTCGATGCGGCGGGCGACGAACTGCATGTAGCTGCCCGCGAGGAACGCCAGACCGCCGGTCAGGACCAGCGCGACGATGCCCACCGGCTCGGGCCTGCCTCCGAAGCGGGGGTCCAGCACGGCCCACACCCAGTACACGCCCGCCATGAACACGGCGAAGATCGCCACGATGAAGAAGATGCGCGCTTCGACCTTCATGGGTCTTCTTCCTACTCCTTGTGCGGCTGAGCCGTCAGTTGGACGCGGTCCGCGCCGTGCGGTCGGTGTTGAACGGCTGGGTGGTCACCGCGTGCGGGGTGCACAGCTCGCCGCAGTTCATCTTCGCCAGCGCCTCGGCGGCGGTGTAGGCCTGGCCCGTCGCCGGGTTCACCTGCGAACGCCACTGGATGTACTGGTCGAACTTGTCCGGCGACAGCGCCCGCACCTCGAAGTTCATCACCGAGTGGTAGGTGCCGCACAGCTCCGCGCACCGGCCGACGAAGGAGCCTTCGCGGTCGATCTTGTTCTGGAAGGAGCTGTCCTGGTTGTTCTTGTCCGGGTTCGGGAAGACGTCCCGCTTGAAGTGGAACTCCGGCACCCAGAACGAGTGGATGACGTCGGTGGAGACCAGGTCGTACTGGATGGTCTTGCCGACCGGGAGCACCAGCAGCGGGATCTCGCCGGACGAGCCGACGGTGCTGATCTCCTGGCCGTCGGGGCGCTTGACCGGCACCGGCCGGTTCTGCGCGTCACGCTTGCCGGCGTCCTCGTACTTGAACTCCCAGTTCCACTGGAAGGCGACGACCTGGACCTTGACGTCCGGGTTGTCGACCTTCTTGAGGACGTCGTCCTCGGTCGTCGCGGTGAAGTAGAACAGGACGCAGACCATGATCGTCGGGAGGACGACCGTGAACAGCTCGAGCGGGATGTTGTACTGGAACTGCCGGGGCAGCTCCTCCGGCTCGCCGTCGGTGGTCTTCTTCTTGCGGTGGAACGTCGCGGTCCAGAAGATCAGGCCCCACACGATGACGCCGACGACCAGCGCGGCCACCACGGTCCATGTCCACAGCGTGCGCATCTCGTTCGCCTGCTCGGTGACCCCGACGGGCCAGCCGAACCGCAGGATCTCGTCGCCGGAGCAGCCCGTCGCGGTCAGCGCGACCAGCACGGCCAGCGCGGCTACGCGCACGGTCCGCTTCCCCAGGGTGCGCTCGGGTTGTCCCACTGCGCCTCGCCCTTTCACCCAGAGCCTCCTACGACCGATCTTTGTGACAGCCGGACTCTAGCCGAGTTGACCCATCCTGCTGACTAAGGGGTAACCGTCGACGCGCGTGTTACTCGCCACGGCGTGCCCGGCATACTGGGGCCTTCCCAGCCCGATGACGCCCTGAAGGTGTGTGAGTACCCGTGTGCGGCCTGCTTGGACTGATCTGCGCGACCGAGACCGGCGCGGCGAACGCGCGTGAAGCCGTCGGCGCGGCCATGCGCTGCCAGCGCCACCGCGGCCCCGACGAGCAGGACACCTGGGCCGACGCCGAAGTCGTCTACGGCTTCAACCGCCTCGCCTTCATCGACGTCGAGCACGCCCACCAGCCGCTGGTCTGGGGGCCGCCGGAGGCGCCGGGCCGGTACACGATGAACTTCAACGGCGAGATCTACAACTACCTGGAACTGCGCGCGGAGCTGGCCGAGAAGCACGGCGCGAAGTTCGAGACCGAGGGCGACGGCGAGGCCATCGTCGCCGGCTTCCACTACCTGGGCGCCGAGTGGGTCGAGCGGCTGCGCGGGATGTTCGCCTTCATGATCTGGGACTCGCAGGAGAAGCGGGTCTTCGGCGCGCGCGACCCGTTCGGCATCAAGCCGCTCTTCTACTCGGCCGGCCCCGGCGGGGTGGCGTTCTCCAGCGAGAAGAAGAGCCTGCTGGAGCTGTCGGACGTCCTCGGCGTCGCGCAGGAGCTGGACCGCAAGGCCTTGCAGCACTACCTCGTGCTGCAGTACGTGCCCGAGCCCGAGTCGCTGCACACCGCCATCCGGCGCGTCGAGTCCGGCACGTCGTTCGAGGTCGTGCCCGGCGGTGAGGTGAAGTTCACCCGCTACTTCCACCCGCGGTTCGCGGCGAAGCCGGTCAACAGCCAGGCCGAGGCCGAGGAGCTGTACCAGCGCATCGCCGACGTGATGCGCGACTCGGTGGGCAAGCACATGATCTCCGACCCGGACGTCACCGTCGGCGCCTTCCTGTCCGGCGGCATCGACTCCACGGCCACCTGCACCCTGGCCAAGGAGCACAACCCGAACCTGATCGCGTTCACCACCGGCTTCGAGCGCGAGGGCTACTCCGAGGTCGACGTCGCCGCCGAGTCGGCCGCGGCGATCGGCGTCAAGCACGTCGTCCGCACGGTGTCGGCGGACGAGATGATGGAGGCGCTGCCGCTCATCGTCTGGTACCTCGACGACCCGGTGGCCGACCCGGCGCTGGTCCCGCTGTGGTTCATCGCCCGCGAAGCCCGCAAGCACGTCAAGGCCGTGCTGTCCGGCGAGGGCGCCGACGAGCTGTTCTGCGGCTACACGATCTACAACGAGCCGATCTCGCTGGCGCCGTTCGAGAAGATCCCCGGTGGCATGCGCAAGCTGATCGGCAAGGTCTCCACGAAGATCCCCGAGGGCACCCGCGGCAAGGACCTGCTGCGCCGCGGCGCGCTGTCGCTGGAGGACCGCTACTACGGCAACGCCCGCAACTTCCGCGACGAACAGCTGCGCGCGGTGTTCAAGGACTACCAGGAGGGCGTGGGCTTCAAGGACGTCACCGCGCCCTGGTACGACATTTCCCGGGGCTGGGACCCGGTGGCCCGGATGCAGCACGTCGACCTCTTCACCTGGCTGCGCGGCGACATCCTGGTCAAGGCCGACAAGGTGACCATGGCGAACTCGCTCGAGCTGCGGGTGCCGTTCCTCGACCCCGAGGTGTTCAAGGTCGCGGCGAGCATCCCGCTGGACCAGAAGCTCGCGCACGGCACCACGAAGTACGCGCTGCGCCAGGCCCTGGCGAAGATCATCCCGGCGCACGTGCTGAACCGGCGCAAGCTCGGCTTCCCGGTGCCGATCCGGCTGTGGCTGCGCAACGAGATGTACGACTGGGCGCGCGGCATCATCAACGACTCGAAGACCGACGAGCTGCTGGACAAGAAGGCCGTGCTCGCGCTGCTGGACGAGCACAAGCAGGGCCAGCTGGACCGCAGCCGCCAGCTGTGGGCGCTGCTGGTGTTCATGCTGTGGCACGGCATCTTCGTCGAGCACCGCATCAAGCCCGAGATCCCGGAGCCGGTGTACCCGGTCAAGCTCTGACCCCACCCGGCCGAAAAGCCGTGAAGGCCTCCTTACCGGCCATAAGAGCCGGTAAGGAGGCCTTCACGGCCTTCCGGGGTCAGGCGGCGGGCAGGACCGCCGAGATCTCCTCCGCCGCGTCCGGGCCGAAGGCTTCGCCGATGCGGGCGAGGGCGTCGGCGCGGTCGAACGTCCACTCCTGCGTGCCGACCGTCTCCAGCACCAGCACCGCGATCAGCGAGCCGAGCTGGGCGGCGCGCTCGACGCCGAGGCCGCCGTCGAGGCCGGCCAGGAAGCCCGCGCGGAAGCCGTCGCCGACGCCGGTCGGGTCGGCCTTCGCGCGCTCGGGGACCGCGCCGATCTGCAGGGCGACGCCGTCGGCGCCGACGATCTCGACGCCCTTCTCCCCCAGCGTCGTGATCCGCATGCCGACCTGGCCGAGGACGTCGGCCTCGGTCCAGCCGGTCTTCTGGAGCAGCAGCTCCCACTCGTAGTCGTTGCTGAACAGGTACTTCGCGCCGGCGACGAAGTCGCGCGCCTGCTCACCCGTCATCCGGGCCAGCTGCTGCGACGGGTCGACCGCGAAGGCGTACCCGCGCTGGCGACACTCCTCGGCGTGGCGGACCATGCCCTCGGGGTCGTCCGGGCTGATCAGCACCAGGCTCAGCGCGCCGGCGCGCTCGGCGATCGGCTGCAGCTCGATGTTGCGGGACTCGGCCATCGCGCCGGCGTAGAACGTCGCGATCTGGCAGAGGTCCTCGTCGGTCGTGCACACGAACCGCGCGGTGTGCGCGACCTCGGAGACGTGCACCCCGGACGTGTCGACGCCGTGGCGCTCCAGCCAGGAGCGGTAGTCGGCGAAGTCGGCACCCACGGCACCCACGAGCACCGGCTGGACGCCGAGCACGCCGAGGCCGAACGCGATGTTCGCGCCGATGCCGCCGCGCCGGACCACCAGGTCGTCGGCGAGGAAGCTCAGCGAGACCCGGTGCAGCTGCTCGGCGACCAGCTGCTCGGCGAACCTGCCCGGGAAATGCATGAGGTGGTCGGTCGCGATACTGCCGGACACCGCGATCCTGGCCCTGTCTGCCACCGGCTGCTCCTTCGTGTTCGGCCTCACGGCGAAAGGCGCGAAGTCACCCCCGGGTCATGCCCCATCCGGGTAGTTCGCGCGTACCACCCGACACTACCGGCTGGTACTCCTTCTCCAGTCGAACCGCGATCAATAGCGTTACGGCCGTGAACGCCGTCACCGAACCCGAAACCCTGTCCGAGCTGATCGCCGACTGCGCGCTCATCCCGGCAACGTTGCAGGCCGAGAGCCTGGAGCTGCCCCGTGTCACGGCCAAGCCGTGGCAAGTCGACGATGCCTGCCACGCCCAGGTGGCCGAGCTCGACGCCTACGTCTGAGAAGTTCCGCAGCACACGAGAAGGCCCCGCCTCCATGCCGGAGAGCGGGGCCTTCTCGGGTGCTGCTGTGGCCTCGTGTGCTGCCGTGGCTCAGTGGAACGAGTCGCCGCAGGCGCAGGAGCCGGTGGCGTTCGGGTTGTCGATCGTGAAGCCCTGCTTCTCGATCGTGTCCACGAAGTCGATGACGGCTTCCGACACGTACGGCGCGCTCATCCGGTCCACGGCGACCTTGAGGCCGTCGAAGTCGCGGAACAGGTCGCCGTCGAGCGTGCGCTCGTCGAAGAACAGCTGGTAGCGCAGGCCCGCGCAGCCACCGGGCTGGACGGCGATGCGCAGGTGCATGTCGTCGCGGCCCTCCTGCTCGAGCAGGGCCTTCGCCTTGGCGGCCGCGGCGTCGGTCAACGTGACGCCGTGGGTCTCCTCGGCGGTCTCGGCCTGCGTCGCGCCGGCGTGCTCAGCGGTCGTCATGGCACTCCCTCTAAGTTCGAACTCGCTACGGACACTCCTGGTGCTGACGTGTTCAACACCCGGGACGTCCGATCTGTTCCCCCACCATCGTCGCACATGCATCGACCTGGTGAACGGCGGCGTGACGCCTGCAATACCCTGGTGAGGTGAGGTTCCTGCGCCGAAGCACCACAGACACCGCCGCCGAAGAGCCGGAGACGACGGAAGCCGTCGACGTCGCCGGCAAGGCGTACACGCCCGGTAAGGGCAAGGCTACGCCGAAGCGCCGCGACGCGGAGGCGAAGCGGCGGGGGCCGGTGGCGCCGCCGCCCACCACCATGCGTGAGGCGATGAAGCGCAACAAGGAACTGCGCAAGGCCAACCCGCAGACGAAGGAAGAGCGCCGGGCCGCGACGAAGGCCCGCCGCGACGCCATGATGCGGGGCGACGACAGCGTCCTGCCGGCGCGCGACCGCGGACCGGTCAAGGCGTACGTCCGCGACCTGGTCGACAGCCGGCGCAACCTGCTCGGCCTGTTCATGCCGCTGGCGATCGTGGTCTTCTTGACGCTGCTGGTGCCGCTGCCGCAGGTGCAGTCGTACGTCACGCTGCTGTGCACGGCGATGCTGCTGGTGATGGGCATCGAGGGGTTCGTGAACGGCCGCAAGATCGTGAAGCTGGTGCGGGCGAAGTTCCCGAAGGAGACGGTGAGCGGCCGGACGATCGGCATGTACGCGTTCGTCCGGGCCTCCCAGATCCGGCCGCTGCGGGTGCCGAAGCCGCGGCTGAGGCCGGGCGACCCGATCCCGAACTGAGCGGTTTCCGAGAAGCCGGATGTCCTGAACGAGTCGTTCGGGACGCCCGAGGTCCTGAACGAGTCGTTCAGGACGTCCGGACCGGTCGTTAGCAAAGTAAACGATTACCGCCTAGGGTGGCGGCATGGAGTTTCGTCGTCTCGGCCGCAGCGGCCTCAACGTCAGTGAGATCTCGTACGGGAACTGGCTCACCCACGGTTCCCAGGTCGAGGAGGACCAGGCCCACGCCTGCATCAAGGCGGCGCTGGACGCCGGGATCACCACCTTCGACACCGCCGACGCCTACGCCAACACCGCCGCCGAGTCGGTGCTCGGGCGCGGGCTGAAGGGGCAGCGGCGCGAAAGCCTCGAGATCTTCACCAAGGTCTACTGGCCCACCGGCCCCAAGGGCCCCAACGACAAGGGCCTCTCGCGCAAGCACATCATCGAGTCCGCGAACGCGTCCCTGACGCGGCTCGGCACCGACTACCTCGACCTCTACCAGGCGCACCGGTTCGACCGGACCGTGCCGCTGGAAGAGACCATGCTCGCCTTCGCCGACCTCGTGCGGCAGGGCAAGGTGCTCTACGTCGGCGTCTCCGAGTGGACCGCCGAGCAGATCACGCGGGGCGCGGCGCTGGCCCGCGAGCTGCGGGTCCCGCTCGTGTCGAACCAGCCGCAGTACAACATGCTCTGGCGCGTCATCGAAGACCAGGTCATCCCGGCCTCCGAGCGCGAGGGGCTGAGCCAGATCGTCTGGTCGCCGATCGCGCAGGGCGTGCTCACCGGGAAGTACAAGCCGGGCCAGTCCTACCCCGCCGGTTCGCGGGCCACCGACGAGAAGGGCGGGGCGAACATGGTCGCCCGCTTCCTCGACGAGAACGTCCTCAAGCGCGTCGCCGAGCTCGAACCCCTCGCCAAGGAGGCAGGCCTGTCCATGGCCCAGCTCGCCGTCGCCTGGGTGCTGCAGAACCCGAACGTCGCGTCCGCGATCATCGGCGCCTCGCGGCCCGAGCAGGTGCACGACAACGTCAAGGCCGTCGGCAAGAAGCTCGACGCCGACCTGCTGACCGCCATCGACGACGTCCTCGGCGACGTCGTCGAGCGCGACCCCAGCCTGACCAAGAGCCCCTAGTCCCGGTCGATCCGCCCCTGGAACGGCACCCCGAGGCCGAACGCGTCCTCGGGGGCCATCCGGGGTTCCACGCCGAAGCCGCGCAGGAGACGGCTCGCCCCGGCCAGCCGGTCGCCGCCGCGGCCGGGCACGCGCGACGGCGCCAGGCCGTGCGAGACGAGCAGGGTTTCGACGTCCTCGATCAGCCGGTACGGGTCGTACCCGCCCACGGACCTCGGTCTTCCTCCCGGCTCACCCACGGACCCAGGTCTTCCCGGTGATCCGCTCGTAGACCTCGGTGTAGCGCTGCCGCGTCTGCTCGACGATTTCCGCCGGGATCTCCGGCCCGGGCGGGGTCTGGTCCCAGCCCGTCGAACGCGACCAGTCGCGCACGAACTGCTTGTCGAACGCGTGCTGCGGACGGCCCGGCTCCCACTCGTCGGCCGGCCAGAACCGCGACGAATCCGACGTCAGGACCTCGTCGCCGAGGGTCAGCGTGCCGTCGGCGGCGAAGCCGAACTCCAGCTTGGTGTCGGCGATGATGACGCCCCGCTCCGCCGCGTGCTCCGCGCCCTTCGTGTAGATCTCGAGCGTGAGCTCGCGAAGCCGTTTCGCGGTGTCCTCGCCGATCTCGTTCAGCACCTCGTCGAAGGTCATGAACTCGTCGTGGCCGGTGTCGGAGATCTTCGTCGTGGGCGTGAAGATCGGCTCCGGCAGCTTGTCGCCCTCGACCAGACCCGGCGGCAGCGCGACGCCCGAGATCTTGCCGTCGCGCTGGTACTCCCGCAGGCCGAGGCCGGCGAGGTAGCCGCGCGCGATGCACTCGACCTGGACCATCTTCAGCGGCTTGCAGCGCATCGCGCGCCCGGCGAACTCCTCCGGCACGTCGGTGGTCGACACGACGTGGTTCGGGACGACGTCGCGCATCCGCTCGAACCACCACGCG
This sequence comes from Amycolatopsis sp. NPDC021455, assembly GCF_040640995.1. NCBI lineage: Bacteria > Bacillati > Actinomycetota > Actinomycetes > Pseudonocardiales > Pseudonocardiaceae > Amycolatopsis > Amycolatopsis sp. NPDC021455. Next base: position 27,101 of record NZ_JBFACT010000040.1, on the reverse strand, counting down.
GACAGCTGGTTGAGCAGCTTGCCCTTGTCCGGGATCGGCGTCGGCAGCGAGACGTCGTAGACCGAGACCCGGTCGGACGCGACCAGCAGGATGTCCCCGCCGTCGAGCTCGTACAGGTCGCGGACCTTGCCCGCGTGGATGTGCTTCATTCGCCGTCCTCAGTCGTGTACTCGTAGAAAACCCAGTGGTCGGGCAAGGCGGCGGACTCACCGTACTCGACGACCGTCCCGTCGGCCGCCAGGAAGGTGCTCCGGCCGAGCAGCACCGGCGATCCCGCCGGCAGCCCCAGCTCGGCCGCCTCCTCCTCGCCCGCGCGGCCCGCCGCGTGCCGTTCCTGCGTGGTCGCGATCTTCGTGCCGAGCCGCGCGGCCGCGTGGGCCGCGGTGCCCTCGACAATCCGCTCCGGCACCAGCAGCGCCGGCGCCTTGGCCGACAGCGCGCCGTCGAACCACGACGTCGACGTCGACAGCGGCCGCGAGTCGGGGCCGTAGGTGGTACGACGGCGGCGGATCACCGCGGCGCCCTCCTCCAGGCCGAGTGCGGCCGCGGCGCGTTCGGGCGCCGGCTCGAGGCCGGCCGACCGGATCACGGCGTAGTGGCCGGGCGGGTAGATCCGGCCCGTCCGGGCCGTGGCCGCGGTGCGGTCGCGGGCCGTGCGGTGCAGGCCGCCGCGATCGACGACCGTGCCGACACCGCGCACCGGGCGCACGAGGCCCTGCGAGCGGAGCGTGGCCAGCACCTTGGTGGCCGTGGCCATCGCGACGGCCCAGGTCCGGGCGATTTCGCGGGCGGACGGCACCGAGTCGCCCTCCTGCAGCCGGCCGGACAGGATGTCGTCACGGATTCGGCCCGCGATCTGCAGGTACGGCGGCTCAGGGCGGTCGAGGGTGGGCAAGGCGGCTCCTCACAGGGACAACACGCACAAGTGTTCTAGCACGCCGGGGGGTGACACACAAAGGCCTGTTCAGAACCACCCAGGTGTACTAGTACACGCACTGGACCGTGCTCTAGTGCACAAGTTACCCTCGAAAGTGTGTCCCCGCCCACAGCGCACTCCGGTTCCAGCGGCCAGGGCCTCGAGGAACTCCTCGAGGAGCTCCGGCGCCGCAAGTGGGTGCTGCACCTGTTCGGCGGCCGCGAGGCGCCGGAGATCTACGCGGCGGTGCACCGGTGGCCGACCTGCGCGGACGTCATCATCCTCCGCGACGAGCACCGGGCCAGCGCCTACCGGGTCCCGACCTTCCCGGGCACGGACGTGTTCAGCCCGCGGGTGGTCACCTGGCAGTACCACGCCACCCCGGTCTGGACGCTGCGGGCGGTGCTCACCCTGGCGGAGCCCGGCACCCCGGGCGCGCCGCTGCAGGCACTCCGGCCACAGCCGGACTGCCACATCCCGCTCGAGCTGCGGCAGGACGTCACCATCCGGCCGACGAGCGCCGCACCCGAACCGGACCGGGAGGGAGACGACGGCGGCCCGCCCGCGTGCGCCTAGCAAGTGGTCCCGAGGTTCCGGCAGGCAGGAGAACCGCTCCAGGCACGACGAAACGTCCGCCCCCACGAAGCCTTCGCACTCGGCCTTCCCGTAAGGCCACCAGCTGCGGTCCCGCCCGGAAGCCCTGAGGCGTCTGGACGTGGATCGCGCCGGGCACCCGGCCGCCCGGGTGCCCGGCATCCACCCCGAAGACGTCGTCCGCGGCCAGGCCCGGCACAGCCCCCCGTCCTCGCGTGCCCGGGCCACCACCGCACCGATCAGCTCGGGGTGGACCAGCGGCCGGGCCGCACCGTGCGGCAGCACGGCGTCGACCCGGCCGCCTTCGGCTTTTCAGCTCCGAGCCGCGAGACCACCCCTCACCCCTGCCCGGTAAGTTGGCCGCACCGTTGCCGTGGAGCAGGAAGGGCCTGGTGTGGAGCCGGAAAGCATCGAGTTCCCCGAGATCACCCCGCCCGACGACCACGCCCGGTCCGCCGCCATCGCGCTGCACGGCAAGCTCGTCAAGCCCGCCGGTTCGCTCGGGCGGCTCGAAGAGCTGGGCGTCTGGATCGCCGCCTGCCAGGGGCAGTCGCCGCCGCGGCCGTTCACCCGGCCGCGCGTCGTCGTCTTCGCCGGGGACCACGGCATCGCCGCGAAGGGCGTCTCCGCCTACCCCGCAGAGGTCACCGCGCAGCTGCTGGGCACCATGCTCACCGGCGGAGCCGCGATCAACGTCCTGGCCGCCGCCGCGGGCGCGAGCGTGCGCGTCGTCGACCTGGCCGTCGACACCGAAGCCCCCGCGACCCGCTCGATCGGCGAGTTCAAGGTCCGCCGCGGCTCCGGCTCCATCGACGTCGAAGACGCCCTGAGCGCCGACGAGGTGAAGAAGGCGATCCGCGCCGGGATCGCGATCGCCGACGCCGAGGTCGACGGCGGCGCGGACCTGCTCATCCCCGGCGACCTCGGGATCGGCAACAGCACGCCGGCGTCGGTGCTGGTGGCGGCGCTGACCGGCAGCGAGCCGGTCGCCGTCGTCGGGCGGGGTTCCGGCATCGACGACGACGCGTGGATGCGCAAGGCCACCGCGGTGCGTGACGCGCTGCGCCGGGCCCGTGCGGTGCTGGCCGACCCCGTCGACCTGCTGCGCACCACGGCCGGCGCGGACATCGCGGCGATGGCCGGGTTCCTCGCCCAGGCCGCGGCCCGCCGGACGCCGGTGGTGCTGGACGGCCTGGTCGCCTGCGCCGCGGCGCTCGTCGCCGAGGACCTCGCCCCGGGCGCGCGCCGCTGGTGGGTCGCGGGCCAGCGGACGGCCGAACCCGCCCACGCCCTGGCGCTGGAGCACCTCGACCTCGGTCCGCTGCTGGAACTGGACGTCCGCCTGGGCGAAGGCACCGGCGCGGTGACGGCGTTGCCGCTGCTGATGATGGCCGCCCGCGTCCTCGCCGAGACGGCCACCCACGAGCAGGCCGGCGTCTCCGGCCCGCTGATCACCGCATCCGCCTCCTGAGCGCAAAGCCGTGAAGGCCTCCTTACCGCCTCTTAGAGCCGGTAAGGAGGCCTTCACGGACTTCCGGAGACGCTCAGCCGAGCTTGACCATCCAGTGGTCGGCGTCCGGGCGGGTGCCCTCCTGGATGCCCGTCAGCTCTTCGCGCAGCTTCATGGTGAGGGTGCCGGGCTGCCCGTCGGCGATCGTGAACTCCCCGTTGGCGTGCTTGACGTGCCCGACCGGCGTGATCACCGCCGCGGTCCCGCACGCGAACGTCTCGGTCAGCTCGCCGGAGGCCGACGCCTTCTCCCACTCGTCGGTGGAGATGCGGCGCTCCTCGACCTTGTACCCGAGCCGCGAAGCCAGCTGCAGCAGCGACTTGCGGGTGACGCCGGGCAGCAGCGACCCCGTCAGCTCCGGGGTCACCAGCCGGGCGTTCTCACCGGAGCCGAAGACGAAGAACAGGTTCATCCCGCCCATCTCCTCGACCCAGCGCCGCTCCACCGCGTCGAGCCAGACCACCTGGTCGCAGCCCTTCTCGACGGCCTGCGCCTGCGCCACGAACGACGCCGCGTAGTTGCCGGCGCACTTGGCCGCGCCGGTGCCGCCGGGTGCCGCGCGGACGTACTCCGTGGACAGCCAGACGCTGACCGGCTTGACCCCGCCCGAGAAGTACGAGCCGGCCGGGGACGCGATGACCGTGTACACGTAGTCGGCGGCCGGGCTGTTGACGCCGAGGCCGGTGGACGTCGAGATCATGAACGGCCGCAGGTACAGCGAATCACCCTGCCGGGTGGGCACCCACCGGCCGTCGACGGCGATGAGCTCCCGCAGCGAGTCCACGAAGACGTCCTCGGGCAGCTGCGGCATGGCCAGGCGCTCGGCCGACTGGCGGAACCGCGCGGCGTTGGCGTCCGGGCGGAACGACGCGATCGAGCCGTCCGGCTGGCGGTAGGCCTTGAGGCCCTCGAAGATGGCCTGGCCGTAGTGCAGCACCGACGTCGCCGGGTCGAGGGTGAACGGGGCGTAGGGGCCGACCTGGGCGTCGTGCCAGCCTTCGGCTTTCGACCACTTGACGGTGACCATGTGGTCGGTGAAGTACACCCCGAACCCGGGGGCGGCGAGTACCTCCGCGACACGGTCCGCGCTCGCAGGACTCGGGTGCGGGACATGGGCGAACTGTGTCGTGGTCGTCATGGCTAGACGATACCGCTTGCTCGGACGCGCGTTAGTCGGATGTCCATCTGTTCTCGGGTTCCCCGCGCCCGCGGCGTCACGGCCTTAGTATGACGCCGTGACCTACCACTCCACTGAGCCGGTCCCCCGGCCCAAGAGCACCGGCGCCGACATCAAGACGTTCGTCACCGCGGTGTTGCTGACCTTCGGCGTCGGCCTGCTCGGCATGGTCGGCTGGGCCGTGCTGGACAGCGGCTTCGGCGGGTTCCTCGGCCTGGTCGGCGGCGTCTTCGGCGTCGTGTGGTGGCGGAAGGTCCACGGCAAGGCGTTCCCGAAGGTGATCCCGACGAAGTCGGTGGTCGTCCTCGCGGTCGTCAACGCCGTGCTGGCGCTGATCCTTCTCCTGACCGCGGGCTAGTTTTTCGCGGCGGTTTCTTGCGGCAGTTCCGGCGCCGGCCAGCCCGGGTCCGGGCAGAAGTCGGTGTCGGTGCCGTCGAACGGGTAGGCGCCGCGTTCGGCCAGCGCGCCGATCCGCTCGCCCTCCGCGCGCAGCCGGTCGAACTGCTCGAGCGTCAGGCGGCCGACCTCCAGGGCGGCCTCGGCCTCGTCCTCGTCGTCCCAGCGCCAGGTGCCGTCGCGCTCGACGACGACGTCGAGCACGCCGTCGATCCGGTCGACCGCGCCCGGCGTGCGGCCCAGCGGGATCTCCAGGTTGACGTACCAGTTCCTGAACCGGCCTTCGAGGTCGAAGAACCACCAGACCGAAGACCACTCGTCCTCGGGGATCCGGCGCAGCGTCGACGCGCCGTGCCAGGAGTCCGCGACCGGCACGCGCGGGATGCGGAACCGCTGTTCCAGGGGGGCGTCCCGCATCAGGCGGCCGTCGGCGAGCCTGCTGCCGACGATCGGCGTGCCCGCCGGGATCCAGGCGAGCAGGACACGGCCGTCGTCTTCGAGGACGCGCAGCGGGTGGACCTGGCCGATCGAGCCGTCGGGGCGGTGGAACCGTTCGACCACGGTCTCCCCCCGCCGCCAGCGTCGATCAGTCACGAGCCCCACTGTACCTGCGGGCGCGTACGCCCAGTAGCAGCTCGGTCACGGTGGCCAGCCCGGCGACGACGAGCACGGGCAGCACGGGCAGCACCGGCAGCAGGAACGCGGCCACCAGGGCGGCGATGCGGGCCACGACGCCGGGTACTCCAGTCCGTATCCGCACGTCACTGCCGGCGGCCAGGGCGGGGACGACGGTCCCGACCACCGCGACGGCCGTGAGCAGCGGCTGCAGGGCGTCCGCGTCGGCGGCCGACAGCAGGTCGCGCAGTGACGTGAGCGACAGGCCGAGCCGGACCGGGCCGAGCTGGTAGAGCGCGGCGAACGCCACCAGCACCGCGACCGCGCCGAGCACCAGCACGCGCCACCCCGCGTTCTCGCTTCGCCACGGGCGCAGGAACGGGAGGAAGACCACCGCGGCGACGAGCACCCCGGCGAAGTCCGGCGGCTGCAGGCCGCCGCCGACGGTCGCCACCGGCGGCACCGCCACACACACCGCGACCAGTCCGAGCCCGGCGGCGAGCAACAGTCCACACGCGACGCGTACGACGATCGTCGGGATCTTCAGCCCGGCGAACCCCACGCCGGTCACCACGACGACGAACGCCGCGGCGGCCGCCGCCCGGTAGTCCGGGAGGACGTACGCCCCGAACGCGATCGCGTAGACCGTCACCTCGGACAACCGCGCGACGGCGACGAAGACCCGGTCCACCAGGGAATCTCCCGGTTCCGGCACCCGCGCCGCCACGCCGGCGGCCACCGCCGCCAGCACCAGCCCGGCCAGCAGCCACCAGCCCGCGCCCGCCGCCCCGGCCGCCAGCGCGACCAGCAGCCCACCGCCCAGCCGCACGTGGCCCCCCCCTCTCCCTGTGTTCACCCGTGGTTCCGCCGTCATTAGCATGGCTCACGATCCCGGCCGGGCCGGTGCCCGGTACCACCGAGAAACGCGCGAGGAGCCAGAAGTGACCGTGCCTAAGCTCGCCCTGTCCGACAACACCGGGGAGGCACTGGCCAAAACGCGCGCCGACGTGGTCGTCGTCGGCACCCTGGCCGGCGAGGACGGCCCGGTGCTCGCCCCCGGCGCCGCCGCCGTGGACGCCGCCTTCGACGGCCGCCTGGCCGGCCTGCTGGCCACCCTCGGGGCGAGCGGCAAGGCCGAAGAGGTCGTCAAGATCCCGACGCTCGGCAAGCTCCCGGCGGCCGTCGTGCTCGCCGTCGGCCTGGGCAAGGAAGGCGACGCCGTCACCGCCGAGCAGGTCCGCCGCGCCGCGGGCGCCGCCGGCCGCGCGCTGGCCGGTACCGACCGCGCGTTCGTCACGCTGTCGGAGCTCGACCTGCAGGCCGCCGTCGAGGGCACGATCCTCGGCTCCTACGTCTTCACCGCCTACCGCTCCGAGAAGGGCGACGCGCCGGTCGCGAAGGCCGACTTCGCGAGCCCGTCGGCGGGGACCGCCCGCGAGCACAAGGCGACCCTGAAGGCGGCCGGCAGCATCGCCGAAGCCGTCATCACCGCGCGCGACCTGATCAACACCCCGCCGAACGACCTGTACCCGGCCTCCTTCGCCGACCGCGCGAAGAAGCTGGCCGAGGACAACGGCCTCGAGTTCGAGGTCCTCGACGAGAAGGCCCTCAAGCGCAAGGGCTTCGGCGGCATCCTCGGCGTCGGCGGCGGCTCGTCCCGCCCGCCGCGGCTGCTGCGCCTGGCGTACAAGCCGGCCAAGGCGGGCAAGAAGGTCGCGCTGGTCGGCAAGGGCATCACGTTCGACTCGGGCGGCATCTCGCTCAAGCCCGCCGCGAACATGGACCACATGACCTCGGACATGTCCGGCGCCGCCGGCGTGCTCGCTTCGGTCGTGCTGGCGGCGAAGCTGAAGTACCCCCTCGAGGTCGTCGCGCACATCCCGCTGGCGGAGAACCTGCCGTCGGGGACGTCGTACCGCCCGGGTGACGTGCTGACCATGTACGGCGGCAAGACGGTCGAGGTGCTCAACACCGACGCCGAGGGCCGGCTCGTCCTGGTCGACGCGATGGTGCGCGCCGCCGAGGAGAACCCGGACTACCTGATCGAGACCTCGACGCTGACCGGCGCCCAGGTCGTCGCGCTCGGCAACCGCACGGCCGGCGTGATGGGCTCGGACGACTTCCGCGACCGCGTCGCGGGGATCATGCAGGCCACCGGGGAGAACGGCTGGCCGATGCCGCTGCCGGAGGAACTGCGCGCCGACCTCGACTCGCGCCTGGCCGACCTGGCGAACGTGACCGGCCACCGCTGGGGCGGCATGCTCGCCGCCGGGATCTTCCTGCGCGAGTTCGTCGCCGACGGCCTCGACTGGGTCCACATCGACATCGCGGGCCCGTCGTTCAACACCGGCTCGCCGTGGGGCTACACCGGCAAGGGCGGCACGGGTGTCCCGGTCCGCACGATCGCCGCGGTGCTGGCCGACATCGCCGCCAACGGCTGAGTTTCAAACGCCCCAATGTGGCGTTGGTTGCGTCCAACGCACCGAACGCCACATTGGGTGCGTCCAACGCACCCAATGCCACATTGGGGCGCTTGGGGCCGGTGATCCATTTGCCGGTTTCGGTGTGATCCGCGACACCGTACGGTGACCGGGTGACCACCGGGCCGGTCGACGAGGACACGCCTGCCGCGATCGCCGCGGAGCACGACGAGGAACGGCCCGCGCGCGCCCTCTCGCGCGTCCCCGACCGGGTCGTCTACTTCGTCGCGCTGGCCGTGGCCGTGCTGGTGCTCAAGCAGGTGTTCTTCCCGTTCGCCAAGGGCAACCAGTTCTACCTCGTCCTCTTCCTCGGCGCGACGCTGCCGCTGGTCTTCCTCTGCTACCGCCCGCGGCTGCGCGGCCGTGACGACCCGGGCTGGACCGACTGGGCGCTGGCGGCAGCAGCGCTGGCCGCCGGCCTCTACCCCGTGCTCGTCGGCTACGACGACTTCCTGAACCGCCAAGGCATCCTGTCCCCGCCGGACATCGTGGCGGGCGCGCTGCTGCTCGTGCTCGTCCTCGAAGCCACCCGCCGCACCACTGGCCTGGTCCTGCCGATCGTCTGCCTGCTCTTCCTGGCCTACGCCTACTACGGCGGCTACCTCCCGCAGAACTGGGGCATCGCGCACGCCGGCATCGACTTCAGCCAGATCGTCAACGCGCTCTTCAACGACGCCAGCGGCTTCTACGGCACCCCGCTGGACGTCGCGGGCAGCTACATCGTGCTGTTCACGCTCTACGGCGCGGTGCTCAACGCCTCCGGCGCCGGGCAGTTCTTCGTCGACATCTCGTTCGCCGCGTTCCGGAAGTCCCGGACCGCGCCGGGCCGCACCACCGTCCTGTCGGGCTTCCTGCTCGGCACGGTGTCGGGCTCGGGCACGGCGACCGCCGTCAGCCTCGGCTCGATCACCTGGCCCATCCTCGAGAAAGCCCGCTACCCCAAGGAAAACGCGGGCGGCCTGCTCGCCGCGTCCGGCATCGGGGCCATCCTCTCGCCGCCGACGCTCGGCGCCGCCGCCTTCATCATCGCCGAGTACCTGCGGACGTCGTACCTGGAAGTGCTGATCTGGGCGACCGTGCCGACGCTGCTGTACTACCTCGGCATCGTGTTCGCGATGGAGGCCGACGCGCGGCGGTTCAAGGCCGAAGCCGTCGACGTCCCGCACGGCGATCCGGGGAAGCTCCTGCTGCGCGGCGGTTATCACTTCCTGTCGCTGGCGATCATCGTCGTGTTCCTCGCCCTGGACATCCCGCCGTTCGCCGCGGTCGTCTACGCCACCGGCGTCGCCGCGCTCTTCGCGCTGATCGCCCGGCGCAGCGACGTCAAAGGCTGGGCGAAGGACATGGTCGACGCGCTTTCGGCCGGGGTGCGCGGCGCGCTGCCGGTGATCGCGGTGTGCGCGGCGGCCGGGGTGATCACCTCGACCATCACCAAGACCGGGCTGGGCCTCGAACTCGCGGACGCGCTCGTGGAACTGGCCGGCGCGCTGACCGACAACGGCACGGTGATCCTGATCCTGACCGTGCTGCTCTCGGCGATCGCCGTCGGCGTGCTGGGCCTCGCGGTGCCGGTCACCGCCAGCTTCATCATCGCCTGGGTCGTGATCGGCCCGGCGCTGGAGTCGCTGGGCGTCGCCGACGCCGAACGCGCGATGTTCATCTTCTACTACGCCGTCCTGTCCGAGGTCACGCCGCCGACGGCGCTCGCCGCGGTGGCTTCGGCGGCGATCACCGGCGGCTCGGTGCTCGGCACCATGTGGCAGTGCTGGAAGTACACGCTCCCGGCGTTCCTGGTGCCCATCGCGTTCGTGCTCACCGACAACGGCGCCGCGCTGCTGCTGCAGGCCGACGCGCTGACCGTCGTCTGGGTGGCGGCGGTGTCCGCGGTGGCCGTCGCCGCGCTCGCGGTGGTGACCGGCGGCTGGCTCTTCGGACCGGTCAGCCTGCCCGTACGGCTGCTGTTCGTGCCCACCGCCCTGTGCCTGCTCTACCTGGAGCCGGCGCCGATCGCGGTCGGTGCCGCGTTCGGCGTCGCCGCCCTGCTCACCCACGCCGTGCTCAAGAGGAGGACAGCATGAAACGCGCACTGGCCGCCGCCGCGGTGCTCGCCCTGGCCGTCACCGGCTGCGGCGGGAAACAGCAGACCGACCAGGCCGCGCCCGGCGGGACGCAGTCCTGCGAAGCGGGCGAAGGCCGGATCACCATCGCCACCGGCAACAGCGGCGGCGTCTACTACGTGCTGGGCGGCGGGCTGGCCCAGCTGATCAGCAACAACACGAAACTGCGCGCGACGGCGGCGGAGACCGGCGCGTCGGTGCAGAACATCCAGCAGCTGGTCGCGGGCAACTACGACGTCGCGTTCTCGCTGGCCGACACCGCGGCGGACGCGGTGAACGGCAAGGGTTCCTTCGCCGGCAAGCCGCAGAAGATCCAGGCCCTCACCCGGATCTACCCGAACTCGACACAGGTGCTGGTGCGCACGGACTCCGGCATCACCAGCATCGCGGACATGAAGGGCAAGCGGATCTCGACCGGCTCGCCGAAGTCGGGCACCGAGGTGATCGCGAACCGCCTGCTGCAGGCAGCGGGCCTCAAGCCGGACACCGACGTCCAGGCCCAGCGGCTGGACCTGGCCAAGACCGCGGACGGCATGAAGGCGGGCACGCTCGACGGCCTCGTCTGGTCCGGTGGCCTGCCGACCGCGCAGATCACCGACATCACCACGGCGTTGAAGGACAAGGTGAAGTTCCTCGACATCACGCCGTTGCTGCCGAAGCTGAAGGAGGTCAACCCGGTCTACGACCAGGGTGTGATCCCTGCGGCGGCCTACGGGCAGCCCACCGACGTGCCGACGGTCGTGGTGCCGAACCTGCTGCTGGTGCGCGACGACTTCCCGGCGGGCAACGCGTGCGCGATCACGAAGCTGATCTTCGACAAGCAGGCGGAGCTGGCGAAGGTCCATCCCGCGGCCAAGGAGATCTCGAAGCAGCTGGCGACGCAGACCGACCCCGTGCCGCTGCACCCGGGCGCGAAGCAGGCGCTGGGCTAGGGTCGGCGAGGTGCAGGACTACCTCGAAGCGGCGGTCCGCGACGTCCTGACGGCGCCCGAAGCGCGCGTCGACGACCAGATCGGTTACGCGGCCTTGCTGCTCGCGATCTCCGGCGCGCTCGACGAAGCCGACCGGCTGGTCACGCAGTGGCAGGCCCGGACGGAACGGCCGGTGACCGCACTGGCTTCGGACCCGGTGCGGGCGCGCGCGTGGGCGATGCTCTTCGAAGCCCGGGGTGCGCGTCCGGACTGGGCCGAGGGGTTGGCGCCGCTCGACGTGGATCTCGAGGAGCGGAGGCACACGGCTGCGCTGCGTCGCCCGGTCTCCGACTTGGAGGGTGTCCTGCCGCCGAGCCTGGTCGCCGAGGTGGTCAAGCAGGTGGCGCCGTCACGCCCGGACCGGGTGCGCACGGCTCTGGCCGACGGTGACCTGGAGCTTTGGGCTTCTCTCGCCGGCCCGCGGCCCGATATCGCGACACTGGCGGCGACGCGTGCGCTGGCTCCCGTGCTGGTGGCGGGCGCGGACCCGCTCGGGCTGCGTGATTGGGCGCCGGCGTGCGCGGGTGCGCTGGTCGCGGCCCTGCACGAGCGGTACCCGCCGGACCTGGGCAGCTGGCCGGAGCTGATCGCGGAGATCATGCGCCTGCGCGGCGAGCCGTCGGCGACCGGCTCGGCGGCCTCGCCCCGCGGCGGAGCCCCGGCGACCCACTCCGCGCGACCCGCGCCGACTCACCCCCAGCTGCGCGCCCGGGTCACCCTCCCACCCCCGGCGTCGGAAGCGGCGATCCGGTCGGCCGAACTCCGGCTCGGCGTCGAGCTGCCCGCCGACCACCGCGAGTTCCTGCGCACCTGCGACGGCCTGCCCGCGGACGTGGTCTTCCCGCGCCTGCTCGGCACCGCGGACCTGCGCGCCGAGCACGGCGTGGTGATCCTCAGCGAACCCGCCGTCCTGCTGCTGTCGGCGGGGCACGTGGTCGAGGTCGACCCGGTCCTGGGCACGACGGTCCACGCGTCCTTCCGGGCGGCGCTGGTCAAGCACGCCACCCTGCTCGCCCAGGCGAGCTAGCTTGGACCGGGTGACCATCCTCACCGTGGAGAAGATCACCCCCGAGAACGTCGCCGCGGCCTGCCAGCTGGCCGTCGAACCGCACCAGAAGGACTTCGTCGCGCCCGTCGCCGTCTCGCTCGCCGAGGCGTACACCCAGCCGGACATCGCCTGGCCACGCCTGATCCTCGCGGACGGCGAACCCGTGGCGTTCGTGATGGGCGGCTTCGACCCGGACGCCGAGCTCGACTTCTTCCGCTGCGGGATCTGGCGGCTCAACGTCGGCGCCGGCGTCCAGGGCCGCGGCTACGGCCGGTTCGCGGTGGAGACGGTCCTGGAGGAAGCCCGAAGACGCGGCCAGAAGGCCGCGACCGTCCTGTGGATCCCGGCCGAGGGCGGCCCGGAGGACTTCTACCGCAAGCTGGGCTTCCGGCCGACCGGCCAGACGTTCAACGGCGAGGTCGTCGGCCGGATCGAGCTTTAGACCTGGCCGCGCTTCTTCCGCTCGGTGTACTCGCGCATGCGCTTCGGGTAGCCCACCCGCGAGACCTCGTACACCGGGATCGACCGGCGGTGGCCGAACTGCTGCGCGGCCTCCAGGCTGCCGATCCGCCGCCGGGTCCACTCGCCGTCGTGGGCGATCAACACCACAGTGGTCTCGGTGACGTTCGTCTTCGGTTCCACATAGGCCTCGACGCCGCGCCGGGAACCTGCCCACTCGTCGAGGTGGCGGGTGTCCTCGGAGCTGGCTTTCCGCAGCGTACCGGCCCGTTGCCCACCCTTGGCCCGCCTGCGCAGCGAGTCGAAGAGCCCCACCTCGACCACCTCTCCTCCCGAGACTTCCACCACTCATTATCCCGGTGTCCGCGTGTGGTCGGCGTCGCACACCCGGCTAGCTCGCAGCCCCGTCCGGCGTAGTGACAAGATGGCGAGTGTCGCGCGCGCGGTTATACCCGGCGCGGGCGGCGACAGAGCATCACCCCACTGCTTGCCGAGGAGTTAATGAAGTGACCGACACCTCCGCCGACCTCGTGATCCTGGGAGGCGGATCGGGCGGCTACGCCGCGGCGTTCCGCGCGGCCGAGCTGGGCCTTTCCGTCACGCTGATCGAGAAGGACAAGCTGGGCGGGACCTGCCTCCACCGGGGCTGCATCCCGACCAAGGCCCTGCTGCACGCCGCCGAGGTCGCCGACGAGACCCGTGAAGCCGAGGCGGTCGGCGTCAAGGCCGCCTTCGAGGGCATCGACATCGCCGGGGTCAACAAGTACAAGGACGGGATCATCGCCCGCCTGTACAAGGGCCTGCAGGGCCTGGCCAAGGCGCACAAGGTGAACCTCGTCGAGGGCAGCGGGACGTTCGTCGGCGGCACGACCGTCGAGGTGGACGGCACCCGCTACACCGGCAAGAACGTCATCCTCGCCACCGGCTCGTACTCGCGCACGCTGCCCGGCCTGGAGCTCGGCGGCCGCATCATCGCCAGCGAGCAGGCCCTCGCCCTCGACTACGTCCCGAAGAAGGTCGTCGTCCTCGGCGGCGGCGTCATCGGCGTCGAGTTCGCCAGCGTCTGGGCCTCCTTCGGCGTCGACGTCACCATCGTCGAGGCGCTGCCGCGGCTGGTCCCGAACGAGGACGAGTTCGCGTCCAAGCAGCTCGAGCGCGCCTTCCGCCGCCGCAAGATCGCCTTCAAGACCGGTGTGAAGTTCACCGGCGCGAAGCAGGACGACAACGGCGTGAGCGTCTCGCTGGAGTCCGGCGAGACCATCGAGGCCGACCTGCTGCTGGTCGCCGTCGGCCGCGGGCCGAACTCGGCCGGCCACGGCTACGAGGAGGCCGGCGTCAAGATCGAGCGCGGCTTCGTCCTCACCGACGAGCGGCTGCGCACGAACCTCCCGAACGTCTACGCCGTCGGCGACATCGTCCCGGGCCTGCAGCTCGCCCACCGCGGCTTCCAGCAGGGCATCTTCGTCGCCGAGGAGATCGCCGGGCTGAACCCGCGCGTCATCGACGAGAGCGGCATCCCGCGGGTCACCTACTCGCACCCGGAGGTCGCGTCGGTCGGGCTGACCGAGTCGCAGGCCAAGGACAAGTACGGCGCGGACGTCACGACGTTCACGTACGACCTGGGCGGCAACGGCAAGAGCCAGATCCTCAAGACCTCCGGTGGCGTCAAGCTGGTCAAGGCGCCGGACGGCCCGGTCGTGGGCGTCCACATGGTCGGCGACCGCGTCGGCGAGCTGATCGGCGAAGCGCAGCTGATCTACAGCTGGGAGGCCTTCCCCGAAGACGTCGCGCCGCTCATCCACGCCCACCCGACCCAGACCGAGGCCCTCGGTGAAGCGTTCCTCGCCCTCGCGGGGAAGCCGCTGCACGTGCACAGCTGACGTCCCACCAGCAGAATCCAGACCACGCAGAACTTGGAAGAGGAGTCAGCGAACGATGGCCTACTCCGTCACATTGCCGGAGCTCGGGGAGAGCGTCACCGAAGGCACCGTCACCCGGTGGCTTAAGCAGGAGGGCGACACCGTCGAGGTCGACGAGCCGTTGCTCGAGATCTCGACCGACAAGGTCGACACCGAGGTGCCCTCCCCGGTGGCGGGCACGGTCGTGAAGATCAGCGCCCAGGAGGACGAGACCGTCGAGGTCGGCGGCGAGCTCGCCGTCATCGACGACGGCAGCGGCGGCGTGCCCGAGTCCTCCGCCCCGGCGCAGGAGGAGCAGAAGTCCGAGCCGGAGCCTCAGCAGGAGGAGTCCGCGCCGCAGGCCTCCGACGAAGCGCCGAGCAAGCCGGACACCGCGCCGGCCGCCGGCGGCGAAGGCACCGAGGTGAAGCTGCCCGAGCTGGGCGAGAGCGTCACCGAGGGCACCGTCACGCGCTGGCTGAAGGCGGTCGGCGACTCGGTCGAGGTCGACGAGCCGCTGCTCGAGATCTCCACCGACAAGGTCGACACCGAGGTGCCGTCGCCGGTGGCCGGCACGGTGCTGGAGATCCGCGCGGGCGAGGACGAGACCGTCGAGGTCGGCGGCGTCCTGGCCGTGATCGGCGACGCGAACGCGGCGCCGAAGGCCGAGGCCAAGCCGGAGCCCAAGCCCGAGCCGAAGCCGGAACCCAAGCCGGAGCCGAAGCCCGAGCCCAAGCCGGAGCCGGTCCAGGAGGCCAAGCCCGAGCCCAAGCCGGAACCGAAGCCGCAGGCCGCCCCGGCCGCGGCCGCCACGCAGTCGGCCCCGGCCGCCGCGGCGAAGGACGGCTCGGCGGACGGCCCGTACGTCACGCCGCTGGTCCGCAAGCTGGCGTCGGAGCACGGCATCGACCTGTCGACGCTGACCGGCAGCGGGGTCGGCGGCCGGATCCGCAAGCAGGACGTCCTGGCTGCGGCCGAGGAGAAGCAGAAGGCCGCCGCCCCGGCGCCCGCCGCCGCTGCTCCGGCCGCCGCCGCTGCCCCGGCGGCGCCCGCCGCGCGTCCCGCGGCCACGGTGTCGCCGGAGCTGGCCGCGCTGCGCGGCACGGTGCAGAAGGCCAGCCGGATCCGCCAGATCACGGCCACCAAGACCCGCGAGTCGCTGCAGATCGCCGCGCAGCTCACGCAGGTCCAGGAGGTCGACGTCACGAAGATCGCCAAGCTGCGCCAGCGCGCGAAGGCGGGCTTCAAGGAGCGCGAGGGCGTCAACCTGACGTTCCTGCCGTTCTTCGCGAAGGCCACGGTCGAGGCGCTCAAGCAGCACCCGAACGTCAACGCGTCCTACAACGAGGACACGAAGGAGATCACCTACCACGGCGCCGTGCACCTGGGCATCGCGGTGGACACCGAGCGCGGGCTGCTCTCGGTCGTGATCCACGACGCGGGCGAGCTGAGCCTGGCCGGTCTCGCGCACCGGATCGCCGACCTGGCGGGCCGCGCGCGGGCGGGCCAGATCAAGCCGGACGAGCTGTCGGGCGGCACCTTCTCGATCACGAACATCGGCAGCGTCGGCGCGCTGTTCGACACGCCGATCATCGTGCAGCCGCAGTCGGGCATCCTCGGCACCGGCGCGGTCGTCAAGCGCCCGGTCGTGATCGCGGACGCCGACGGCAACGACACCATCGCGATCCGCTCGATGGCGTACCTGCCGCTGACCTACGACCACCGCCTGGTGGACGGGGCCGACGCGGGCCGCTTCCTGACGACGATCAAGCAGCGCCTGGAAGAGGGCAACTTCGAGAGCGAACTCGGTCTCTGAGTCACCTGACGAAGGCCGCCACGGGACAGCCGTGGCGGCCTTCGCCGCATCCGGGAGGAGGCGCGATGACCTGGTTCGCGGAGCACCGTGACGACGTCTCGATCGTCGCCGACGACGGCCGGAACCACTTGGCGCACAACGCCGACGTGCCCCGGGTGCTGGCTTCGACGATCAAGGTTGTCCACCTGCTCGCCTACACGACGGCGGTCGCCGGCGGGCTCGATCCGGCCGAGCCGGTCCGGGTCGGCGACTGGGACGCGTGGCATCCGTTCGAGGGCGACGGCCCGGTCGGCGGGGGCGCGCACCTGCGGGCCCTGACCTCCCTCGGCATCGCCTGTGACGACTACGGCGTCGCCCGTGATCCGGAGCAGCGCGTCCCGCTCGACGCGATCGCGGCGGCGATGATCTCCGAGAGCGACAACGCGGCCCCCGACTACCTCCGGGCCCGGCTCGGCGACGCCGCATTGCGCGCCGCGGCGGCGAGCGGCGGCTGGCCCGATCCGGATCTGCGCTGGTTCTGCGGCGAAACCCTGCGCTCGTTCTTCCCCGGCGAGCCGGACCTCACCGCGCGCTTCACCGGGGACCCCGCGTTCCGGCGGGAAGTCCGCGACCGCGTCCGGGGCGAGCCGGTCTCCGACGACGCGGAATGGGAGTGGACGCAGGGGACGGCCCGGGGCACGGCCGCCGAGTTGTTCGCCTTCCACCGGTACCTCGCCACCGCGGACACGCCCGCCGCCGAGCTGGCGCGCCGGAAACTCGGCGGCACCGTGCGGCACAAGGGTGGCGCGTTGCCGCGCTGCCGCGGGTTCGGTCTTTCCACCGGTGACGCGGTCATCGCGATGTTCTACACCGGCACGGGCTTCCCCGACGTCCCGCTCTGGCAGTTCGGCCTGGCGATCCTGTCCGATGTCCCCGCGTTCGCGAGGGACCTGGGCGTGCGCCTGTGACCCCGATAAGCCACGATCGAAGCATGCGAGTACTGATCGCCGGGGCGAGCGGCTTGATCGGGTCGGCGCTGGGCGAACGCCTGCGGCGCGACGGTCACGAGGTCCGCGTTCTCGTGCGGCGTGAAGCACGTGAAGGCGGCGAGTTCCGCTGGGATCCGCCGTCGGGCACCATCGCGAGCGGCGCGTTCGAGGGCGTGGACGCCGTCGTCAACCTGGGCGGCAAGCCGTTGTTCCCGGGCCGGTGGAGCGCGATGCGCAAGCAGCAGCTCACCGACAGCCGGGTCGAGCCGACCGAGGTGCTGGCCGAAGCCGTCGCCGAACACGGCGTCGGGGTGCTCGTCAACGCGTCCGCCGTCGGGTACTACGGGAACGCCGGCCCGTCCATTGTGGACGAATCCGCGCCACGCGGCGGAGGTTTCCTGGCCGAGCTGTGCGAAGCGTGGGAAGCGGCGACGGCGGGAGCCGGCGACGCGCGCGTGGTGAACATCCGGACCGGGCTGGTGCTTTCGGCGCGGGGCGGGCTGTACGGCACGTTGCGCCCGCTGTTCCGCCTCGGCCTGGGCGGGCGCCTCGGCGACGGCAGCCAGTACATGCCGTGGATCTCCCTCGACGACGAGGTGGGCGCGATCGTCCACGTCCTGACGCACGACCTGGCCGGCCCGGTGAACCTGACCGGCCCCGAGCCGGTGACCAACGCCGAGTTCACCCGCGCGGTCGGCCGGGCGCTGCACCGGCCGGCGCCGTGGTGGGTGCCCGGGATCGCGCTCAAGGCCGTGCTCGGCCAGGCCGGGGAGGAGATGGCGCTGTACGGGCAGCGGGCCGTCCCGGCGGCGCTGGAGCGGTCGGGGTTCGCGTTCCGGCACCGGACCCTGGACAGCGCGCTCGCCGCGGCATGAGTGTCCGGCTGCAGCGCTGGCTCGTCGTCGGCGCGGTGTTCTCCGCCGCGTTCGTCCTGCTCGGCCTGAGCGTGGCGCGGCAGCCGCTGGCGCTCGACGTCGCCGTATCGAACGCGCTGCACGGCGTGTACGCGGAGCCGCTCGGCCGGGTCGCGCAGGCCGGCAGCGACGTCCTCGGCCCGGTGCTCCCCTACGTCCTCGGCGTCGCGCTGCTCGCGCTGGCGCTGCGCCGCCGGGAGCACTTCGGGCTGTGCGTCCGGCTGGCCGTGGTGCTGCTGCTGTGCCGGCTGACGAGCCTGGTGTTCAAGCCGGTCTTCCTGCGGGAACGCCCGCGCGACTACCCGGACCTGAGCTACCCGAGCGGGCACGTCGTGTCGGTGGCGAGCACGGGGTTCGTCCTGCTCCTGCTGTGCGCGTGGCTGTGGCCGCGGCTGGTCCGCCGCGTGGCGGTGGCCGTGGCGGTCGCGGTCGTGCTGTCCGCCGCCTGCCGGGTCGTGCTCGGCGTCCACTGGGTGACCGACACGATCGGCGCAGTGCTGGCCGTGACCGGTGTCGGACTGCTCTCGGCGTCCGCCTTGCGGCTGCTTCCGCCGGGTGACGGGCGTAGCCTCGACGGGTGAGTTCTTCCCTGCCCTCCTGCCGCGCCAGCACCGAGCCCGTCGACGTCCGCGAACTCGGCACGATCGACTACACCGAAGCCTGGGAGCTCCAGCGCGGCTTTTTGACGGCCCGCGCCGACGGCACCGCGCCGGACACCATGCTCCTGCTGCAGCACCCGTCGGTGTACACCGCGGGCAAGCGCACCGAGCCCGCCGACCGGCCGATGGACGGCACCCCGGTGATCGACGTCGACCGCGGCGGCAAGATCACCTGGCACGGTCCCGGCCAGCTGGTCGGCTACCCGATCGTGAAGCTCGGCGACCCGATCGACGTCGTCCACTACGTGCGGCGGCTGGAAGAGGCGCTGATCCACGTGTGCGACCAGCTCGGCGTGACGAGCGGCCGCGTGGAAGGCCGCAGCGGCGTCTGGATCCCGGCCGACGACCGCGGCATCGAGCGCAAGATCGCGGCGATCGGCATCCGCGTCCAGCGCGGCGTGACGATGCACGGCTTCGAGCTGAACTGCAACGCGGACCTGAAGGCGTTCGACAACATCGTGCCGTGCGGCATCCGCGACGCGGGCGTGACGTCGCTTTCGTACGAGCTGCAGCGCGACGTCACGGTCGAAGCGGTCCTCCCCCTGGCCCGCGACGCGGTCCTGGCGGCCCTGGAAGGCGAGCTGCCGGTGAGCGAGGACCGCTGGCTCCCCCGCCCCGAGGCCCCGAAGGCCGCGGGCGTCACCTTCGCCCTCCAGAACTGAAAGTCCGTGAAGGCCTCCTTACCGGCTCTTATGACCGGTAAGGAGGCCTTCACGGCTTCGGCGGCCTGGAACTGTCGGGCCGTTTCGGTAGCGTGGAAAACGGGGGCCTGCTCAGTCCAGCTGCGGTGCGACCTCGGCGGCGATGAGGTCGATCTGGTCGAGGTCCGAGAGGTCCAGCAGCTGCAGGTAGACCCGCGTGATCCCGGTCTTCTCCCGCCACTGCCCGATCCGGTCGACGACCTCGGCGGGCGACCCCGCGAGGCCGTTCGCCCGCAGCTCGGTGACGTCCCGCCCGATGACCGACGCCCGCTGCGCGACTTCGGCGTCGGAGCGGCCGACGCCGATGACCAGCGCCACCGAGCGCAGGATCTCCTTCGGGTCGCGGCCGATCTCCTCCGCCGCCGCCTCGACGCGGGCGAACTGCGCGGCCGCGCTGTCGGCGTCCGCGAACGGCAGGTTGAACTCGTCGGCGAACCGCGCGGCCAGCGCCGGGGTGCGCTTCTTGCCCCCGCCGCCGATGATCACCGGCGGCGCCGGGTGCTGCGCGGGCTTCGGCAGGGCCGGCGACTCCGAAAGCGTGTAGTACTCGCCCTTGAAGGAGTACGTCGAGCCCACCGGCGTCTTCCACAGCCCGGTGATGATCTCGAGTTGCTCGGCGTAGCGGTCGAAGCGTTCCTTCAGCGGCGGCAGCGTCAGGCCGTACGCCTCGTGCTCGGCGTCGTACCAACCGGAGCCGAGGCCGAACTCGACGCGGCCGCCGGACATCTGGTCGACCTGCGCCACGGAGATGGCCAGCGGGCCCGGGTGCCGGAAGGTCGCCGCGGTGACGAGCGTGCCGAGCCGGATCCGGCTGGTCTCGCGGGCCAGGCCGGCGAGGGTGATCCAGGCGTCGGTCGGGCCGGGCAGACCGTCGGCCGAGCCCATCTTCAGGTAGTGGTCGCTGCGGAAGAAGGCGTCGTACCCGGCGGCTTCGGTCGCCTTGGCGACGCGCAGCAGGTCGTCGTAGCTGGCCCCTTGCTGGGGCTCGGTGAAGATCCTCAAGTCCACGAAGTCAGCCTATAGAGACGTCGTCCTCGGTGCGCCGCAGCCGTACCAGCATGCGGACGATCACGTCTTCGATCTCCGCGCCGACCTTCTTCGGGTCGGGCGAGCCGGCGATCTCCGTCGCGGCGCTCGACAGCGCGCCGAACAGCAGCCGCGAGGTGACCTCCACCGGCACCGGCTCGACGTCGCCCGCGTCGATGAGCGACTGCAGGCTCGACCGCACGAGCCCGAAGCTGTACCGCTCCTCCGCCTCGCGCCACCGCTCCCAGCCCATGACGACCGGCGCTTCGTGGACGGCGATCCGCTGGTAGGCCGGGTCGAGGCAGGCGCGGATGAACGCGTTGAGCCCGCCGAGCGCCCGTTCCCACGGCGTGCCGTCGCCGTTCACGATCTTGTCCAGCCGGTCGTAGACGAGACTTTCCACCTGGTCGAACGCGGCTTCGAAGAGGGCCTGCTTGCCGCTGAAGTGGTGGTACAGCGCGCCCTTGGTGACCCGGGCGCGTTTGGCGATCTCGTCGAGCGAGGTACCCGCGTAACCGCGTTTGGTGAACAGTTCGACCGCGCTGTCGACCAGCGCGGACCGGGTCGACTCGGAGTAGTCGAGTCGTCTGGACCTCATTGTCGCCACCTTCACAACCTTACGCCCGGGGCACCTCTCCATACCCATGGTATGTTCGCCGTGTCAGGTCCGTACCGGGAGTATGCCGCAAACCCGCGGTATGACCCGGGCCACGGAAGGGGACCCACAGATGAGCTGGACCGACTTCTACCGACGTCAGGAAATCCTCGAAGCCGCCGTCCGCCTGGCCGCGCGGAACCCGGGCGCGCCGCTGCCGCTCGAGGAGGTGCCGGGGGCCGAGGAGCACTTCGGCACCGAGGAGAACCTCCTCACCGCCCTGCAGTACCAGTGGACGCGCACGCTGAGCGGCCGCCTGCGCACCGAGGTCATCGACCCGGACGACGCCGACGGCCTCGGCGACCACATCGACGCCGTCGCGCGCGCCTGGCGCGCCGCCGTCGACGAGCACACCGACCTGCGCGCGGTCCTCGACGGCGCTTACGAGCGCCACGCGTCGCTGCGCCGGATGCACGAGGGCGAGCTGCGGATGCTCGCCGTCACGGCCGGGCTGGCGGACCCGCGCGAGCCGGCCGACGAGATCGTCAAGGTGGGCCGTGCGGTCGAGGCACTGCTGCGCGCGAACCGCGAGGAATCCACCCGCCGCCGTCCTGTGATGGGACACTTGCGGCGGTTGCTCGCGCCGAGTGCGTAAACAGAGTTAAGTAGGCGCATGACGCGCTGGAGCGAAGAAAACATCGCGGACCAGACCGGCCGGACCGTCCTGGTCACCGGGGCCAACTCCGGCCTGGGCCTGCGCACCGCCGAAGTGCTCGCGGGCAAGGGGGCCCGAGTGCTCCTGGCCTGCCGCTCCGCCGAACGCGGCGCGAAAGCCCTCGAACACGTCCGCGCCGCCGCCGCGGGCGCCGCACCCGAGCTCATCCCACTGGACCTGAGCGAGCTCGCGTCGGTGCGCGCGGCGGCCGTGTCGGTGCGAGAACACACCGGCGACGCGCTGGACGTGCTGGTCAACAACGCCGGCGTGATGGCGACCGCCCGCGGCCGCACCGCCGACGGCTTCGAGCTGCAGTTCGGCACCAACCACCTCGGGCACGCGGCGCTGACCTGGCTGCTGCTGCCCGCCCTGCGCGGCGGGCAGCACGCCCGGGTCGTCACGCTGTCGAGCATCGCCGCCGTCGGCGCCCGGATCGACCTCGAAGACCCCAACAGCGACCACCGCCGCTACAACCCGGCCACGGCGTACGGGCAGTCGAAGCTCGCCAACCAGGTGTTCGCCGTCGAACTCGACCGGCGGCTGCGCGCGGCGGGCGACGACGTCCTCAGCGTCGCCGCGCACCCCGGGTACACCGCGACCGGCCTCGGCAGCGGCATGGCGCGGTCGTACAGCAACGCGGTCGTCCGCTCGGTCATCGCCGGCGGCCACCGGATCGGCGAGGCCCTGTTCGCCCAGAACGTCCGCCAGGGCGCGCTGCCGCAGCTGTATGCGGCCACGGCGGACGACGTCACGGGCGGCGACTACATCGCCCCCGGCGGCCTCGGCGGGCTGCGCGGCAGCCCGGTCAAGACGCGCCCGCTGTCCGCCGCGCGCGACGAGTCGCTGGGGTCGGCGTTGTGGGACGTCACGGCGAAGCTGACCGGCGTCACCCCCGATCCCGCGTAGCCCGGACGGGCGTACGGTTGAGATCGTGAGTGCTGCGCCTGAAGGCCGGAAGCTGTTGCGTCTCGAGGTTCGCAACAGTGAGACGCCGATCGAGAAGAAGCCGTCGTGGATCAAGACGCGGGTGCGGATGGGGCCGGAGTTCACCGAGCTCAAGGGTCTGGTTCGTCGTGAGGGTCTGCACACGGTGTGTGAAGAAGCGGGCTGTCCCAACATTTACGAGTGCTGGGAGGACCGTGAGGCCACGTTCCTGATCGGCGGGGACCAGTGCACCCGGCGGTGTGATTTCTGTCAGATCGACACGGGGAAGCCGGCGGCTTTGGACACGGCTGAGCCGCGGAAGGTCGCGGAGTCGGTGCAGGCCATGGGCCTGCGGTATTCGACGGTGACCGGTGTCGCCCGGGACGACCTTCCCGATGGCGGTGCCTGGCTGTACGCGGAAACTGTGCGTCAGATTCACGCGTTGAACCCGGGTACCGGTGTGGAGTTGTTGATTCCGGATTTCAACGCCGATCCTGCGCAACTTGCCGAAGTTTTCGGGTCGCGTCCGGAGGTTCTTGCGCACAACGTGGAAACTGTTCCGCGGATTTTCAAGCGGATCCGTCCCGGATTCCGTTACGCTCGTTCTCTGGAAGTGATCACGGCGGCGCGTGAGGCCGGGTTGGTGACGAAGTCCAATCTGATCCTCGGGATGGGCGAGACGCCCGACGAGGTGGCTCCGGCGATGCGGGACCTGGTCGACGCCGGGTGTGAGATCTTGACGATCACGCAGTACCTGCGGCCGTCACCGCGGCACCACCCGGTGGACCGGTGGGTCAAGCCGGAGGAGTTCGTCGAGCACTCCCAGGCCGCGGAAGCGATGGGCTTCGCCGGCGTGATGGCCGGGCCGCTCGTGCGCTCGTCCTACCGCGCCGGACGGCTCTACGCCCAGACCAAGGCCCACCGCGGCGAGGTCCTCCCCGAGAACCTGCAGCACCTGGCAACCGAAGGCCCCGCAGCTCAGGAAGCGACGTCGCTGCTGGCACGGTGACACACGTCACCCCACCATCCTTAAAGGATCGGTAAAGTGGGTCGCATGGCCCTGGTTTCGGACCTTCTCAGCTGGCTGCAAGGACTCCCGGAACCGGGGCTCGTCGCCGCGACCGGCGGCCTGGTGTTCGCCGAATGCACGATCGGGCTGGGGTTCGTGGCCCCGGGCGAGTCCGGGCTGCTCATCGCCGCGACGACGGCGAACACCGTCCCGCGGTTCCTGGCGCTGTGGACGGTCGTCACCCTCTGCGCGACGGCGGGCGACGCGCTCGGTTACCTCGTCGGCCGCCGCTTCGGGCCGCGACTGCGGGAGACGAAGCTGATCCGCAAGTACGGCCTCGACGCCTGGGACAAGGCCACCGCCGTCCTCGAACGCCGCGGCGCCTGGGCGGTGTTCTTCGCCCGCTTCCTGCCGGTGATCCGGACGCTCACGCCGGCCGCGGCCGGGACGGCGGGCCTGCCGTTCCGGAAGTTCCTGCCGGCCGCCGCGGCGGGCGCGTTCTGCTGGTCGCTGGTCCACATCAGCATCGGCGCCGCCCTGGGCGAAGCCGCCAAGCGCATCGAAGGCGCCCTGAACACCGGCGGCCTGATCGTCGTCGGCCTGATCGCCGCGATCGGCGTGTTCTTCCTGCTGCGCCTCAAGAAGCGCAAGGCACTGGCCGCGCCCGAGCGCGAACCCGAACGGGTGCCCTGACCACCCGTCCGACCTGCGCACTTACTACATTCGGTGGCATGAGTCTCGCGGATCTCCCCCGGCCGGTCGGCTTCGTCCTCGGCGGGGGCGGCAGCCTCGGCGCCATGCAGGTCGGCATGCTGCGCGCCCTGACCGAAGCCGGGCTTGCGCCGGACCTCGTGACCGGCACGTCGGTCGGCTCGCTCAACGCGGCCGTGCTGGCCCTCTCCGGCGGCGACGCGCTCGCGCGGCTGAACGGCATCTGGGCGCGCATGACGCGCGATGAGGCGTTCCCCGGCGGCGTGCTGAGCCGCGTGCGGACGCTGACGCAGAGCAAGACGCACCTGTTCCCCAACACGGGCCTGGCGGGGATCATCGCCGACCACCTCGGCGCCGAGACGCGCTTCGAGGACCTGGCGTTGCCGCTCGGCGTCGTCACGACGCAGGTGGAAACGGCCGAGCCGTTGCTGATCCGCTCCGGACGGCTGCTCGAGCCGCTGCTGGCGAGCTGCGCGATCCCGGGGATCTTCCCGCCGGTGGAACACGAAGGGCAGCTGCTGTACGACGGCGGGCTCGTCGCGAACGTGCCGATGCGGCAGGCTCTCGCCATGGGCGCGAAGTCGCTGGTGGTGCTCGACTGCGCGTTCCCCGGGAAGCTACCGGGCGCGCCGAAGACATTCGCCGAGGTGATGATGTTCACCGCGATGATCAGCATGCGGAACCAGGCCGTGCTGGAGGCACCGCTGGCCGCCGCGCAGGCGCCGGTGCTGTACCTGCCGGGGCCCGCGCCGGTGCGTGTGAACCCGCTCGATTTCGGGCACACGGAAGCACTGGCGGAAGAGGCGTACACGGCGGCGCGGGAGTACCTCGACGAGCTTTCCGTGAGCGGGCCGGGGCTGTACGGCGCCCCGGGGCTCGTCATGACGTGATCCGCGTCACGCCGATGCACCTATCCGCCGGTAAGGACGTCATCGCTATCGCGTAGTTTTGATGACGAATGCCCGCCGATCCCAATTCCCCAAAAAGAGACAATATGCTCCCCAAGAAGATTTTACTTTCGGTGGCCGGAATCCTCGCCGGAGCACTGCTGCTTTCCGCCTGCTCGTCCGGTGACGACGGCGGTTCGCCCGCCGGCGGGGCACCGGCGTCAGGGTCCGCCTCGGCGTCGGCGACACCGGTGGCGGTGACGTTCGAACCCGCGGGTGGCACGGGCGTGAACCCCGCGACGCCGATCGTCGTGAAGGCGGCCAACGGGAAGCTCCTCGACGTCACGGTGACCAACACCGCCAAGGGGAAGACGGTCGCCGGCAAGCTCGCGGAGGACGGCTCGAGCTGGACGTCGAGCGAGCCGCTCGGCTACGGCGCGACGTACAAGATCGTCGCGCACGCCCAGGGCGCCAACGGGCAGCCGATCGAGCAGGACAACCAGATCAGCACGATCGCGCCGAAGAAGCAGGCGAACGCCAACCTGATCCCGGCGCCGTCCGCGGTGGCGAGCACGGGCGTCGGCGTGGGGCAGCCCATCGTGTTCAGCTTCGGCAAGGTCGCCGTCAAGAACAAGGCGGCGGTCGAGAAGGCCCTGACGGTCGAGTCGACGCCGAAGCAGGAGGGCAGCTGGTACTGGATCGACGACTCGAACGTCCACTACCGGCCGAAGGAGTACTGGAAGGCCGGCACGACACTGAAGGTGACGGCGAAGATCTACGGCGTCGACTTCGGCGGCGGCGTCTTCGGCGCGGAGGACCGCACGGAGACGTACAAGGTGCACGATTCCTGGATCGCGAAGGCGGACGGGAACAGCGAGCAGATGCAGATCTTCCACAACGGCCAGATGGTGAAGTCGATGCCGATCTCGATGGGCAAGGACGCGACACCGACCCACCTGGGCGCGCACGTCATTTCGGACAAGCAGGCGAACTACACGATGGACTCGTGCACGTACGGCGTCTGCCCGCCCGACCCGAAGGCGTACCGGTCGAACGAGAAGTGGTCGGAGCGGATTTCGAACGACGGCGAGTTCGTCCACGAGAACCCGAACAGCGTGAGCCAGCAGGGCAGTTCGAACGTCTCGCACGGCTGCATCAACCTGAACGACGCGAACGCCCAGTGGTTCTTCCAGAACATGGGCCTGGGCGACGTCGTGGAGGTCACCAACTCGGGCGGCCCCCAGCTCCCGGTGTGGGACCTGTACGGCGACTGGACGAAGTCCTGGGCCGACTGGCAAGCCGGCTCAGCCATCAAGTAACCCACTCACCTACCGGGGGGTCAGGAGCGCCGCTCCTGACCCCCTTCTTCTTGCCCAGCCCCTCCCGCCTCCGCCGTGTCGACCCTCCAATCACACGTGATGCCCCTCCAATCACGAGTGATGCCCTCCCGATCACGTGAGTTCCGGCTTCAACCAATATTGGGAAGCATCACGGCGCCGGCTGGGAGCGTAACTGGCGTGATCCGGGACGAGATTGGCGTGATCAGAGGCGGATCTCGCGTGATTGGAGGCGGGACTCGCGGACCGACAGGGTCGGCTCGTGTGATCCGGAAGCCGACACGCGTGATTGAACGGTCGACTCACGTGATTGGAGGGTCGACACGGGGGGGTCTGGATATGAAGAAAGGGCCTGGGCCGGGAGACTTGCGTCTCGACCGGGCCCAGGCCCTTTTCTCAAGGTAAGTTCGGCGGTGTCCTACTCTCCCACAACCCTTCGGTTGCAGTACCATCGGCGCTGTCAGGCTTAGCTTCCGGGTTCGGAATGGGACCGGGCGTTTCCCTGACGCTATAACCACCGAAACACTACGAAACAACACACACCGGTGTGGTGTTTCAGAACCGTAGAGTGGATGCGTAACATCTTCGTAGGCAAGTCCTCGGCCTATTAGTACCAGTCAACTCGACAACACATTACTGTGCTTCCATTTCTGGCCTA